>CAZLYT010000496.1:0-54287 GCA_964563515.1 uncultured Candidatus Competibacteraceae bacterium | reverse complement strand
CGGCTGTCGGAGCGGCCGTAGCCGTCGGTGCCGAGCACCACGTAGCGCCGGGGCATCCAGCCGCGGACCTGATCGGCGAAGCTCTTCATGTAATCAGTGGCCGCCACGATAGGTCCCTCGGTGCCAGTGAAGCAGCGCTCGACATAGCTCGTCCGGGGCAGCTCCTGGGGATGCAGACGGTTCCAGCGTTCCACGGCAAGGCCGTCACGTCGGAGTTGGTTGAGGCTCGGAGCGCTCCAGATGTCGGCATCCACGTCGAAGTCGCTTTTCAGCAGGTCGGCGGCGGCGATCACCTCCCGAAGGATCGACCCGCAGCCCATGAGTTGGACCCGGGCGCGCCCTCCACCGTTGGACTGCTGCAATCGATACAGCCCGCGGACGATTCCTTCCTCCACGCCGGCGGGCAGGTCCGGCTGGGTGTAGTTTTCGTTCAGAGTGGTCAGGTAATAGAAGACATTCTCCTGCTCCTGGAACATGCGCCGCATGCCGTCTTGGAAGATGACGGCGACCTCGAAATGGAATGTTGGGTCATAGGCAATGCAGTTGGGGATGAAGGAGGCGTGAATCTGGCTGTGGCCATCCTGGTGCTGCAGCCCTTCCCCGTTCAGCGTGGTTCGTCCCGAGGTGCCACCGATCAAGAATCCCCGGGCCTGCATGTCACCGGCCGCCCAGGCCAGATCCCCAACCCGCTGAAACCCGAACATGGAGTAGAAGATGTAGACCGGAATCATGGAGATACCGTTGGTACTGTAGGAGGTGGCGGCCGCAATCCAAGAGGAGATGGCGCCGGCCTCGTTGATTCCCTCCTGCAGAATCTGCCCCTTCTTGTCCTCCCGATAGGGCATGATCTGATCGGCGTCCATGGGCTCGTAGAGCTGTCCCTCGGGGGCGTAGATCCCCACCTGTCGAAACATGCCCTCCATGCCGAAAGTGCGCGCCTCGTCGGGCACGATGGGCACCAGCCGTGGCCCGATGGTCTTGTCGCGGGCCAATGTCGCCAACACTCGCACCAGTGCCATGGTGGTGGACATGGTGCGCTCCCCGGTGCTCTTCAGCAGCGCCTCGAAGCGATCCAGAGGTAGCGCCTGCAGGGAATCGCCACGGGCTCGGCGCTGGGGCAGGTAGCCGCCCAGGGCCTCGCGGCGTTCGTGGAGATAACGGATTTCCGGGGAATCCTCCTCCGGCCGGTAGAACGGCGCATCCTTGATCTGCTCGTCGGGGATCGGTACGTGGAAGCGATCGCGGAACTTGCGCATCGCTTCCTCGCCCATCTTCTTCTGCTGATGGGTGATGTTCTGGCCCTCGCCCGCTTCACCCATGCCATAGCCCTTGACGGTCTTGGCCAGGATCACCGTCGGCTGCCCGCTATGTCTCACGGCGGCCACATAGGCGGCGTAGATCTTGTGCGGATCGTGGCCACCGCGATTCAGCCGCCAGATGTCCTCGTCCGAGAGGCTGGCCACCAAATCCCGCAGCTCCTGGTACTTGCCGAAAAAGTGCTTGCGGGTGTAGGCGCCGCCCCTGGCCTTGAAGTTCTGGTATTCGCCATCCACGGCCTCTTCCATGCGCTTGCGCAGCAAGCCCTTGTCGTCTTTGGCGAGCAGCGGGTCCCAATAGGAGCCCCAGATCACCTTGATCACGTTCCAACCCGCGCCGCGGAACTCGCCCTCCAGCTCCTGGATGATCTTGCCGTTGCCGCGAACCGGTCCGTCCAGGCGCTGCAGGTTGCAGTTGATGACGAAGATCAGGTTGTCCAGCTGCTCCCGAGTCGCAAGGCCGATGGCGCCCATGGATTCGGGCTCGTCCATCTCGCCGTCGCCCATGAAGGCCCAGACCTTGCGCTTTTTGGTGTCAGCAAGCCCGCGGTTTTGTAGGTACTTGAGAAACCGCGCCTGATAGATGGCGGTGATAGGGGCGAGGCCCATGGACACCGTGGGAAATTGCCAGAACTCCGGCATCAACCAGGGATGCGGATAGGAGGACAATCCGATGCCACCCACCTCCTGGCGGAAACCCTCCAGCTGCTCCTCGCTGATACGGCCTTCCAGATAGGCCCGGGCATAGATCCCTGGCGCCGAATGTCCCTGGATGTAAATCAGGTCGCCGCCGTGGTTTTCGCTCGGAGCGTGCCAAAAATGGTTGAAGCCCACGTCGTAGAGGGTCGCGGCCGAGGCGAAGCTCGCGATGTGCCCCCCGGGCTCGGCCGGCTTGCGGTTGGCCCGCACCACCATGGCCATGGCGTTCCAGCGGATCAGCGAGCGCAGCCGCCATTCCAGGTCGTGATCTCCGGGCGAGCGCTCCTCCAGCTCCGGTGGAATCGTATTCACGTACGCGGTATTCGCAATATAGGGAAACTGCGCACCGGCATCGTGAGCGCGTTCGATGAGCTTCTCTACGATGAAGTGGGCTCGATCGGGACCATCGCGCTCGATCACCGCGTCCAGGGAGTCAACCCAATCGCGGGTTTCGAGTGGATCGAGGTCCTTGTAGTTGGACGTCGCCATGACTGCACCTCGTGAGTGAATGTCACCGAGGAGCGGCGAGATCTGCCACTCCGCGTCGGCCGCTGCTGGCCGAACTGGAACGGGGGCTGTAGGTTGGCATCGCGGCTCGAACCAGCCATGAGCTGCCCCGCGACTCAGCGAAGTATAGGAGAGCCCGCCGGAGATGCCTGAGCGGACGGGTCGCTGAGCGCTGGGCGATCTCGAACCGCCGGGGAAGGTCATGGATACCGGTATCAGCCAGTTGTTGAGCGCGCTCTATCCCGTTTTCACGCTGATCGGGCTCGGTTACCTGATGCGACGCTGCGGCATCCCCGGCGGCGATTTCTGGGCCGGCGCCGAACGCCTGACCTACTTCGTGTTGTTTCCGGCGCTGCTGGTCAACCGCCTGGCCGCCACGCCCATGAGTCTCGGCAGCCTGGGCCGGCTCACTATCGCCGCGCTGCTGCTGATGGGGCTGATGACGCTGTTACTGCTCGCGTTCCGGCGGCAGATTGCTGCCGACGGGCCGGACTTCAGCTCGGTGTATCAGGGCGCCATCCGCTTCAATACCTACCTGGGATTGGCGGCGGCGGCGGCACTCTTCGGCGGCGAAGGGCTGGCTCAAGCGGCGCTGCTGATCGGAGTGCTGATACCGCTGGTCAATGTGCTCTGCGTCGGGGTGCTGGCGCGCTATGCCGGCGATCGGCCGACCCCGCTCGCCGGCACGCTACGGGCGCTGCTGCGCAATCCGCTGATTTTGGCCTGTGCCGCGGGCATTGGGTTGAGCGGCACCGGCCTCGGCCCGCCTCCGCTGATCTCGCCGGTGCTGGACATCCTCGCACGGGCGGCGCTGCCCCTCGGCCTGCTTGCAGTCGGCGCCGGCTTGCGACCCCTTGGGGCCGCGCAGCATTTCCTGCCCCTCGCCCTGGCGCTGGCGCTAAAGCTGGGGCTGATGCCCCTGCTGGTGATCGCAGTGACGGCGATGCTGCCCTTGAGCGAGCTGGAGCGGGCGACGTTGCTTCTGTTCGCGGCGCTTCCAGGAGCACCCTCGGCCTATCTGCTGGCACGCCAGATGGGTGGCAATGCCGAACTCATGGCCGCCATCGTGACCGCACAAACGGGGCTGGCACTGTTCTCCCTGCCGCTGGTGCTGTGGCTGCTGGGCTGAGCCGGATCGTTGCTGGCTGGGGCGGTGGAGTTCGGGCTAGTCGTTGCCACCCTCGCGATCTGCGCGGGACGGGAGGATGTCGCTGATCCGACGCCTACGCCGCGGTGCCGCCCGCGATCGGCGCTTGGGCTCGCGGGTGCTGCGCCAAAGCATGATCAAGGTTAGAGCGCCAATGCCGACACCAGCCGGCGCCATGCCAGGCTGCATGCCGATCAGTACGGCCAGCGCCAGGAAAACTGTAGCGAAGAGGTAGTTCATTCGGGTGCCATATTGCCACGCGAGATCAGCTCAGGTCTCCGCAGTCACCAAGTAGTCTGCGACGATACCCATGAAGACCGCGAAGCCCACCCAGTTGTTGTTGAGAAACGCCTTGAAGCACTGAGACGGGTCCCGCTCCCGCGCCAGGTACTGCTGATAAGCCATCAGGCCGGCAGCGGCGGCGAGCCCGATCAGATACGAAAGCCCCAGCCCCAAGCTGCGTCCCAGCAGGAACAGCCCGCTCAGCACGCAAACTTGAGCCAACGCCACCGCCACCAGATCCATCTGCCCGAACAGGATGGCGGTGGAGCGTACCCCGACCCGCAAGTCATCCTCCCGATCCACCATGGCGTAGAGAGTGTCGTAGGCCACCGCCCACACCACCGCCACCGCGAACAGCAACCAACCTTCCGGAGGGACGCCGCCAGTCTCGGCTGCGAAGGCCATGGGTACGGCCCAGCCGAACGCGACACCCAGATGGACCTGGGGAAAGTGGTGGTAACGCTTCATGAAGGGGTAGGTGGTCGCCAACAGCGCGCCCAGCACGGACATTTGCACCGTCAACGCGTTTTGGCTCAGAACCAGCGCGAAAGCCGTCAAACACAGCACCACGAACAAGCCCAGGGCTTCCTTGGGCTGGATCCGCTTGGCGGCCAAGGGCCGGCTCCGCGTGCGGCGCACGTGCGGGTCGATGTCCCGATCGGCGTAGTCGTTGATCACGCAGCCGGCGGAACGCATCAGGAATACGCCGGTGCAGAATACCGCCACCACGCCGGCTGACGGAGAGCCGGCGCCGGCCACCCACAACGCCCACAAGGTGGGCCAAAGCAGCAGCAATGCGCCGATCGGCCGATCCAACCGCATCAGCAATGCATACTCGCGCAAGCGTTCGCCTTTGCTCATGTCCTCCTCGGCGGTCTGTATGGGTCTGGCCGCACTCGGCTGATCCAGCGAAAGCGCGCACCATAACGCCCGGCTCCCCTCTTGGTCACGCCGCGCTTACACCTCGGCATATGAGCTCGTGGAACCGAGCCAAGCGGTCACCAGCGGATCCACCGAGTCCGGTTCCTGGCGCTGCAGCCAGCTGGCCGCTTCGCTGACCTCACCAAGGATCGACTGATCACGGACCACATCCGCCACCCGCAGCTGCAGCAGGCCGGTCTGGCGGGTACCGAGTAGCTCTCCAGGGCCGCGGAGCTCCAAATCGCGGCGCGCGATCTCGAAGCCGTCGTTGCTGCCCCGCAAGACCTCCAAGCGGGCGCGGGCCAATTCGGACAGGGGAGCGCTGTAGAGCAACACGCAGAAGCTGTCGAGGCGACCCCGCCCGACGCGGCCCCGCAGCTGGTGCAACTGCGCCAGGCCGAGGCGTTCCGCGTTCTCGATAATCATCAGGCTAGCATTCGGCACATCGACACCGACTTCGATCACCGTGGTCGCCACCAGCAGGTCGATCTGCCCGGCCTTGAAGCCCGCCATGACCGATTCCTTGTCGCTGGCCTTGAGCCTTCCGTGCACCAGCCCGATGCGGCGGGACGGCAGCGCCTCCTGCAGCGCGGTCGCGGTTGCCTCCGCAGCCTGGCACTCGAGGACCTCGGATTGCTCCACCAACGTGCACACCCAATAGGCCTGCCGGCCCTGAGCACAGGCCTGGTCCACCCGCGCCACCACGTCGGCGCGGCGCGAATCTGCCATTACCACCGTGGTCACCGGTTTACGGCCCGGCGGCAGCTCGTCGATGACGGAGCTGTCCAGGTCAGCATAGGCAGTCATGGCCAGCGTTCGCGGAATGGGTGTCGCGGTCATGATCAGCTGGTGCACACCCCGTCCTTCCTGGGCGCCTTTTTGCCGTAGCGCCAGACGTTGGTGAACGCCGAACCGGTGCTGTTCGTCGATTACTACCAGACCCAGATCTTCAAAACTGACGTCCTGCTGGAATAGCGCATGGGTACCGATCGCGACCCGGGCCGCACCGCTGGCGATCTCCTCGAGCGACTGCTTACGGGCTTTCCCTTTCAGGCTTCCGGCAATCCAGGCGACCGGCACACCCAAAGGCTCCAGCCAGAAGGAGAAGTTGCGCCAATGCTGTTCTGCCAGGAGCTCCGTGGGCGCCATCACCGCCGCCTGGTAGCCGCACTCGACCGCCTGCAGCACGGCGGCAGCCGCCACCAGGGTCTTCCCGGACCCTACATCGCCTTGGACCAGACGCAACATGGGCGCGACTTGTTCCAGATCGGCGCGGATCTCGTCGATCACCCGCAGCTGGGCTCGAGTGGGGCGGAACGGCAGCCCTGCCATCAGCTTCGCCACCAACGCGCCCGCACCAAGCAAAGGCGGAGCGGGGCTGCGCTGGAGGCGCTGGCGCAGGCGACGCAGACTGAGCTGGTGCGCCAGCAGCTCCTCGAAAGCCAGACGCCGCCGGGCCGGGTGCACGGCAGCCAACAGTTCGGCTGGCTGGGTGCCGGCCGGGGGCTGGTGCAACGCCCGCAGGGCCTCGGCAAAGCCTGGCATGGAAAGGCGCTGACGCAGCGTCTCTGGAAGCAGCTCAAGGCGCTCGGCAGTGGGGCCATCGAGCCACGACAGGGCCTGCGTGAGGAGTTTCCGGAGGGTGAGCTGATGGACGCCCGATGCCGCCGGATACACCGGGGTCAAACCCTCGCTCTCGGCCTGGGCGCGAGGGTCAGTGGCATCTCGGAACTCCGGATGGACCATCTCCACACCGTAGTGGCTGTTGCGCACATCGCCGAAGCAGCGCACCCGGCGGCCACGCCTCAACGCGCTGATGTGGCCTGGGCGATAGTTGATGAATCGGAGTTGCAGCGTGCCGGTGCCGTCGCTGATCCGAGCCACCAGCGTACTTCGGCGTCCGGAGCCGAGCACCTCGCTCGCCAGGATCTCGCCTTCGACGGCAGCGGACTGACCGGGTAGCAAAGCCCCTAGCGCCACCAGGCGGGTGCGGTCTTCGTAGCGAAAGGGCAGGTGGAGCAGCAGGTCCCGCACCCCGTGTAGCCCCAGACCCGCAAGCCGCTCACTTAGCCGGGGACCGATTCCCTGCAGGCTGGTCAGCGGCACGTCTCCGGAAGCGCGTGGTGCACCTTCGGCGTCGCACGGAACGTGGTTCAAGTCCTTGTGGACCAGGTCGTCGATACTCGGGCGGCTCCCAGGGATCGATCAGCGTCCCCCTAAGTAGAGCACTCCCTCGACCTCTACCAGGGCTCCCTTGGGCAAGGCCGAGACGCCGATGGCTGCTCGAGCGGGATACGGCTCCTGAAACAGCTCGCCCATGACCTGATTCACGACCGGGAAGTTGGTCAGATCGGTGAGGTAGACGTTGAGCTTCACTACATCGCCCAAGCTGCCACCCGCCGCCGCGACCACCGCATCCAGGTTGCTGAAGACTCGACGTGTTTGCTCTTCCACGCCGCCGGGGACCATCTCCATGGTTTCGGGATCCAAGGGAATCTGTCCGGAAAGGAAGACGAGATCGCCGACACGGACGGCTTGGGAATAAGTGCCAATGGCGGCCGGCGCCTGCTCGGTCTGGATCACTTCGCGGGTCATGGGCGCTCCTCGTGGACGCAGGGATTGGGAATGTCAGCCGACTCGGGAAATGCGCAGCACCTGGGGCAGGCAGCGAAGTCGGCGCATCGCCCGAGCCAGGTGGATCCGGTTACGCACACCAACGACGAAGGACATGGTGGTGATGTTGCCCTCGCGCTCATCAAGGCTGACATTGCTGATATTGGAGTTATTGTCGGCAATGGTGGCGGCGATCGTGGCCAGAACGCCGCGCTGATTCTTGGACTCGAGCCGTATCTCAGCCTGAAAGTCCTGATCGACCCCGTCGGCCCAGATCACGTCCAAGACTCGATCGGCGTTGCGATCGCGCAAATTCTTGCAGGTTGTCCGATGCACCACGATGCCTTTGCCGGAAGTCAGTTGGGCGAGGATGGCATCACCGGGGATCGGCCGGCAGCAACGGGCGAAATTCACCACCGTGCCCTCGGTGCCTTTGATCGCCAGTGGCCGGTTGTCACCGCCCGGAGAGGTATCTTTCGGAAGCGGATCGCCGTCGGCCAGGGGAATCAGGCGTCGCGCCAGTAATGGCGCCAGCCGCTTCCCCAGCCCCAAATCGACCAGCACCTGCTCGAAGCTCCCTGCCCCCAGATCGGCAACCACCTCGGCTATGCGCTGGTCAGGCACGTCCTGCAGGTTGGCGCCGAAATCGAGTAGCGCCTTGTCCAACATGCGGCGACCCAGCACGATCGCGTCCTCGTGCTGCAGTTTCTTGAGATAGTGGTGGATGTTGGAACGCGCCTTGGCGGTGGCAACGAAGCCGAGCCAGGACGGATTGGGCCGAGCGGTGCGGGCGGTGATGATCTCAACCGTCTGGCCGCTGTCGAGCTGGGTCCGCAAAGAAGCCAGCCGACGGTCGATCTTGGCGGCGACGCAATGATTGCCCACATCGGAATGAATGGCGTAGGCGAAGTCAACGGCGGTGCCGCCTCGCGGCAACTCGATGATTCGTCCCTTGGGCGTGAAAACATAGACCTCGTCGGGAAACAGGTCGACCTTCACGTTCTCCAGGAACTCGACCGAATCGCCGGCCCGCTTCTGCATCTCGAGAACGCGCTTCAGCCATTCACGGGCCCGTTGCTGCGGGCCGCTGTCGCCGTTGTGCGGATTCTTGTACAACCAGTGCGAGGCTACGCCGGTTTCGGCCATGATGTGCATTTCCCGGGTGCGCACCTGCACCTCGATGGGGACACCGTGGGGCCCGAACAACACCGTGTGTAACGACTGATAACCATTGGCCTTGGGAATGGCCACGTAGTCCTTGAAGTGCCCGAAGTGGGGCTTGTAGAGATTGTGGACAATGCCCAACACCCGGTAGCAGGTATCCACAGTGTCGACGATGATGCGAAACGCATAGACGTCGTAGACCTCGCGGAATGGCAGCCGCTTGCTGTGCATCTTCTTGTAGATGCCCCAGAGGTGCTTCTCCCGGCCGATCACCTTGGGGTGAATCGCCTCGTCCTGAAGCCGGGTGCGGATACGGTCCTCGATTTGGGACAGGATTTCCTTACGGTTGCCACGGGCCCGCCGAACCGCCTCGCTAAGCACCCGGAAGCGCAGCGGATAAAGGGCCTGGAATCCCAGATTCTCCAGCTGCAGCCGCAGATAGTTCATCCCCAGCCGACCCGCGATGGGAGCGTAGATCTCCAGAGTCTCGTGGGCAATGCGGCGGCGCTTGGCCGCAGGTAGCGCACCCAGAGTGCGCATGTTGTGGAGCCGGTCCGCCAGCTTGACCATCAGCACGCGGATGTCCTTGGACATGGCCAGGAACATCTTCTGGAAGTTCTCAGCCCGGGCTTCCTTGCGCGAGGCGAAGCGAATCTGGGTCAGCTTGGTGACTCCGTCCACCAGCGCTGCCACCTCTTCGCCGAAACCCTCCGCAATCTCAGCCAACGTGTGGCGGGTGTCCTCCACCACGTCGTGCAGCACCGCAGCCATCAGTGTGGCGTGGTCGAAATGCACTTCCGCGAGCAGCCGGGCGACGGCTATGGGGTGGGTTACGTAGGGCTCGCCGGACTTGCGGTACTGGCCCCAATGCGCGACTGCGGCGAACTCACACGCCGCGCGCACGGCTTGGGACTGCTGGGGTTCGAGATAAGCTGACACCAGCTCTATCAGCTCATCAATCTGCGGCGCCACCTCCTGTACAGCGGAGGTGACTTCAGAACTGGTTTGGAGGGTGGCTAGGGCCATGAGGGCTACCGCGCCCGCGCTACGGCGCTCCGGCTTCGGGCTCCTCCCCGCTCGCGTTGGGCCTCGCGTTGGGCTCGTCGGCGACTTCGTCGGCCTCGGCCGGCTCATCGGCCACCCCGAAGGCGTCGCCCGCTACAGTCTGCTGGGTGGGGCACACGCCGGCGGCAATCTCGCGTAAAGCCAGCACGGTGGGTTTGTCGTTCTCCAGGGGAACCCGCGCCTGGGCACCACCGGCGATTTCGCGGGCTCGGCGAGCGGCCACCAGGACAAGATCAAATCGGTTGTCAACACTGTCGAGGCAGTCCTCAACGGTTACTCGCGCCATCAGTACTGTGCTCCATCATTGCCGCGCAGCCGGACCTGCTAGTTTAACCAGCCACTACCTGTTATGACAGCAGATCGTGCAGAAGTGCGCGCAGGCGGACATTCTGGGATTCGAGTCGCAGGCGCCCGGCCAAAAAGATGGCCTGCAATTCCGCCACCGTCCGGTCGAACTCGTTGTTGACCAGCATGTAGTCATACTCCCGCCAATGAGCCATCTCTGCACGCGCCGCCGCCATGCGCCGCTCGATTACGTCGGGGCTATCCTGCCCACGACTTGCCAGCCGCGCCCTGAGCGCCGAGATGGATGGCGGCAGAATGAACACGCTGATGGCCTGGGGCCAGACCTGGCGAATCTGCTGGGCACCCTGCCAATCGATCTCCAGCACCACGTCACGACCCGCCGAGAGCTCGCGCTCGACGGCGGCGCGAGAGGTGGCGTAATGGTGATCGAAGACCTGGGCATGCTCCAAAAAAGCCCCGGACTCAGCCAATTCTGCGAAGTGCTCCGCGGTAACGAAGTAGTAGTCGTAGCCGTTTCGCTCGGCCGGGCGAGGCGGGCGCGTGGTATGTGAAATCGAGACGACCACCTGGGGATCCCGCCGCAACAGCGCTGCCACCAGGCTGGTCTTGCCGGCGCCGGAGGGTGCAGAGACGATGTAGAGGTGACCGCTGGCTATCCCCACGACACCTTCCCCAGCCGAGACTGATCCATTGTTTCGGGGTGCCGCCACCGCACCTCACTCCACGTTCTGAACCTGCTCGCGAAGCTGTTCGATAAGCACTTTCAAGTCGACGATGAGCTTGGTGCTGGCCGAATCCGGGGACTTGGATGACAAGGTGTTGGCCTCGCGATTGAGCTCCTGCATCAAGAAGTCCAAGCGCCGCCCCACCGGTTCGGCTCGACGCAGCACGCCGGCAATCTCCACCAGGTGGGCGTCCAGGCGGTCGAGCTCCTCCTCCACGTCCAGGCGCTGAGCGACGATCACCAGCTCCTGCTCCAGCCGACCCGGATCGGCAGTGGGCAAGTCGGCCAACCGTCCCATCAGCCGCTCCCGCTGGCGTTGCAGAATCTCTGGCCTGAGTAGGCGCAGCTCGGCCACCAGCTCGGCGATAGTCGCGCAGCGTTGCTGCAACAGCGCGCTTATCTGCTCGCCCTCGCGACGACGGCTGGCCACCAGCTGCTCCAGGGCCGCGTCGAAACCCTGCAGTGCTTCCGACTGCAGGAGTTCCATATCGGGTTCGGGCTGCTCCGCCACGCCCGGCCAACGCAGGATCTCGATGGCGGGCGGCGGCACCGACTTCTCAAGCATCCCGCCAATTTCCTGAAGTGCGCGCACCACCCGCTGTGCCTGCGCCCGATCCAGCACCAGGTCGCTGGTCTCGGAGCTGGCGGCCTTGAAGCGCAGCGATGCTTCGATCTTGCCGCGGCCGAGACGACTCTGGGCACGCTCGCGAGTCGCCGGCTCGAGGTTCCGCAGCCCCTCGGGGAGCCTGGGCGTAATCTCCAGGTAGCGATGATTGACTGAGCGCAGCTCCCAGGTGAGCTGACCCCAGGGGCCACGCCGCTCCAACCGGGCGAAAGCGGTCATGCTGTGCAGCATCGGAATGCTCATGGCGTCGCGACGAAGGGGCGACCATGGTAACCCGGATCGCACGGCCGCCAATACGGGCGCCGTTGTTATACTGCGGCGGATGGATAAGGCATGGTGGAGATGGCAATGAGGCCTAGTGGACGCGCCCCCGAAGAGCTGCGGCCAGTGCGCTTGACGCGGCAGTTCACCCGTCATGCCGAGGGATCTGTCCTGGTGGAGTTCGGCGATACTCGGGTGATCTGCACTGCGAGCGTCGAGGATCGGGTGCCCAGCTTCCTGCGGGGGCAGAATCGAGGCTGGGTCACCGCCGAATATGGCATGCTGCCGCGGGCCACTCACACCCGCAGCTCACGGGAGGCGAGCCAGGGACGCCAGGGCGGACGCACCATGGAGATTCAGCGCCTGATTGGGCGCTCGTTGCGGGCAGTGACCGATCTCGGCGGCCTGGGGGAGCGCACCATCACCATCGACTGCGATGTCATTCAGGCCGATGGTGGCACGCGCACCGCTGCCATTACCGGCAGCTACGTTGCCCTGGTGGATGCCGTCCAAGGCTTGCAGCAGCGTAACAAGCTGGTGCGGCTGCCGATCATTGGCCAGGTGGCCTCGGTATCGGTGGGCATATACCGGGGTGCGCCTGTGGTCGACCTGGACTACGCCGAGGATGCCGAAGCGGAAACCGACATGAACGTGGTCATGAACGACGGCGGCAACTTCATCGAGTTGCAAGGCACCGCCGAGGGCCACGCCTTCCGGCGCGAGGAGCTCGACGCCATGTTGGATCTCGCGCACAAGGCCATCAACGAGTTGCTCCAGGCCCAGCGCGAGGCGCTCCAGCAGTGAGCACCCTGGTGCTGGCCAGCTCCAACCCAGGCAAGACGCGAGAGTTCGCGATGCTGTTGCGAGAGCTGGGTCTGGACGTGCGATCGCAGAGCGATTTCTCGGTGCCGCCCGCGCCCGAGAACGCACCCACCTTCGTGGAAAATGCCATTGCCAAGGCGCGACACGCCGCTTCGCTGACCGGGCTGCCAGCCCTGGCGGACGATTCGGGCTTGGCGGTACCGGCTCTAGCAGGGGAGCCTGGGGTGCGATCGGCCCGCTACGCGGGCTCGGGAGCCTCCGATAGTGACAACGTGGCGCGGCTCCTGGCGCGTATGGCGCACCTATCGGGCGAACAGCGGGCAGCCGCATTCCACTGCGTGCTGGTTCTACTGCGCGCGCCGACGGACCCGATCCCTCTGATCTGCCAAGGGCGCTGGGAAGGCCACATCCTGGACCAACCCAGGGGCACGGGTGGCTTTGGCTACGACCCGATATTCCTGGTGCCCGGCACCAACAGCAGCGCCGCCGAGCTGCCACCCGCAGAGAAGAATCGACGCAGCCACCGCGCCCTGGCAGCGGCAGTGCTGATGTCACACTTTCGCGGCCTCAGTGATTGATCAGCGTCTCCCTAAATTCATGACGGCACCTCCGCTTGGACTCTACGTCCACTTGCCTTGGTGCGCGCGCAAGTGCCCCTATTGCGATTTCAACTCCCACGCCGCCTCTGGCGCCATTCCCGAGGATGACTACATAGACGCACTGCTGGCGGACCTGCGGTACGAATCGGCAGCGGTCAGCGGGCGAATCCTGCAGTCGATCTTCATAGGCGGCGGCACCCCCAGCCTGTTCAGCGCCGCGGGCGTCGGACGGCTGCTGGAGGGCATCGCGGGTCGCCTGCCATGGGCGCCAGGCTGCGAGGTCACCCTCGAAGCCAACCCCGGGATTTCCGATTGCGTCCGTTTCCGCGGCTATCGATCGGCCGGGGTCACGCGACTGTCGGTGGGGGTTCAATCCTTCGACGACCAATTGCTCCGAGCCATTGGACGCATTCACGATGGCCGCGCGGCGGTGGAAGCGGTCAAGGCAGCCGTCCAGGCAGGGTTTTGCGAATTGAATATCGACCTGATGTATGGCCTGCCGGGGCAGCACGCAACCCGCGCCCTGAGCGACGTTGCAACCGCCTGCGGCCTGGGCGCAAGCCACATCTCGCACTACCAGCTCACCATCGAGCCCAACACGCTGTTCGCTGCCCGCCCGCCTTCGCTGCCGCCGGAAGACACCATCGATGCTTGTGAGACGCGCGCCCGCGAACACCTCAAAGCGGCGGGCTATACTCAGTACGAGGTCTCCGCCTTCGCCGTGCCCGGACATGAGTGTCGCCACAATTTGAACTACTGGACCTTCGGAGACTACATCGGCATCGGTGCGGGAGCCCATGGCAAGGTCACCTGTCCGAGCACGGGACGAATCGAGCGCCGCGCCAAGCAGCGGGACCCGAAACGCTATCTGCGCCTTGCTGGCGGTGATGAGGTCAACGGGTCGCAACGGATATTGCAGCCAAGCGAAGCGCTGTTCGAATTCGCGCTGAATGCGATGCGATTGGTGGGCGGGTTCGAGCTGAAGTTATTCGAGGCGAGAACGGGTTTGCCCGCCGCTGCGCTGCGGCGGGGACTGACACGCGGCGAAGCCATGGGATTGGTCCGCTGTCAGCGAGGTGCTGTACAGATCACGGAGCGCGGACGGCGCTTCGTCAATGACCTGGTCGAAGGGTTCATGCCCGATGACTCCGCTGGAGACTGTTGAGATCAACTGCCCCCACTGCGGCGAGCGCTACGAGGCCGTCGTTGACTGTTCTGGTGGCGACCAGCAGTACGTTGAGGATTGCGGGGTCTGTTGCCGGCCGATCCTGTTCGTGATTCAGGTTGATGTCGCGGGGGGCCTCACCGGCATTGAGGTTCGGCGGGAAGATGAGTGACTACACGCCCGTGTCCTGTGAGCTCTACGCTCAGTTCGAGCACTGGATCGTCCGCCGCCAGCGCTTGCGCGTGGCGTGGAAGGACGGCGCGACCCCTCCCCATGTGGAATGCCTGCAGCCGCTGGATCTGCGAACCCGTGAGCATGCCGAGTACCTGATAGCGCGGCGGCGCGGCGGCGGCCGCTTGGAGCTACGCCTGGATCGGATCGTGCGCGCCCAGCCGCTCTAGGAGCACTGAATCTAGCCGCGGCTAGGGGATAGTGCGCCCGCGCGCTGGCGCCGGCGCATCGACACCCTTGATTGCACCCAGCAACGGCGCTAAATTGCGCCGCTCGCTGCACGCCGTGCGGATCTCTGTACAAACCGGGCGAACGTTCCATGAAGAAAGACATTCATCCCAAGTATCACGAGGTCGTCTTCCAGGACATCTCCACCGACTTCTCGTTCAAGACCCGGTCGACCGTGACCAGCAAGGATACGGTGACCTGGGAAGATGGCAACGAGTATCCGCTGGTGCGCGTAGAAATCTCCAGCCGATCACACCCCTTCTACACCGGGAAGCAGAAGATCGTCGACACCGCCGGACGTGTGGATCGCTTCCGCAAGAAATACGGGATGCGCTGAGTCCAGCCGCCTCCCAATCTGGGCATCCAATCACGCCGCGAGGGCCTTCTCCGCCTCGTCGCCAACCTCGGCAATTCCCGTCCCGGACATTTCAAGGCCGTTTCAGTATGATCCCGGGCCGCTACACCGTATCATGCTGCAAGGCAGCATCAGGACCGCCCAGGTCCACGCACTCGATTTAGCGCCCGCGCTGCTGCATCTCACGTGGAGTTTTTAGCAGGCTGAGTAACCTGCCCACAGGCGCTCCGAGCAGCTTCAAGTTAGGGGGTTTGCCGCATGTCTGATAGCAAGATGAGCCTTTCCGATCCGAACACCGGAAAACAGGTCGAGCTGCCGGTGTATCGCGGCACGGTAGGCGCGCCGGTGGTCGATATCGGCAAGCTGCACAAAGAGTTCAAGGTCTTCACCTACGACCCGGGCTTTCTCTCGACGGCGAGCTGTCGCAGCGAGATCACCTACCTGGATGGCACCAAGGGGGAGCTCCTGTACCGCGGTTACCCAATCGAGCAGTTGGCCGAGAAATGCAGCTTTCTGGAGGTCTGCTACCTGATCTTGAATGGCGAGCTGCCCAATCCGGAACAGAAGGACAACTTCGAGCGCACCATCCGCAGCCACACGATGATCAACGAGAGTCTGCGGAAGTTTTTCGACGGCTTTCGCTACGACGCTCACCCCATGGCCATGATGACCGGCGTGGTGGGCTCTCTTTCCGCCTTCTATCACGACTCCCTGAACATCCGTCACCCAGAGCATCGCCTGATCACTGCGCACCGCTTGATCGCCAAGATGCCGACCATCGCGGCGGCTGCTTACAAGCATGCGGCGGGCGAGCCGTTCATCTATCCCCGCACCGATCTCAGCTACTGCGGCAACCTGCTGCACATGATGTTTGCCTGGCCCAACGAGAACTACGAGATTGATCCGGTGGCCGAGCGCGCGCTGGACGTGTTGTTCATCCTCCATGCCGACCACGAGCAGAATGCTTCCACATCCACGGTCCGGCTGGCCGGCTCGTCAGGCGCAAATCCCTATGCAGCAGTCGCCGCCGGCATTGCCTGCCTATGGGGCCCGGCTCATGGCGGAGCCAACGAAGCCGTCCTGCTCATGCTCAACCAGATCGGGGAGGTATCAAACATCGACAAGTACATCGCCAAGGCCAAGGACAAGAACGACCCATTCAGGCTGATGGGCTTCGGCCACCGGGTGTACCGCAACTTCGATCCCCGGGCCAAGATCATCAAGGACATCTGTCACCAGGTGCTGGAGAAGTATGGTGACGATCCACGCATGGAGCTGGCCATGCGTCTCGAGGAGATCGCGCTCCAGGACGAGTACTTCGTCGAGCGCAAGCTCTACCCCAACGTGGACTTCTACTCGGGCATCATCTATTCGGCGCTGCGAATTCCGCGCGAGATGTTCACTGTCATGTTCGCCATTGGCCGAACCGTCGGCTGGGTCAGCCACTGGATCGAAATGATCGCAGACTCGGATCAGAAGATCGGTCGACCGCGCCAGCTCTACACCGGCGCCGCACGCCGGGAGGTGCCGGCCATGGACCGGCGTTAGGGAGTTCGGAGCTAACTGCCCAAGCGCTCAACCTCGGCGAGGTCGGCTCGGCGAATGGGTCGACCGTCGATGGGGCACAACGGGGGCCGGCCACGGCGCGAGCCCGGAAACACAGTCAAGTCGATTCCAACCTCATCGGCCGCAAACACGTAGACCGGATACGAAGCGTACTCTTCGGCGTTGAGCCGAAAGCGACGCTCCGCGGACTGGTAGGGGATGTCATGCTCCATCAGGAAAAGCATGACTTCTTCGGGTGTCTCGGCAAACAAATGCAGCTCCACGGGAGTGTGGAGGCCTGCCGTACCCGCCAGCACCGGCCCCACCAATCGCGGCCGAAAGCGCGCGAAAAAGCGCATGGCTTCGATTGCAGTCGCGCGCAAGCACGCCAGCTGCCTGGCCTGACCTTCGCCACCGAACAAGCGCTGATGCTCTCGCAGCGCGGCCTCCACCTCGCTATTGCGGGGCATGTCGCCGTTGGGCCGCAGCCCCAATCGGTCGGCAGCCTTGCGCTTTGCCAACCGGTAATCCTTGACGCCTTCCTCGGAGAGGATCCGGGCCGCCTCCTGAGCAATCAATACCCGGTTACGCTCATGCACTGAGTTATTGGTGCCCATCGCACTCTTCAACCATTGAGGTGGTTCACGTTTGCAATTTCACGGCCATCGCCGGTCAAGGCAGTGTTGGCATCCTACCCCCCCCTGGCTGCAGCAGTATGCCGCTCAAAACAGGCTGCCGCCGGCGCCAGTCGCGGCCGAGCCCGGGGTGCCGCCAGTCGCAGCATCCTCGGGCTCGATCCCGGGCAGCTCGTCCTCCTTGAAAAACTCCACCAGGGAGCCATCGGTTGGCGCGCCCGCGGAAATCACGAGCCCGGTACGGGGGTTGATTCGGGCGGTCACGATTCCGGCTGGCCGTTGCGGGCCGGCCTCGGGTGTACCTTTCAGAACCTCCTCCATGAAGTACATCCACATGGGTAGAGCTGCGACACCTCCTACCTCCCTACTGCCCAGCGAGCGCAACTCATCGAACCCTACCCAGGTGGTCGCCACGATCTTGCTGTTGAAGCCACTGAACCAAGCGTCCATCTGATCGTTGGTGGTTCCGGTCTTGCCGGCGATGTCGGCACGCCCCAGGGCCTTCGCCTTGGTGGCCGTACCGCGCTGAATCACGTCCACCAGCATGTCTCTCATGATGAAGGCGGTCGGTTCCGATAGCACCCGCTCCGCCACCGGGCCGGAAGAATCCACGCTCGGCACATGAGCGGGCTCGGCCCGCTGCACTTCATTGCCACCGGCATCCAGCACCCGGTCGACCAGGTAGCCCCGAACTCGATAACCGCCGTTCGCGAACACGGCGTAGGCTTCGGCCACTTGCAGCGGGGTCAGCGTCGCCGAACCCAACGCCATGGTGAGGTTCGGCGGCAGCGCCTCGGCGTCGAAACCGAACCGAGTGACATAGTCGCGCACGTAGTCGATGCCCAGGTCACGCAGAAGCCTGATCGACACCAGATTGCGAGATCGGTACAGCGCCTCGCGCAAACGCGTGGGGCCGTAGAACTTGCGGCTGAAGTTCTGCGGGCGCCAGTCCTCGCCCTCGCGGATGTCTTCCATCACCACCGGTGCATCGTTGATCAGGCTCGCCGGCGTGTAGCCGTGATCGATCGCGGCCGCGTAAAGGAAGGGCTTGAAATTGGAACCCGGCTGGCGCCGAGCTTGCGTGATGCGATTGAACTTGCTGGCATCGAAGTCGAATCCGCCAGCCAGGGCGCGGATCGCTCCGTTGCTCGGTTCCAAGGCCACCAAAGCGCCCTGGATATCGGGCAGCTGCGCCAGCTCCAAGGCTTCACCGCGCCTCAGCACTCGCACCACATCGCCCACCTCCACCACATCCCGCGGCCGTTTGGGTTCGGTCCCGAGGGAGTTCTCGCTGCGGTAGGGGGCGGCCCAGCTCATCTCAGCCATCGGGATCCGATGGTGCTGCCCGGTGCGCAGCAGCACTTCTGCATCCTGCTCAGTGACATCGGTCACCACGGCAGGCTCCAGCCCACCCACTACTGCGCGCTGCGCCAGTGCGCGCGCCATCTCCTCGGCTCCAATGGCGGGATCCAGATGGGCCTCAGCACCACGCCAGCCGTGCCGTCGATCGTACTCCAGCAATGCCCGACGCAAGCTGTTCTCGGCCGCCGCCTGGGCGCTACCATCGAGGGTCGTGTAGGCCGAAAGTCCGGTGCTGTAGGCCTCGTCGCCAAACTCCTCCACTAGCTGCCGTCGCACCATCTCTGCAGCGTAGGGCGCCGGAACTTCCACCGGCGCCGAATGCAGGCTGGCGGTTACCGGGTGCTCGCGAGCACTCTGCAGCGCTTCCTGGTCGATGAAACCGAGCTCTAGCATGCGCTGTAGCACGTAATCCCGGCGCTGTCTTGCGCGCTCGGAATCGCTGATCGGGTTTGACACCGACGGCGCCTTGGGCAGCCCGGCAATCATGGCCACCTCTGGCAGCGTCAGCTCATCCAGGCGCTTGCCGTAGTAGACCTGGGCTGCGGCGGCCACACCGTAGGCGCGCTGCCCCAGATAGATCTTGTTGAGATAGAGCTCGAGTATCTCCTGCTTGCTCAGATCGCGCTCGATTTTGAGTGCCAACAGGATCTCATTGAGCTTGCGGGTAAAAGTTTTCTCCGGCGTCAAAAAAAAGTTGCGCGCGACCTGCATGGTGATCGTGCTGCCACCCTGCCGACGTTCGCCGGTGGTGGCGTAGAGCCAGGCGGCACGGAGAATGCCTTGATAGTCGACGCCTGGATGGTCGTAGAAACGGTCATCCTCGGCAGCAAGAAACGCCTGTTCCAGTACCGCGGGAACTTCCTCGATGCGCACCGGGGCCCGGCGCATCTCACCGAACTCCGCGATCAGGCGGCCATCGTGGGTGAATACCCGCAGCGGGACCTGCAGCTGCACCTCGCGAAGATTGTCGCTGTCGGGCAGTTGCGGTTCGAGTCGATAGTACAGCGCGACCCCCACAACCAGTGCCACGACCGCTGATAACAGAGCCGCGTATAGCAGGACTCGCGAAAACCGGAGAAGCAGCTTCATGAGGTTCCGAGATATCTTACGTTGGCAGTCTTTAAACTTGGGCAGCAGTATAAACGAAGCTGTTGTTACGCTTTGCCGCGACGATGCGCAAGTCTGCGCTCGGGGCAAGCACGCTGTTTTGCGGGGCGGCTCGACCCGACATCCACTTCCCGCGAAACCGACGTTTTGGCAGGACTAGCACCTTGTTGCTCAAGAAACGTAACGCTGTCCTCGGAATCGACATCAGCACGTCATCCGTAAAAGTATTGGAGCTGAGCCGCAGCGGGCAACACTACCGCGTCGAGGCCAAGGCTCTGGAGCCGCTGCCTCAGGGAGCTGTGAGCGATCGCAACATCTCCGATCCTGAAGAGGTAGGCGCGGCGATCCGACGAGCGGTTCGCGCCAGTGGCACTTCGCTGAAGCAGGCGGCGGTCGCGGTACCCACGTCGGCCGTCATCACTCGCACTGTGCCGATGCCCTCGGACCGTTCCGAGGAAGAGATCGAAACCGAGATTCGGCTCGAGGCCCCGAAATACATCCCCTATCCATTGGACGAAGTCTACCTGGATTTCGAGGTCAGGGGGGTATCGGAATCCAATCCCGACACCTTGGATGTCACCATTGTCGCTTCCCGGCGTGAGAACGTGGAGCTGCGTCAGGAGGCTCTGGAGGCCGCCGGCCTCAAGGCCAAGATCGTAGACGTGGACGCCTACGCCCTGGAGAACGCCCTCAACCTCATGACCGACCGCCATCCGTCGATTCGGATAGAGCATCGGGTGGCGGTCGTAGACATCGGCGCTACTCTGACCACGCTCACCGTGATCCAGAACGGGGCGACGCTCTACACCCGCGATCAGACTTTCGGCTGTGATCAACTGATCTCCAACATTGCCGATGCCTACGGCTTGTCCCGGGAACAGGCCGAGGTGGCTCGACTCAGTGGCGACCTGCCGGAGGACTACCAGAGCTCGGTGCTGGAACCCTTCATGGAAGCGGCAGTGGCCCAGATAAACCACTCCCTGCAGTTTTTCACCTCCGCCAGCCATTACGGCTCGGTGGACTGCATCGTGCTGCTTGGGGGCGGGGCACTGCATTCGAGTATGGACCGGTTCGTTTCCGAACAGACGGGTATTCCGACTTTTCTCGGCAATCCTTTCGATCAAATGTCCAGCGCCCGGCGAGTGACCCGCACCACCCTGATGCAGGAAGGTCCCCTTTTCACTATTGCCTGCGGGCTGGCACTACGGAGCTTTGACACCCAATGAGGCGCATAAACCTCCTGCCATGGCGAGAGGCTCGGCGTAAGCAACAGCAGCGCGAGTTCGGCATTCTCGCTGTTGCCACCGTGGTATTCGCTTTGGCGATCGTCGGTGGGGTTCATCTCTATTTCGATTCTCGCATCTCTTACCAAACTGCTCGCAATGATTTTCTGCGAGCGGAGATCGCGCGGCAGAAGCAGGTCGAAAAAGAAATCAACACGCTCGAGCGTACCAAGGCTCAAATCCTCAGCCGAATGGAGATTATTCAAAATCTCCAGAGCAGTCGGCCAGAAATGGTCCACGTCTTCGACGAGATGGTACGGGTCCTGCCGGATGAGGTGTACCTCACCAATCTGCGCCGCAGCGGCGAAAGCCTCACCGTCAATGGCGTGGCTCGCGACAACCGGCTGGTCTCCGACTTCATGCGCAACCTCGGTACCTCCCAATGGTTTGGCGTGCCGGTGCTCCAGGAAGTCAACAACAAAGAAGTCATGGACGTTCGCGCAAGCTTCTTCGAGTTCCGGGTCGCGAAGCGACGGCAGGGCTCCAAAGACGAGGATGCGAGCTCATGAACCTATCCCAGCTCAACGACCTGGACCTGGGCAACGTCGGTGCCTGGCCGGCTGCGGCCAAAGCTCTCGCGATGCTGGTGCTGAGCGCCGGCATTCTCGCCGCCGGCTATGCCCTGGATACCCGCGGAATGCGAGATGAACTGGCATCGGTACAGAGTCAAGAGGGCGATCTGCTGAAAGAGTTCAGCAGGCGGCAGACCGTGATCGCCAATCTGGACGCCTATCGGGCCCAACTCGCCGAGATGCAAGAGTCCCTGGACTCCATGCTGCGGCAGCTGCCCACCAGCACCGAGATGCCCGACCTGCTCGAGGACATCTCCAATACCGGCATCATTAACGGTCTAGTGTTCGACCGCTTCAAGCCGGAAGCGGAAGTACCCCAGGAGTTCTACGCGACGCAGCCAATCTCGATCCGCGCTCGTGGCACCTATCACCAGTTCGGCGCCTTCCTGAGTGGAGTATCGGCGCTGCCGCGCATCGTCACGGTGGGGAACGTGGCCATCGTCAAGCCCGAAGGCAAAGACGTTCGCGCCGACGCGAGCGGCGCACCGGAGCTGGTACTGGAAGCGACCTTGAACACCTACCGCTATCGGGACGAGTTCGGCGGGGAGGGTAGTCAGAAATGAGCAGCCTGATCCTGCAGCGTGCGGCCATCATTGCCGGGGTTCTGACCCTGGGCGGCTGCATCGGCAACGACATGTCCGACCTGCAGCAGCAGGTCGCTTACATCAAGCGCACGACCCCGGGGGCCCAGCTCGAGCCACCACCCAAGCTCGAGCCCTACAAGCCTTTCGCCTATGCCGCATACGGTCTGCGCAACCCGTTCGAGGAAGCCACCTTCCTGCAGGACGTGCCGCCGGCAGCCGATAACGGCATACACCCGGATCTGGATCGTCCCAAGGAGCTCCTCGAGGAGTACGCGCTGGAGTCCTTGGAGATGGTTGGCACCGTCAACAAGGAAGGCCTCTGGGCTTTGATCGAGGGGCCGGACTCGGTGGTCCACAGGGTCAGCATTGGCAACCACATGGGCACCAACCACGGTCGCATCTTCGGACTGTCCGAGCGCCGCGTGGAATTGGTCGAGATTGTCCCCGATGGCCTGGGGGGATGGGAGCAGCGTGAGTCATTCCTCACGCTCGCAGAGTAGGGTCGGAGAGATTCGCATGAGCATTTCGTCAAACAAGGGGACCGCCGGCAGCGCCGGCGCATGGCGTCGGGCCGCGCTGGTGGCGGTGGCGATGCTGACTGGCGTAGCCGCCACCGCCATCGCGGTCGAGCCACCAACCGCAACCATATTGGAGTCCGTCGACGTGTCTTCGGCGGCCGGCAACCGGGTACGAATGTCGTTCCGACTGGACGGTACAGCGCCGGCGACCGACAGCTTCACCATTAACGACCCGGCTCGAATCGTGGTCGATTTTCCCGGCCTCAAGAACGGGATAAGCGATCGCTTCCAACGCCTTGGACTCGGCGTGGTCGAGAGCCTAACAGTTTCTGAGGCACCCGATCGGACCCGCGCGACAATCAAGCTCGCCCGGCTAGTGCCTTATGAGATCAACGCCACCGACTCCACCGTCGACCTGCTGCTCGACGGCGGTGTGGCTACAACGGCGGCCGGCAGCCCGAGCCAAAGCTTGGCGACGGCGCCAACCACCGATGCAGGAGTGGACTTCCGGCGCGGTATGGAAGGGCAGGGCATCGTCAGCCTGGACCTGCCGCCGAACGTCGGCCAAATCGACATTCGTCAGGAGGGCGAGCGTATCGTCGCGGATATTCGCGGCATCCGGCTGCCCGCAGACGAGGAGCGTCAGCTCGACGTGGTGGATTTCGCCACTCCGGTGCGCACCATCGACATATTCAACTACTCCGGCGGCGCCCGCATGGTTTTGGTTTCGGGTGGCCCGTACGAGTATCTGGCCTACCAGGCCAACGACCAGTACACCATCGAGGTCCGTCCGGTGACACCGGAGACGATGGCCGAGGCCGAGGGTCTCTCCAAGAAGGAGTTCACCGGCGAGCCACTGTCTCTCAACTTCCAGGACATCGAGGTCCGGGCAGTGCTGCAGATCCTGGCAGACTTCACCGGCCTGAACGTGGTGGTGAGCGACTCGGTCCAGGGCAACCTAACCCTGCGTCTGAAGAACGTACCTTGGGATCAAGCGCTCGACATCATCCTCAAGACCAAGGGCCTCAGCATGCGTGAGAACGGCAACGTGCTGCTGATCGCGCCGACCGAAGAGATCGCGGCACGGGAGAAGCTCGAGCTCGAGGCCCGCAAGCAGACCGCCGAGCTCGAGCCGCTGACCTCGGAGATCGTCCAGATCAACTATGCCAAGGCAGAGGAGGTCGGGGCCTTGCTGAAGTCGGGCGAGATCTCCATGCTGTCCTCGCGCGGCACCATCACCATCGACAACCGTACCAACACCTTGCTGGTGCAGGATTCCGCGACCAAGATACGCGAGATCCGCAATCTGGTGGCCTCGCTGGACATCCCGGTGAAGCAGGTGCTGATCGACTCGCGCATCGTAATCGCCCGCGACGACTTCACCAAGGAGCTGGGAATCCGCTGGGGCGGCGCCGTCAAGGGGAGCAATAACAGCACCCTGTTCGGCGGTGCCGGTAGCTTGTCCGGTGCCAACACCGTGGCGCAGGACAATGCGCTGCAGAACACCGCGAGCACCATCGCTCAGCGCATCGGCGTCAACCTGGCCACCAGCAACCCAGCCTTCGGCACCCTTGGCATCGCGGTGCTGGGAACCGACTTCCTGGTTGATCTGGAGTTGTCGGCGCTGCAAAGCGAGGGCAACGGCGAGGTCCTCTCCAACCCGCGGGTGATGACCACCAATCGTCAAGAGGCGGTGATCGAGCAGGGCGTTGAGATTCCCTACCAGGAGGCCTCGTCCAGCGGTGCCACCACGGTCTCCTTCAAGAAGGCCGTGCTGAGCTTGAAGGTCACGCCTCAGATCACGCCCAACGACCGCATCATCATGGATCTGTCGGTCACCAAGGACACGGTGGGCCAGCTGGTGCCGATCGGCATCGCCGGGGGCGACGACCGCTCCAGTGGTGGCGCGATTCCCTCCATCGACACCCGGGCGGTGGAATCGCAGGTGCTGGTGAACGACGGCGAAACCGTCGTCCTCGGCGGCGTCTACGAGCGAGTGCAGAACCGAGGTGTCGACAAGGTGCCGTTCCTGGGGGATCTCCCAGGCGTTGGCTCGCTGTTCCGCAGGAACCTCCTGCAGGACGACAAGGCCGAGCTTCTGGTCTTCGTTACCCCGAAGATCGTCCGCGAAGTGCTGGCTCTACAATAAGCTCCTGACCTTCGGGTCCTTTGCAGGGCCGGGCACGCGAGTGCCCGGCCCTTCTTGTCTTCCGGCAGGGGCTGTGCAAGCCTCGACTGCATGAGCGCAACCAGCCTGTTCCTCGTCGGCCCCATGGGCGCGGGCAAGTCCACCATCGGACGGCGCCTCGCTCAGCGCCTCGGCCTGGACTTCTGCGACGTGGACCGAGTGCTCGAAGAACGCACCGGCGTCGACATTCCCTTGATCTTCGAGCTCGAAGGCGAGGAAGGATTTCGGGCCCGTGAGAAGGCGCTACTGGATGAACTCACCCGTGTCCCCGGCGTGGTGCTCGCCACCGGGGGCGGCGCCGTGTTGGATCCCGAGAATCGGGCCTGGCTGCAGAGTCGGGGGATCGTGGTATTTCTCCGTACCTCGGTACAAGAGCAGCTTCGCCGCCTCGCCCACGACCGTCATCGACCGTTATTGCAGACCCCTGACCGTCAAGCGAGGCTCGAGGGCTTACGGGCCATCAGGGACCCCCTCTACCGCCAGATCGCCGACATTGTGATAGAGACCGATAGCAAGCGAGTACATCGGGTGGCGCAGCAGATTGCGCGACGCTATCTAGAGCTGAGCAGCAAGCTCGCGACTGGAAGCTCTTGAAATGCGAACGCTGACCGTTGAGCTAGGGCCCAGAAGCTATCCCATACATATCGGCAGCGGCCTGCTGCGCCAGTCCGAGCTGCTGCGCCCGCACCTACACGGTGCCCAAGCCCTGATCGTCACCAACGAGACGGTAGCGCCGCTGTATCTGGAGCGCATTCAGACTGGGCTCTCGGGCCTGCGCCACGACACTCTGGTGCTGCCGGACGGCGAGCGCTACAAGACCCTGGAAACGGTCAACCTGATCTTCGACAAGCTGCTGCTGGGCCGCTTCGACCGCAGTTGCACACTGCTCGCGCTTGGCGGCGGCGTCGTGGGTGACATCACGGGATTTGCCGCCGCCTGTTACCTGCGCGGGGTCAACTTTGTGCAGCTGCCCACCACGCTACTGGCGCAGGTGGACTCCTCCGTGGGCGGCAAAACCGGCGTCAACCATCCTTTGGGTAAGAACATGATCGGGGCGTTCCACCAGCCGCTTTGCGTATTGGCAGACACCGATACCCTGGCATCGTTGCCCAAACGAGAGTTCACGGCCGGCATCGCCGAGGTGATCAAGTATGGCCTCATTGGCGACGCCCCGTTGTTTCAGTGGCTGGAGGCGCGGGCTCACGCCCTGCTCGCCCGGGATCCCGAGGCCCTCGCCTATGCCATCGAGCGATCGTGCGCCGACAAGGCGGCCATTGTCTCCCAAGACGAGCGCGAAGGCGGCGTGCGCGCCCTGCTCAATCTTGGGCACACCTTTGGGCACGCTATCGAGGTCGGCGTTGGCTACGGCAGCTGGCTGCACGGGGAGGCGGTTGCCGCCGGATTGGTGCTGGCAGCGGATCTATCTGGCCGTCTCGGTTGGATTGACGCTCAGGCACAGTCCCGGCTGCGAGCCCTGCTCGACGCCTGCGGGCTCCCTACGCGACCGCCTCGGCAGCTCAGCGTGGAACGTATGAGAGAGCTGATGGGGGTGGACAAGAAGGTCACTGCGGGCAAGCTGCGACTGGTCCTGCTGCGGGCCATCGGCGAGGCCGTGGTCAGCGCCGACTTTCCCGAGTCTGTGCTCACGGCAACGCTTTCGGAAGCGCTCGAAACAGCGCTCTAGCGGGCCGTCGACGGCTGCCGGGGGTAGCTGTTCTTTTGCGCGTGCTGCAGTGCACCGCTATACTGATCGGCCGCTCCGCAGTATCCGCTCCTCCCCGCCGCCGCAACTCGCAGCACGGGGCGCCCCAACAACGAAGTGCCCCCGCTAGGCATAACTCGGGGCAATGTGTATGGGGCTGCGGTAGCCGAGCCGCTCGCCCCAGCAGCCATTAGCAAGAGGGCCCTGTCATGCTCCAGAGTCTCTCCGTCGGAGGTCTGTACCAGCCCGAGTTCGAGAAGGAGAACTGTGGGTTTGGACTCATTGCCAGCATGGACAATCAGGCCAGCCACTGGTTGGTCAAGACCGCCATCATTGCGCTCACGCGCATGACCCACCGGGGTGCAGTCGCGGCCGACGGCAAGACCGGTGACGGTTGCGGCCTGCTGATGAAACTGCCGGAAGGCTTCTTGCGCGCAGTGGCGGAAGAGTCGGGGATGCAGCTCGCCCGGCGCTTCGGTACCGGCATGTTATTCCTGAGCCACGACGACAGCCTCGCCGCGGCGGCCCGCACCCGCTTCGAGACAGAGCTCCAGCAGGAAGGTCTCACAGTGGCGGGCTGGCGCTTGGTCCCGATCGACGAATCCGCCTGCGGCGAGGTGGCGCTTCGCACCCTGCCTGCGATCCACCAGCTGTTCGTGAATGCGCCGGACGACATGGACGGCGACGCCTTCGAGCGGCATCTATTTCTGGCGCGTCGGCGCACCGAGAAGGCGATTGCCAGCTCCGAGGATGATGACTTCTACGTGTCCAGCCTCTCGGGGCGCGTGATCTGCTACAAGGGGCTGGTCATGCCGGCGCACCTGCCGGTGTTCTATCAGGACTTGAACGACGAGCGCCTGGAAAGTGCGCTCGCGGTGTTCCATCAGCGTTTCTCCACCAACACTCTGCCCACTTGGCGTCTGGCGCAACCGTTTCGGCTACTCGCCCACAACGGTGAGATCAACACCATCCAGGGCAATCGCAACTGGGCGGTGGCGCGGAGCTACAAGTTCGTCACCTCCTTGATACCCAACATGGAAGACGCCCGTCCCCTGGTGTCGCGTACCGGGTCGGACTCGAGCAGCCTGGACAACATGCTGGAAGTGATGCTGGCGGGGGGGATGGATATCTTCCGGGCGATGCGGCTGCTGATCCCGCCGGCCTGGCAGAACGTACAGTCCATGGATCCGGATCTGCGCGCGTTCTACGAGTACAACTCCATGCACATGGAGCCCTGGGACGGCCCTGCCGGAATCGTGCTCACGGATGGCCGCTATGCCGCCTGCACCCTGGATCGCAATGGGCTGCGTCCGGCCCGCTATGTGATCACTCGCGACCGCCATATCACCCTGGCATCCGAGATTGGTGTGTATGACTACAGCCCCGAGGAGGTGGTGGCCAAGGGACGGCTGCGACCGGGACAGATGCTTGCCGCCGACACTGAAACCGGGCGCCTGCTGCTGCCGGAGGATGTGGATGACCTGTTGAAGCGCCGACAGCCTTATCGGCGCTGGATGATGCAGCACAATCGACATCTCGAAAGCACGCTGCCGCCCGAAGTACTGACCGACTCACCGCTCGATGAAGCGACCCTGAGCACCTACCAAAAGATGTTCCAGATCACTTTCGAAGAGCGTGACCAGGTGCTACGGCCGCTGGCCGAGGGCGGTCAGGAAGCAGTGGGATCGATGGGGGATGATGTGCCGTTCCCGGTGCTGTCGCGCAAAGTGCGCTCGCTCTACGACAACTTCCGCCAGCAGTTCGCCCAGGTCACCAATCCGCCCATCGATCCCCTGCGCGAGAGCATCGTGATGTCGCTGGAGACCTGTATCGGGGCCGAGCTGAACATCTTCGACGAAACCCCCGCCCACGCTACGCGGCTAGGGATCCGCAGCCCGATCCTATCGGAAGGCAAGTTTCGCGCACTGCTGCAGATGGACGCCGAGCCCAGTTTCGGGCACCACGTCGTGGATCTCAACTACGACCCGAGCCAAATCTGCCTCAAGCAAGCCGTAGCAGCCATTGCGGAGGAGGCGGTGAAGGCCGTGCGGGGGGGCAAGGTCGCCATTGTCTTGAGCGACCGCAAGCTCACTCGGGGCAAGCTGCCAGCGCACGCTCTGCTAGCCACTGGCGCGGTGCACTTGCGCCTGGTGGAGGAAGGGCTGCGCTGCGATTCCAACATCGTGGTGGAAACCGCCACCGCTCGCGATCCGCACCATTGCGCCGTGCTCGTCGGCTTTGGCGCCAGCGCCATCTACCCATACCTGGCCTACGAGTGCCTGCACGACCTGGTGCGCAGCGGCGAGATCCCCATGGAGCTCGAGGACAAGCTGGCGGAGAACTACCGCAAAGGCATCAACAAGGGCTTGCTGAAGATTCTGTCCAAGATGGGAATCTCGACCATCACCAGCTACCGCGGCGCCCAGCTGTTCGAGATCGTGGGGCTGCACGACGAGGTGGTGCAGCTGTGTTTCAAGGGCACCACGTCCCGCGTTCAGGGCGCTGACTTCAGCGATCTCCAGAAAGATCAGGCCACGCTGGCACGGGCGGCCTGGAATCCACGGCGTGCAATCGAGCAGGGCGGGGTGCTGAAGTACATCCATGACGGTGAGTACCACGCCTACAACCCGGACGTGGTGATGGCGCTGCAACGGGCAGTCAATAGCGGCGACTATGACGACTACCAAGCCTATGCGCGCCTGGTCAACGACCGTGCCCCAACAACCCTGCGCGATCTAATGCGGCTGCGCGCGAGCGCCGAGCCCGTATCCGTGGACGAAGTGGAGCCGATTGCGGAGATCGTCAGGCGCTTCGACTCCGCCGGGATGTCCCTGGGCGCCTTATCGCCGGAGGCCCACGAGGCGCTGGCCGAGGCCATGAATCGCCTGGGCGGGCGCTCCAACTCCGGGGAAGGCGGTGAGGACGAGGCCCGCTTCGCCACCGAGCGCGTCTCCAAGATCAAACAGGTAGCCTCGGGCCGCTTCGGCGTCACCCCCCACTATCTGGTCAACGCCGAGGTGTTACAAATCAAGATGGCCCAGGGCGCCAAGCCTGGCGAGGGCGGCCAGCTCCCTGGCCACAAGGTCAACGAGATGATCGCGCGACTGCGCTACTCGCGCCCGGGTGTGGCGCTCATTTCACCGCCACCACACCACGACATCTACTCCATCGAGGACCTGGCTCAGCTGATTTTCGACCTCAAGCAGGTGAACCCGCGGGCACTGGTTTCGGTCAAGCTGGTGGCGGAAGCCGGCGTGGGCACCATCGCAGCCGGCGTCGCCAAAGCCTACGCGGACTTGATCACCATCTCCGGCTACGACGGCGGCACCGGCGCTTCCCCGCTGACCAGCGTCAAGTACGCGGGATCGCCCTGGGAGCTCGGGCTCACCGAAGCTCATCAGACCCTGCGCGCCAATAACCTGCGCGACAAAGTGCGCTTGCAGGGCGACGGAGGCCTGAAGACCGGCGTCGACGTGGTCAAGGCGGCGATTTTGGGTGCAGAGAGCTTCGGCTTCGGCACCGCGCCCATGGTTGCCCTGGGCTGCAAGTACCTGCGCATCTGCCACTTGAACAACTGTGCCACTGGTGTGGCCACCCAGAACAAGGTGCTTCGATTACATCACTTCAAGGGCAATGCCGAGAAGGTGATGAACTTCTTCACCTTCGTCGCCCGCGAGACCCGAGAGCTCATGGCCCAGCTCGGTGTGCGCCGAATCACCGATCTCATAGGCCGTACCGAGCTGCTGGAGGTACTGCAGGGCGAGACCCCGCGTCAGTCGAAGCTGAATCTGAGCAGGATCCTCTCCGATGGGGGGGTACCCGCCGATCGTCCTCGATTCTGTGTCGAGCCGCACAACGAGCCTTTTGACAAAGGCCCTCTGGCCGAGCGGATGGTCGTCGACATGCTGCCTGCCATCGACGCCAAGGCGGGGGGCGAGTACGAGTACGCCATCCGCAATGACAATCGCTCCATTGGAGCCCGGGTTTCCGGCGAGATTGCCAAGCGCTATGGTAACAATGGCATGTCTCAGCATCCGCTGATGGTGTACTTCACCGGCACTGCCGGGCAGAGCTTTGGCGTGTGGAACGCCGGCGGCCTACACATGTATCTGGAAGGCGACGCCAACGATTACGTGGGCAAAGGCATGGCTGGAGGGCGGCTCGTCATCCGACCGTCTGCCGACAGCACCTTTGCCAGTCACGAAACCAGCATCATCGGCAATACCTGCTTGTACGGCGCCACTGGGGGCACGCTCTATGCCGCCGGGGTCGCCGGTGAGCGATTCGGGGTGCGCAATTCCGGCGCCGTCGCGGTAGTCGAGGGTGTCGGCGACCACGGCTGTGAGTATATGACCGGTGGCGCGGTGGTGGTACTGGGACGAGCCGGCCTCAACTTCGGTGCCGGAATGACCGGTGGCTTCGCCTACGTGCTCGACCTGGAGAACGTTTTCGTGGATCGCTACAACCACGAGCTGATCGATATTCATCGGATCGTGACTGAGGACATGGAGCTACAGCGCAACTACCTGCGCAACAGCATCCGGGATTTCATCTCCGAAACCCACAGCGCCTGGGGCCGCCAGATCTTGGATGACTTCAGCGGCTACATCGGCCGCTTCTGGCTGATCAAGCCCAAGGCGGCGGATATCGCTACCCTGATGGACACGCTTCGGCGAGCGGCCTGAGCCGGGAGAACTGTCAGCAATGTCGAAGAGCAACGCCCTGCTGTTCCTGGAGGTGCCGCGCCGGGACCCGGCCAAGACGCCAGCGCCGGAACGCGTGCGCCAATTCCGCGAGATCTACGGCCAGTTCGATGCCGAGGAGGCGGCACACCAGTCGGGACGTTGTCTGCACTGCGGCAATCCCTACTGCGAATGGAAATGTCCGGTCCATAACTACATCCCGAACTGGCTGCAGCTCATCGACGAGGGCAATCTGTTCGAAGCGGCGGAGCTTGCCCACCGCACCAACTCCTTGCCGGAGATGTGTGGTCGCGTGTGTCCACAGGATCGACTCTGCGAGGGCGCCTGCACCCTGAATGACGGATTCGGCGCGGTAACTATCGGCGCGGTGGAGAAGTACATCTCGGACGAGGCCATCAAGCAGGGATGGCGTCCGGATCTGTCCCAGGTCCGTGCCACCGGCAAGCGGGTGGCGGTGATCGGAGCCGGGCCCGCGGGGCTGGCTTGCGCCGACATTCTGGTGCGCAACGGCGTACAGCCGGTGGTATTCGACCGCTACTCCCAGATCGGCGGTTTGCTCACCTTTGGGATTCCTCCCTTCAAGCTGGAAAAGGAGGTGGTGCAGACCCGGCGCCAGGTAATGCAGGGAATGGGAATCGAGTTCCGCCTCAACACCGAGATCGGCCGCGATATCCCGTTTCAGGCGCTGCTAGACGAGTACGACGCGGTGTTCCTTGGCATGGGCACCTACACTTACATGAAAGGCGGCTTTCCCGGCGAAGATCTGCCGGGGGTGTGCGACGCGCTGCCATTCCTGATCTCCAACATCAACCGCGTCATGGGCCTGGAAAAACGCTCTACGGACTTCGTCGACATGGGCGGCCAGCGCGTGGTGGTACTCGGTGGCGGCGACACCGCCATGGACTGCAACCGCACCAGCGTCCGCCAAGGTGCCACCGAAGTCACCTGTGTCTATCGACGCGACGAGGCGAACATGCCGGGGAGTCGTCGTGAGGTGGCCAACGCCAAGGAGGAAGGCGTAGTTTTTCTGTGGAATCGGCAACCCATAGAAATCGTCGGTGACCGCCGGGTGGAAGGCGTCAAAGTGGTGCAGACCCAGCTGGGAGCGCCCGACGTGCGAGGGCGGCGAAGCCCTGAGCCGATCCCGGACAGCGAGGAAATCGTAGCGGCCGATCGCGTCATCATCGCCTTCGGCTTCCGCCCGAGCCCGGCAATCTGGTTCGATGATTTCGACATCCACACCGACGACCGTGGCCGAGTGCGTGCCCGCGCCGATGGCGAGCTCATGTTTCAGACCACCAATCCCAAAGTTTTTGCCGGGGGCGACATGGTGCGGGGCTCGGATTTGGTGGTGACGGCGGTCTTCGAGGGGCGCCAGGCGGCGGAAGGAATCCTGAGCTTTCTAGAAGTCTGAACCATGAACTAGGGGGACGCTGCGCCCGTGCAGACGCTACACAATGACCGCCTGCTGCGGGCGCTGTTGCGACAGCCCGTCGACCGCACACCGGTATGGCTGATGCGCCAGGCCGGTCGTTATTTGCCGGAGTACCGCGCCACCCGTCAACGGGCCGGTAGCTTTCTCCAGCTGTGCCAGACGCCGGAGCTCGCCTGCGAGGTCGCGCTGCAGCCCCTGGCCCGCTTTCCCCTGGATGCAGCCATTCTGTTCTCCGACATTCTCACCATCCCCGATGCCATGGGTCTGGGCCTCTTCTTCGCCGAGGGCGAGGGGCCTCGATTCGAGCGACCCCTGCGCAACGCTCGTCAGATCGCCGCGCTGGCGGCGCCCGACCCGGAGGTCGAGCTTCGCTACGTGATGGATGCGGTGCGGCTGATCCGTCGCTCACTGGAGGGGCGTGTGCCGCTGATCGGTTTCTCCGGGAGTCCGTGGACCTTGGCGACGTACATGGTCGAAGGCGGCGCGAGCAAGGACTACGCGCTGATCAAGGGAATGATGTTCGAGCGGCCCGAGCTCCTGCATCAGCTGCTGCGGACCACCGCCGCGGCGGTGACAGCCTATCTCAACGCACAGATTGCAGCAGGCGCCCAGGCGGTCATGGTGTTCGACACCTGGGGCGGCGTGCTCTCGCCGGAACGCTATCGGGAGATGTCACTGGCCTACCTGGCCCAGATCGTCGAGGGGCTCCAACGCGAGGCGGAGGGCCGCGCCGTGCCGATCATTTTGTTCACCAAGGGCGGCGGTCAGTGGCTGGAGTGGCTGGCCGACACCGGCTGCGACGCCCTCGGACTCGACTGGACCAGCGACATTGCCGAGGCCAGGCGCCGAGTGGGCGATCGAGTGGCACTGCAAGGCAACCTGGATCCCTGCGCTCTGTACGCCGATGCCGAAACCGTGCGCGCCGAGGTGAGCAAGGTTATCCAAGCATTCGGCCACGGCAGTGGTCACGTATTCAACCTGGGGCATGGCATTCATCCAGGGATTGATCCCGACAAAGTCGTCGCCATGGTAGACGCAGTGGCCACCAAGAGCGCTGCGTTTCACTGCGGTGGCGCCTGAGTCCGACTCGAATGGGGCAGCAGCCACCCGACGGCCATCCCGACTCGCGGCTGGCATCGTGCCGGTCCGGTCGGCGGGATCGAGCTGGAGCTTTCTGCTGCTGCGGGCCTACCGCTACTGGGACTTTCCAAAAGGGAGGGTGGCACCGGGGGAGCCGCCGCTGGCGGCGGCAATGCGTGAGTTGGCAGAAGAGACCGGATTGACCGATCCCCAGCTCTCTTGGGGGGAGCAGTACTACGAGACCGAGCCATACCGTGGTGGCAAGGTGGCACGCTACTACCTTGCGGAGGTCAGTAGCTCGCCGGTGTCCCTTCCCGTGAGTCCCGAGCTGGGACGTGCGGAGCATCACGAGTATCGTTGGGTAGGTGCCACCGAGGCTTCGGAACTGCTGGTGCCCCGGGTGAGCAAGGTGCTCGAATGGGCGTGCCGTGTGCTCGCCGGAGTGGGCCCTTGACGCCGGGTCGGATTTACAAGCGCCCGACAATTGTCTAAGCCTTCAGGACACGCGATTCGTCATCAGGACTTGTGGAGACCCGGCAATGACCAAGAAGGCCTTTTCGCCGCTGCCGTTTCGAACCCTGGAGGAGCCCATCAGCTACTTCAGACCACGCCAGGACATGCCGGAGCGAGTGAACTTTGCTAGCCCGGCGGTAGACTGCATGACCGACCTGCGGCAGGTAGCTGCCGTGGCCGTGGGTATGGAGCGCACCGTGGACGAAGCACTCAGCCGAATGCGCAAGCGCGGAGTGCGCCTGCTGTTGGTAACCGACGATGAAGCCGCCGTCTACGGCCTCATCACCGCCCGCGATATCCAGGGCGAGAAGCCCATGAAGCTGGCGCAGAAGCTGGGTGACAAGCCGGGCCAACTGCTGGTGAGGGACCTGATGACCCTGCAGGGGCGTCTCGAGGTGCTGGAGTTCGCGGAGGTGCTGAAGTCCCAGGTGGGGGACATCATCGCGACCCTCAAGGCCGCCGGGCGCCAGCATGCGCTGGTGGTGGATCACGACCCCATTGCAGACGGGCGCTTGGCCCTGCGCGGCATTCTTTCCATGTCGCAGATCGGGCGCCAGTTGGGACTTCCACTCGATACCGCCGACCGTGCCACCACATTTGCCGAGCTCGAGGCCGCGCTGAACCGGTGACCCTCGACCGCGGCCGACCACGTTTTCCGCCCGCATTCCAGGTCGTTGCTGAGTCATCGGGGTTAGAATCTGGAGCTTTCTCGCACCATCTCGGCCCGCCAAGGGGGGCGAAGCATGTCTACAGTGATCCGCCAGGAAGATCTGGTCCGGAGCGTCGCCGACGCTCTGCAGTACATCTCCTACTACCATCCCCGGGATTACATCCAGTCCCTCGCCGAAGCCTACGAGCGCGAGCTATCGCCGGCGGCACGAGATGCCATGGCGCAGATCCTCATCAACTCGCGGATGTGCGCGGAGGGGCATCGACCCATCTGCCAGGATACCGGCATCGTCACGGTCTTTCTCAAGGTCGGCATGGAGGTGCGCTGGGAGGGCTCGATGGGAGTCGAGGACATGGTCAACGAGGGCGTCCGGCGCGCCTATCTGGACCCGGACAACAAGCTGCGCGCCTCGATCCTCAGCGACCCGGCGGGCAAGCGCAAGAACACCGGCGACAACACCCCCGCAGTCATCCACGTACAGTTGGTGCCCGGTGACAAGCTGGACGTGACATTGGCCGCCAAAGGCGGCGGCTCCGAGAACAAGTCCAAGTTCGTCATGCTCAATCCCTCCGACAGCATCGCCGACTGGGTTCTGAAGACGGTGACGACCATGGGCGCGGGATGGTGCCCACCGGGGATGCTCGGCATCGGCATTGGCGGCACCGCAGAGAAAGCCATGGTGCTCGCCAAACAGGCGTTGATGGATCCCATCGACATTCATGAGCTCATCGCCCGGGGGCCACAGAGCGCGACCGAAGAGCTGCGTCTCGAGCTCTACGACAAAGTGAATGCGCTCGGGATCGGCGCCCAGGGCCTGGGCGGGCTTACCACCGTCCTGGATGTGAAGGTGATGGACTATCCCACCCACGCCGCGTCCAAGCCGGTGGCGATGATTCCTAACTGCGCCGCCACCCGGCATGCCCATTTCGTGCTGGACGGCTCCGGACCAGCAGAGCTGCCGGTGCCAAGTCTGGAGGACTGGCCCCAGGTGACCTGGGACGCCGGCGCAACCTCCAGGCGGGTGAATCTGGACAGCCTCACTCGCGAGCAGGTTGCGAGCTGGAAACCGGGTGAGACGCTGCTCCTCAACGGGCGCCTGCTCACCGGACGCGATGCCGCCCACCAGCGCATGGTGGATATGCTCGGGCGCGGCGAGCCACTACCCGTGGACTTCACCAATCGCTTCATCTACTACGTGGGTCCGGTGGATCCGGTGCGGGATGAGGCAGTCGGTCCAGCCGGCCCTACTACCTCCACTCGCATGGACAAGTTCACCGACACCATGCTCGAGCGTACCGGGCTCATCGGTATGGTCGGCAAAGCCGAGCGTGGCCCCGCCGCCATCGAATCCATTAGCCGGCACCAGGCGGTCTACCTGATCGCTGTCGGCGGCGCGGCCTATCTGGTTTCCAAGGCTATCCGCAAAGCCCGGGTGCTGGCCTTCGAGGAGCTGGGCATGGAGGCCATCTATGAGTTCGAGGTCGAGGACATGCCGGTGACGGTGGCGGTGGATGCCCGGGGCGAATCGGTGCACACCACGGGCCCGGCCGCGTGGAGGGCCAAGATCGGCAAGATTCCGGTGGTGGAGGGAGCGTGATGGCGGCCGCAATCGAGGCACAGAAGGGGTTTGGGTTTGGCGGCTTCATGGGCCGCTTGATCGCCGCTTTGGTGCTGGTGTTTGCGACCTACAACCCCTCGGGCTGGTCCTACTTCCATTGGCTCAGCGAGGGCGGCTTCGCCATCGATCCGCTGAAAGCCTTGGCCGGGATCGTATTGCTCATCGGATGGGTGGTGTTTCTGCGGGCAACCGTGAGCTCCCTTGGGCTGCTCGGGGTTATCCTGGCCTCGGCATTTTTCGGAACCTTGATCTGGCTTGCGGTCGACATGGGATGGGTACCCTCAGACCGTGCCGACATCCTGACTTATCTGGCCATGATTGCTTTCTGCGCGGTGCTCGCCACGGGCATGTCGTGGTCGCACGTTCGGGCGCAGCTGACAGGTCAGCGCGACGTGGACGAGATAGAGCGCTGAGACGGGGGGCGGCCGCCCCCTACGGCGGCCGCCGTCGCAATACTCCTACTGCACCCGAGGATCTAGCTCACCACTGCTATAGCGCCTGGTCATGGTCTCCAGGGAGCTGGGCGTGAGGCCGGAGGCGTGGCCCGCCGAGCCAAAGGCCTCGAAGCGGGCCCGACATATCTCCTTCATGGCATCTTTCGCCGCGGTCAGATATTTACGCGGATCGAAGTTCTTGGGGTTCTGCGCCAGGCTCTTGCGGATCGCTCCGGTGGAGGCCAGCCGCAAATCGGTATCGATGTTGACCTTGCGCACACCGTGGCGTATGCCCTCGCGGATCTCCTCCACCGGAACGCCATAGGTTTCACCAATATCACCGCCGAACTCATGGATGATTTCCAGCCACTCCTGGGGCACCGACGAGGAACCGTGCATGACCAGGTGAGTGTCCGGAACGCGGGCGTGGATCTCCTTGACCCGGCCGATGGCGAGAATCTCGCCGGTGGGAGGTCGGCTGAACTTATAAGCTCCGTGGCTGGTGCCGATGGCGATCGCCAGCGCATCCACACCGGTCTCTCGCACAAAGTCGGACGCTTGCTCTGGGTCGGTGAGGAGCTGGTCATGGCTCAGCGTACCCTCGGCGCCGGATCCATCTTCCTCACCGGCCTGCCCGGTCTCTAGTGAGCCCAGACAACCCAGCTCGCCTTCTACCGACACGCCACCGGCGTGGGCCATGGCCACCACCTCCTTGGTGACCCGTAGGTTGTACTCGTAGCTCGCCGGCGTCTTCATGTCTTCCCTCAGCGAGCCGTCCATCATCACCGAAGTAAAGCCGAGCTGGATGGAGCGCAGGCAGACCGATGGCGAGGCGCCGTGGTCTTGGTGAAAGCACAGCGGAATGCGAGGCCACTGCTCGGCACACGCCGCCACCATGTGCCGCAGGAACTGCGCGCCAGCATACTTGCGCGCACCCGCTGAGGCCTGGGCAATGACGGGGCTGTCGCAGGCAGCCGCCGCTTCCATGATGGCCTGCATCTGTTCCAGGTTGTTGGCGTTGAAGGCCGCCACGCCATAGCCATGCTCGGCGGCATGATCCAGCAGCTCACGCAGAGTGATCAGGGACATAGTGCACTCCTCTCTAAAACCTTATGACTACCCGGCTCACGCCAATCAAAGTGCATCCGCCCCCGCGGCGCCATGAACAAAATGGCCTGACTCGATCCACGCCCGTCAGTGCGTGGATCCGCCGACCCGAAGGATCTTCATTGTATTGGTGCCGCCGGGCATGCCCGGCTCATCTCCCAGGGTAAACATGACCAGGTCCCCCACGGTCACCGCCCCCATGTCCTGCAGCCGATCGAGCACCCGGCGCTCGCTGCCGGCGGCCGCGCCACCCGGAATCAGGATCGGATGGACCCCTCGGTACAGCGCCACGCGGCGGGCCGTCGCCTCGCTGCCGGTGATCGCGTACAAGGGCAGATGCGAGCGCACGCGGGAGATCCACATGGCCGAGGCTCCAGACTCGGTAAAGGCCGCGATGGCCTTGATCCGGAAATGGTTGGCCGTGTACACAGCGGATTTGGCGATCGCCTCGTCAACCCGTTCGAAAGCCTGCTCCGGGGCCGCCAGCGCATGGGTAGCCCAGTGCGCCTCGGCGCCTCGGCAAATCCGGTCCATGCTTTCTACCACCTGCACCGGGTAGTGCCCCACTGCGGTCTCTGCGGACAGCATCACTGCGTCGGTGCCATCCAGGACGGCGTTGGCGACATCCAATACTTCGGCGCGGGTGGGCATGGGTCGCTCCACCATGGTTTCCATCATCTGGGTGGCCGTGATGATGACGCAGTCGAGCTCGCCGGCCCTGCGCAGGATGTCCTTCTGCACACCGGCCAGCGCCGCGTCGCCGATCTCAACGCCCAAGTCTCCGCGAGCCACCATCACCGCATCGGAGGCCCACATGATGTCGGTGATGTTGGCGATTGCCTCGGTGCGCTCGATCTTGGCCACGACTGCGGCGTCGTGCCCAGCCTCTAGCAGCAAGCCGCGAGCCTCGTTCAGGTCGTCGGCATCCTTGACGAAGGATACCGCCAGGTAGTCGATGCCGAGCTCGGCGGCTAGCTGGATGTCGGCTTTGTCCTTGCCCGTCAGGGCCGGAGCAGACAGCCCTCCCCCGCGACGATTGAGGCCCTTGCGGCCGGACAACGGACCCCCGATCAAGACCCGGCTGTGGATGACCTGATCGGTGACCTGTTCGACCTCGAGCTCGATGCGGCCGTCGTCGAGCAGCAGGAAGTCGCCTCGCCGCACGTCGCGGTGCAACCCGCGGTAGGCGAGCCCGACCGCCCGCTCAGTGCCCCCACCCTCCCCGAGCTCGGGATTCAGGTCGAATGACTCACCCTCGCGCAACAGAACCGAAGGTTCGCGAAAGCTGGCGATGCGGATCTTGGGTCCTTGCAGGTCCCCCAGCAGCGCGACCTGACGCCCCAGCTTCGCGGAGGCCGCCTGCACCGCCCGGGCGCGACGGCGATGCTCGTCGGCATCCCCGTGGGAAAAGTTCAGCCGTGCCACATCGACACCTGCCCCCAGGACCTTGGCCAAGACCTCTGGGTCGTCGGTGGCGGGGCCGAGCGTGGCGACGATCTTGGTCTGGCGATGCACAGCGCCACTCGCTCGTTTCAAGCTAGAGGGTCATCCGCCGCGCTCGCTCTTCCAACATCGCCACCGCCGGAAGCTTCTTGCCCTCGAGAAACTCGAGAAAAGCACCACCTCCCGTCGAGATGTAGGAAATGCCGTCCGCGATCGCGTACTTGTCGATGGCGGCCAAGGTATCGCCACCACCGGCGATGGAGAAGGCGTCGGAGCCGGCAATGGCCCTAGCCAGGGTTTCGGTGCCCTGGCCGAACTGGTCAAACTCGAACACGCCCACGGGCCCGTTCCAGATTACCGTGCCGGCCCGGCCGACCAGTTCCGCGTAACGGGCCGCGGTCTCGGGCCCTACATCCAGTATCAGCTCGTCCGCCGTGACATCGGCCACGTCCTTTACAGTCGCCGCGGCGGTTTCGGCGAACTCGCTGGCCACCACCACGTCGCTGGGAATCGGAATCTCGCCGCCTTTGTCCTTGGCCGCCGCCATCAGGCGATTGGCTTCGTCCACCAGGCCTGGCTCGTAGAGTGATTTGCCTACCGGGTATCCGGCTGCCGCCAGGAAGGTGTTGGCGATGCCGCCGCCGACGATCAGCTGGTCCACCACAGTGGAGAGCTGCTCCAGCACGGTCAGCTTGGTGGACACCTTGGAGCCGCCGACGATGGCCACCAGCGGCCGCCGCGGTTGCTCCATCGCCTTGCCCAGAGCCTCCAGCTCCGCCGCCAGCAGCGGACCGGCGCAGGCCACCGGGGCAAACTCGCCGACGCCGTGGGTGGATGCCTGGGCCCGATGGGCGGTGCCGAATGCATCCATGACGTAAACATCACACAAGCCGGCCATGCGCTTGGAAAGCGCCTGGTCATTCTTGCCTTCACCGGCATTGAAGCGCACGTTCTCCAGCAGCACCAGCTGACCCGGTGCCACGTCCACGCCGTCGAGCCAATCGCGCACCAGCGGCACCTCGCGACCCAGCAGAGTCGACAAGTGGGCCGCTACCGGTGCCAGCGAGGCATTCTCGTCGTACTCGCCCTCCTTGGGACGGCCCAGATGCGACATCACCATGACGGCGGCCCCCGCGTCGAGGGCGGCGGTCATGGTTGGAAGTGCCGCCCGAACACGCGCATCGCTCGTCACCCGGCCGTCCTTGACCGGCACGTTCAGATCCTCGCGGATCAGCACCCGTTTTCCGGCGAGATCCAGGTCACTCATCTTCACCACGGACATGGTTTGTCTCCGCAACGCCCAACCATCGCCGCGGGCCGGACCCTAGGGAATCCGGCCCGGCGCAGAGCTCATTCGGCGCGCATCAGCGCCAGGGTGGTGTCCAGCATGCGATTGGAGAAGCCCCACTCGTTGTCGTACCAGGAGCAGACCTTCACCAGCCGGCCCTGCATGACCTTGGTGAGGGACGATTCGTAGACCGATGAGTGTGGGTCGTGATTGAAGTCCATGGACACCAGGGGCGCCTCGTTGTAGGCCAGTATCCCTTTCAACTCGCCCTCGGCCGCTTCCCGCATGATGCCGTCGATCTCCTCCTTGGAGGTGTCGCGCTGGGCCTGGAAGCTCAGGTCCACGATGGAAACGTTGATGGTGGGCACGCGCATGGCGAAGCCGTCCAGGCGCCCGTTCAACTCCGGGAGCACCAGACCCAATGCCGCGGCCGCCCCGGTCTTGGTGGGAATCATGGACATGGTGGCCGAGCGAGCGCGGCGCAGGTCGCTGTGATAAACGTCGGTCAGCACCTGGTCGTTGGTGTAGGAGTGAATAGTGGTCATCACGCCATTCACCAATCCAATGCGTTCGTGCAGAGGCTTCACCAACGGCGCCAGGCAGTTGGTAGTGCAGGAGGCATTGGAGATCACCGTGTGGCTGGCCTTGAGAACCTGATGGTTGACGCCGTAGACCACGGTGGCGTCGATGTCCTTGCCCCCGGGCGCGGAGATGATCACCTTCTTGGCGCCGCCCTTGAGGTGGGCGCTCGCCTTTTCCTTGCTCGTGAAGAGACCGGTGCATTCCATGACCACGTCCACGTCCATGCTGTCCCAGGGCAGCTTGGTGGGGTCGCGCTCCGCCAGCACTTTGATGCTGTCTCCGTTGACGACCAGGGAATCGCCCTCGACCCGCACCTCCCCCGGGAACTTGCCATGGACGGTGTCGTAGCGGGTGAGGTGGGCGTTGGTGTCGGCGTTGCCGAGGTCGTTGACGGCGACGATGCTTACCTCGTCGGTGCGGCCGGATTCGTAGAGGGCGCGTAGCACGTTTCGGCCGATGCGACCATATCCGTTAATGGCGACTTTCACGGTCATAGCTCACTCCAGGCTAAGCGTTTCGATCATTACTAGGGATGTGACGCCCACGGTAGCGCATCACAGCACCGATCGCAGGGCGTCGGCGACAGCGTCAGCAGTGAAGCCGAACGTTTCCATGAGCTTGCCGCCCGGTGCCGATTCACCGAAGCGGTCGAGGCCGACGACGCGGCCGCCAGGACCGGCATACGACCGCCATCCGGTGGTGACCCCAGCTTCCACCACCACCCGGGCGGTGATCGCTGCGGGCAGCACCTGCTCGCGATAAGCGGAGTCCTGGGCCTCGAAGACATCGACGCTGGGCATGGACACGACCCGTACACGTCGTCCCTCCGCGGACAGGCTAGCGGCAGCTTTGACGGCCAACTGCACTTCCGAGCCGATGGCGATGACGAGCGCTTCCGGAGTGCCCTCGCAGTCCTTCAGCACGTATCCGCCCCGCGAGATGTTGCCGAGGGTCTGGGCGTCGCGGGGGGTAGGCTCCAGATTTTGTCGCGACAGCAGCAAACAGCTCGGACCGTCGCGACGCTCCACCGCTGCCTGCCATGCGGCCGCTGTCTCGGCCTCGTCGGCTGGACGCCAGAGGTCCAGATTGGGGATCAGCCGCAGACTGGCGGCGTGCTCGATCGGTTGATGCGTCGGACCGTCCTCACCCAGACCTATGGAATCGTGGCTGTAAACATAGATCACTCTGACGCCGATGAGCGCGGACATGCGCACCGCATTGCGGGCGTAGTCGGAAAACACCAGGAACGTGCCGCCATAGGGGATGGTTCCTCCGTGCAGGGCGATCCCGTTCATGATGGCTGACATACCGAACTCCCGCACGCCATAGTGCAGGTAGTTTGGGACCTTGTCGTCAGCCCCCCAGGACACCGAGCCCGACCAGTTGGTGTTGTTGGAACCGGTGAGGTCGGCCGAACCCCCCAGCAGCTCGGGGAGCACTGGACCGAAAGCATTCAGCACGTTCTGAGAGGCTTTGCGGGTCGCAACGCTGGCACCACGTGCCTGGACGTCCTCCAGGTAGGCACGTGCGGCTTGCGCGAACTCTGCGGGCAACTCACCGGCCATCCGGCGATGGAACTCCGCAGCCAGCTCGGGATGCTCGGCGGCGTAGGCATCGAAGCGCTGCTGCCACTCGCTCTCGGCGGCGGCACCTCGCTCGCGGCCGTCCCATGCCTGGCGGATCGCCTCCGGAAGCTCGAAGGGCGGATGCGGCCAACCGATGTTCTCGCGGGTGGCTGCAATCTCCGCATCACCGAGCGGAGCGCCGTGGGCGTCGTGGGTACCAGCCATGTTTGGTGAGCCGTAGGCGATCACGGTGCGACAGCAGATCAGGCTCGGTCGCCCTTGCTCGTTTTTGGCCTGCTCGACGGCGCGGGCTATGGCGTCGCCATCGTGGCCATCCACCGCGGGCACCACGTGCCAACCGTAGGCCTCGAAGCGACCCGGCGTGTCGTCGCGGAACCAGCCGGCGACTTTGCCGTCGATGGAGATGCCGTTGTCGTCATAGAAGCAGATCAGCTTGCCGAGACCGAGCACTCCGGCCAGCGAGCAGGCCTCGTGGGAAACACCTTCCATCAGACAGCCGTCACCCAGGAAGACGTAGGTGTGGTGGTCTACGACATCGTGGCCCGGGCGATTGAAGGTCTGCGCCAGCACGTGCTCTGCCAACGCCATTCCCACTGCATTAGCCAGTCCCTGACCGAGGGGGCCGGTAGTGGTCTCGATACCCGGGGTCATCCCGTACTCCGGGTGACCTGGGGTGCGGGAGTGCAATTGGCGAAATTGCTTCAGATCCTCGATGCCCAAATCGTAGCCACTGAGGTGCAACAGCGAGTAGATCAACATCGAGCCGTGGCCGTTGGAGAGCACGAATCGATCCCGGTCGGGCCACTTTGGATTGCTAGGGTTGTGCTTGAGGTGATCGTTCCAAAGCACTTCCGCAATATCAGCCATGCCCATGGGGGCCCCGGGATGCCCAGACTTGGCCTTCTGGACCGCGTCCATGCTCAAGGCGCGGATGGCGTTGGCAAGCTCTCGACGTGACGGCATGGGATTTTCCTGCGGCGGCTCGTGGGAAGCAGTTTGGCCACGAGGCCGCGCCCAGCAGGCAGGCAGGCAGCGTGGCGTTGGTGATCGTGGCGTGCCGCTGCCCGCGGCCGCGGCGCGATATTCCCTCTGGGACGCTCGAGAATCTCGGAGACTATCAGGGAGACGCTGAGCAATCCCTGCAAACCGCGTCCAAATCGCCCCTCGGCGGAATCGGCTCGCCTGCGTGACAGCCCCGACGTCTTCACACCATTGTTATGTTCGTAGGGCTGTACTGGGCGCCAACGCTCGAAGCGCTCTTCGGTGGTGCCACAATTTCAGCACTTCGGTGTGAGCGCTGGATTATAGGGTTCATCCAAAACCGCCCGCAATGTTCCCGCTGTTATGGACAAGCCGGGGGCAATCGCTAGAATCCCGAAGCTTGCCGCCGTGCAGGCCGTCGGCGCCGCACTGGTTTCCCCCTGGGGTTGGAGTAAATGACGCAATGAGTCGCAGCTATCTATTCACCTCCGAGTCGGTTTCCGAGGGCCACCCCGACAAGATGGCCGACCAGATTTCCGACGCGGTGCTGGATGCCGTTCTGACCTTGGATCCCAACCCGAGTCGCGCTCGCGTCGCTTGCGAGACCTTGATCAAGACAGGTGCGGTCATCGTGGCCGGGGAGGTCACCACCGAGGCCTGGGTAGACCTGGATGACCTGGTGCGCTCGGTCGTCTGTGACATCGGTTACACCAGCTCCGCAGTGGGCTTCGACGGCTCCACCTGCGCGGTCATGTCGTTACTGGGCAAACAAGCGGTAGACATCGCACAAGGGGTGGATCGGGAGCTGCCCGAGAATCAGGGTGCTGGCGATCAAGGACTCATGTTCGGCTACGCCACCAACGAAACCGATGTGCTGATGCCGGCCCCCATCACCTACGCTCACCGGCTGGTGCAGCGGCAGGCCGAGATGAGGACCACCGGCGTGCTGCCCTGGCTGCGGCCCGACGCCAAGAGTCAGGTCACTTTTCACTACGAGGACGGCCGCATCGCCGGCATTGCGGCGGTGGTTCTCTCCACCCAGCACGACCCGGAGATCGACCAGGCGCACCTGCGCGAGGCGGTGATGGAAAATATCGTCCAGCCGGTACTGCCCGCCGAGTGGTTGCGCCGCGACACCCGCTTTCACATCAATCCCACTGGTCGCTTCGTCATTGGCGGGCCGGTAGGGGACTGCGGCTTGACCGGCCGTAAGATCATCGTCGACACCTACGGTGGCGCCTCGCGCCACGGGGGCGGCGCATTTTCCGGCAAAGACCCCTCCAAAGTCGATCGTTCGGCTGCCTACGCCGCCCGCTACGTGGCCAAGAACCTGGTGGCAGCTGGCCTTGCCGACCGCTGCGAGGTTCAGGTGTCGTACGCCATCGGTGTGGCAGAGCCCACCTCCATCGCCATCGAGACCTTCGGCACCGCCCACGTACCCGAGGAGCGAATCGAAGCGCTGGTGCGCGCCCACTTTGATCTCAGACCCTACGGCCTGGTTCAGATGTTGGACCTGATTCGCCCCATCTACCGCAAGACCTCGAGCTACGGCCACTTCGGACGCGAGGAGCCGGAATTCAGCTGGGAGCGGACTGACAAGGCGGAGCTGCTGCGCTCGGAGGCCGGGCTCTGAGACCACGACCATTTTCCATAGAACGCGAATGCGTCGCAGCGGTCCGAGAGAACTCGTCATTCCGCTGTAGATGTTTGGAGAACTGCACATGAGCCAGCCCGCAAAACAAATTGCGCCGGACTACCAGGTTGCGGACCTTTCCCTGGCCGGCTGGGGCCGCCGCGAGATCCGAATTGCCGAGACCGAGATGCCGGGCCTCATGGCCGTGCGCGCCAAGTATCGGGATCAGCTACCCTTGCGCGGGGCGCGCATCGCGGGCTCGCTGCACATGACCATTCAGACAGCGGTCTTGATCGAGACCCTAGTGGAGCTCGGCGCCGAGGTGCGCTGGGCCTCCTGCAACATCTTCTCGACCCAGGACCATGCCGCCGCAGCCATTGCCGAGCGTGGCGTTCCCGTATTCGCCTACAAGGGAGAAAGCTTGGAGGAATACTGGGAGTTCACCCATCGAATCCTGGAGTGGTCCGACGGTGCGTTACCGAACCTGATTTTGGACGACGGCGGCGACGCCACCCTGCTGGTGACCTTGGGCGCCAAGGCAGAGCGCGATCCGGCAGTGCTCGCGAACCCCGGAAACGATGAGGAGCGAGTCTTGTTCGCCGCCATCCGGCGACGCTTGGAGAGCCGACCCGGCTGCTACGGCGAGCTCCAGCAGGGGATTCGCGGCGTCAGCGAAGAGACCACCACGGGCGTCCACCGCCTGTATCAGATGGAGCGCAAGGGCGAGCTGCCGTTTGCCGCCATCAACGTCAATGATTCCGTCACCAAGGCCAAGTTCGACAACCTCTACGGCTGCCGTGAATCACTGGTTGACGGGATCAAGCGCGCAACCGACGTGATGATTGCCGGCAAGATCGCAGTGGTACTCGGCTTCGGCGATGTCGGCAAAGGCTGTGCCCAGTCGTTGCGGGGCCTGGGGGCCACGGTCTGGGTCACCGAGATCGATCCCATCTGCGCGCTGCAGGCCGCCATGGAAGGCTACCGGGTCGTGACCATGGACGAGTCCGCAGCGATGGGGGATATCTTCGTCACCGCCACCGGCAATGTAGACGTGATTACCCACGACCACATGTGCGCCATGAAAGACCAGGCCATCGTGTGCAATATCGGCCACTTCGACAGTGAGATCGATGTTGCCGGTTTGCGCCAGTACCGCTGGGAGAACGTGAAGCCCCAGGTGGACCACATCGAGTTCCCCGACGGCAAGCGCATCATCCTGCTGGCGGAAGGCCGCTTGGTCAACCTGGGCTGCGCCACCGGCCATCCCAGCTTCGTGATGTCCAACTCATTCACCAACCAGGTGCTGGCACAAATGGAGCTGTGGCAACATCCGGAACGCTACCAGAAACGGGTGTACGTGTTGCCCAAGCATCTGGACGAGGAAGTAGCCCGCCTGCATCTAACCAAGGTAGGCGCCAAGCTCACCCACCTCACACAGCGCCAGGCGGACTACATCGGTGTCCCGATGCAGGGCCCCTACAAGTCCGACGCCTACCGCTACTGATATCCCCAATTCCGCAGGCTGCCCTCTGCGGCCGCCCCACCCTTGGGCGCGCCCACTGGCGCGCTGGCGCATCGAAGACCCTACGGCCGCAGCCACGGAGGGTCGCTGGACCGTGGCCGTATCGCTCGCGCCAGCGCTGACCGCCGCCGAGCATGGCCTGCACCGCGCTGAAGTTAAAGCTACCGCGCACTGGCATCACGGCTACCATCACCGCGACTAGAGTCGATATCGCACCCTGCTCGGAGCCCAATGCGGCCATGACTATTCAAACAGCCACCATTTCAGCGCTCTACCGGTACCCGGTGAAGTCGTGCCGTGGCCATGCTGTTGCAGGTACGCGTTACGATGCTCACGGCCTCCTCAACGACCGGCGCTGGATGATTGTCTCCCCCGAGGGCGACTTCATCACCCAGCGGGAACTGCCACGGCTGGCCCGCGTCGCGCCACGGCTGGCGCCAGAGGGTTCGCTGCGACTGAATGCCGAGGGTTTTGAGCCCCTGCTGGTTCCTGCGCCCCAGGCGCCGGCACGATGGCACGTCAGAGTGTGGAACGATCGCGTCCCGGCCGCAGATGCCGGGGATGCGCCCGCCGCTTGGCTCGAAAGGGTGCTCGGGCGCGCCGCCCAGCTCGTTCGAATCGGGCAAGGCCATCAGCGTCCGTTGAAGCAGGATCCGGGAGCCCCGCCCGGTGTGTCGGCGGCATTCGCCGACGCCTATCCCTTCCTGCTGATCTCCGAGGCCTCGCTGGCGGAGCTCAATACTAGACTGCCCCAACCACTGCCCATGAACCGTTTCCGGCCCAACATCGTCGTCAGCGGGTGCGCTGCGTTTGCCGAGGACCGCTGGCGTGAGCTTCGCGTGGGCGGGCAGCGCTTCGCGGTGGCGGCGCCCTGCGCTCGATGCGCCATTACCACCACCGATCAAGAGCGCGGTGTGCGCGATGGCAAGGAACCGTTGCGGACGCTGGCAACGTTTCGCCGTATCGGTCCCGACACCGGAGTCTACTTCGGACAGAATGTGGTGCAACTGCAGCCCAGTGGTAGGTTGCGGGTCGGCGACTCAGTAGAGGTGATCGCATGAGCGGGTGGCGGAGGCCAGGGCCGGCACTCGGCTACCTGTGGCTGCTGTGCTGGCTGATAGCAGCTCCGGTAGCGACCGCCGTCGGCGATCGAACCATCCTGGTGCTGGGCGATAGCCTGAGCGCTGGATACGGTATTGCGCTGCAGCAAGGTTGGGTGGCGCTGCTGCAGCAGCGGCTCGCCGAAGAGGGCTACGACTACCAGGTCGTCAATGCCAGCATCAGCGGCGACACCACCAGCGGGGGACGGTCGCGGCTACCGTTGGCTCTGGCCCGTGAGCGACCGGAACTGGTGCTGCTCGAGCTGGGCGGAAACGATGGGCTTCGTGGCCAACCTCCGGGGCTGGTGGAGGACAATCTGGCAGCCATGATCGAGACCAGCCAAGATGCCGGCGCCCGGGTGTTGTTGATCGGCATCCGTATTCCGCCCAACTACGGCCCGGCCTACACCGAACGATTGGCTGCAGTATATCCTTCCCTGGCTGAACGCTTCGACGTGGCGCTGGTGCCCTTCCTCATGGAGGGCGTAGCGACCGACACCCAACTGGTGCAAGACGACGGCATTCACCCCACTGCCGAGGCCCAACCGAGACTGCTGGAAAACGTGTGGTCGGTACTGCAGCCACTGCTGAAGCAGTAGTGCTCCTGCGGCCAAGAGCTGGTGCGGCGCCTGGCCGACCCGTCCGCGGCCGGCCAGGCAACGCCATCAGAACATGTGCTGACCGCCGTTGATGTTGAGGGTCGAGCCGGAGATCCAATCCGCGTCGTCAGCGGCCAGAAACGCTACGGCGCGGGCAATGTCGTGGGTAGTGCCGAGCCGCCCCCGGGGGATGGTCTTGATGATCTTCTGCAGGACATCCTCTGGCACCGCTCGCACCATCTCCGTGTCGATGTAGCCCGGGGCAATCACGTTGGCGGTAATCCCCTTTCCGGCCCCCTCCTTTGCCAGCGCCTTGGTAAAGCCGATGATGCCCGCCTTGGCCGCCGAGTAGTTGGTTTGTCCCGCCTGTCCGGCCACGCCGTTCACCGAGCTAATGCTGATGATGCGCCCGAAGCCTCGCTCGCGCATGCCTTCTATCACACACCGACTCAAGTAGAAGCAGGAGTTGAGATCGACACGGATCACGTCATCCCAATTTTCCTTGGACATCTTGTGCATGAACCCGTCGCGGGTGATGCCGGCATTGTTGACCAGTACCTCGATGGGCCCTAGATCGGACTCGATCCGCTTGACTGCGGCTTGGCACTGCTCAAAGTCCCCCGCATCGAACTTGTAGGTGGGGATCCCGCTGCGCTCAGTGAACGCTTTCGCCGCCTCCTCGTTTCCCCCGTAGTTGGCTGCTACCGAATATCCCGCTTCCTTGAGCTCGACAGAAATGCCCTCGCCGATGCCGCGAGTTCCGCCGGTTACCAGTGCTACGCGTCCCATAGTTCTTACTCCTCGTCGTGGTTACTGGCGCTGCGCCCATGGCAGTGCCGGTGGGATGGCAGGCGATGCCGTGAACAGAAACACTAGCAGGAGCGGATGCGAAATCCACCTCAGGATTGGGTGGGCGGGGATTCCTGGCGCTTGTTTTCGGGCTCAACGCCAGCGGGCGCGTCATCGGATGTGGTGGCGAAGTCGTCGTCTGAGGGGCGCGCCGCGGCGGCGGCCGCCTCCTTTCGGCGCCGTATCATGAGCTTGGAGCAGATCAAGCCGATCTCGAACAGGATCCACATAGGGATGGCGAGCAGAGTTTGTGAGATCACATCCGGGGGTGTCAGCAGCATGCCCACCACGAACGCAGCGACCACGAAGTACGGTCGCTTGGCGGCCAGCGCCTCCGGCGTCGTGACTCCCACCAACACCAGCAATACCGTGGCCACCGGCACCTCGAAGGCCACACCGAAGGCAAAGAAAATGGTGAGCACGAAGTCGAGATAGCGGCTGATGTCGGTCATCACGGAAACGCCTTGGGGGGCGAATCCGATCAGGAAGTTGAACAGGATTGGAAACACCACGAAATAGGCAAAGGCCATCCCGCAGTAGAACAGCGCCGTGCTCGAGAGCAGCAACGGCATCACCAAACGACGCTCGTGAAGATAGAGGCCCGGGGCCACAAATGCCCAAATCTGATAGAGCGTCCACGGAATGGTCAGAAACAGCGCCAGCACCAGGGTGAGCTTGAAAGGCGTCAGAAAGGGAGATGCCACGTCGATGGCGATCATGCTGCTGCCGGCCGGCAGATGTGCGAGTAGCGGGCCGGCCAGCAGGGTGTAAATGTGGTTCGCAAAGGGTGAAAGCAGCAGAAATACGCCGATGACCGCGATGACGATACGCAGCAATCGATCACGCAGCTCTATCAGATGCGCTACGAAGGGTTGCTCTTTGTCCACCCCGTCGTTGATCACGCCTCCTTACCTCGATTCGCCCTCGGCTCTTGGCGCCGGCTGCTGCGCCTCGGGCTCGGCGCCCGAGCTAGAAGTCGGCGACGGATCCTGCGATGCGCCCCTCTGGGCGCTGGCAGTTGGGGGATCGGACTTGCCGAGCCCAGGTGTGGGCTTGGATTTTTTCTCCGATTCGGCCACATCCCGATGCAGGTCTCGGCCGATGGTGCGCACGTCGCCAGCAACCCGCTTCAGCTCATCCAAAGTGCCTTTCTGCAGGTTCCCCCGCAGCTCCTCGGAGCGCAGCTCTCGCTCCACCTCGGCTTTCACGTCGCCCACCATGCGGCGAATTTTCGAGATCCACACCCCTGCAGTACGAGCCATGCTGGGCAAACGTTCGGGCCCCACGACGATCAACACGATCACCATGATCAGGGTCAGCTCCCAGAAGCCGATGTCGAACAATGCGATGTCTCCTGCGTCTCAACCGCTCAAACCTTGTCGTGCTCCTTGGCCTTGTCGTGCTCCTTGGCCTTATCGGTGGTGGTGGTGGAGGTGGAGGATCTACTGGCCTCGCCCTCGATCACCTCTCCTTGGTCGTGCTCGAGCTGGTCTGCAGAAGCCTTCTCCTCGTCGCCGCCGCCGCTGTCACGGATCGCTTCGCGAAAGTTCTTGACCGCCGAACCCAGATCACCGCCCAGGTTGCGCAGCCGCTTGGCTCCGAACACCACCAGCACAATGGCCAAGATGATGAGCAGCTGCCAGATACTGATTCCCATGACGCACCTCGCGCTAACACCCGGTCAGCGGCCCCGGGCGGCCTTTTCCTCATGCCCCGATACGCCGAAGCGGCGCGCCAATTGGGTCAGCACCTGCTCCGGGTCGACACCCTTGTATGTCAGTAGCACGAGCGTATGGAACCAGAGGTCCGCCGTCTCGTGCACCAGTTCATCGTGATCACCGCACTTGGCGGCGAGCACGGTTTCCAGGGCTTCCTCGCCCACCTTCTTCAAGATCGTGTCCAAACCGCGGGCATAGAGGCTGGCCACATAGGACTGCCCAGGGTCTGCGTGGCGCCGCGCCTCTAGCACTCGCGCCAACGCCCGAATGACCTCGTCGCCGGTGGCTGACATGCTGGGTTCGGTCACAGCCGCACGGTGACGCCTGCCTGCGCCATCATGGCTTTGGCTTGGGCGATCGTGTACTCGCCGAAGTGGAAGATACTCGCGGCCAGCACCGCATCGGCCTTACCCTCGCGGACGCCTGCCACCAAATGCTCCAACCGCCCCACGCCCCCGGAGGCTATGACCGGAACCGGCACGGCCTCGCTGACTGCGCGGGTCAACTCCAGGTCGAAGCCTGTTTTGGTGCCATCCCGATCCATGCTGGTCAGCAGGATCTCACCGGCGCCATGGTCGGCCATGCGCTGAGCCCAGGCCACCGCATCCAGCCCGGTGGCACGACGCCCGCCATGGGTATAGACCTCCCAACGGGGCAACTGGTTGCCGGCAACACGCTTGGCGTCCACCGCCACCACGATGCACTGGCTGCCGAAGCGCTCGGCCGCCTCGATCACGAACTCGGGACGATCCACCGCCGCGGTATTGATGGAAACCTTGTCGGCACCGGCATTGAGCATGCGGCGCACATCCTCCACTGCTCGAATTCCGCCCCCGACGGTGAGCGGGATGAATACTTGCCCAGCCACCGCTTCGACCACGTGAACCAGCGTATCGCGTCGGTCCGAGGATGCCGTGATGTCCAGGAAAGTCAGCTCATCAGCGCCCTGGGCATCGTAGCGCGCGGCCACCTCGACCGGGTCCCCGGCGTCTCGGATGTCGACAAAGTTGATGCCTTTGACCACCCGACCGGCATCGACATCCAGGCATGGAATGATTCGCTTGGCGAGCGCCACTTCACCGGTCTCCGTCGAAGCGCTCCACGATAGCCAGCGCCTCCCGCAGATCGACCGTGCCCTCGTACAACGCCCGCCCGAGAATGGCGCCGGCCACACCATCGGCGCGGCGCCGGCAGAGGGCGTGGATATCCTCCAGATTGGTTACTCCGCCGGAGGCAATCACCGGTATCGAGACCGATTGGGCCAGCGCCACGGTGGCTTCGAGGTTCATGCCTTGCAACATGCCGTCGCGGCCAATGTCGGTATGGATAATGGCCACCACGCCGTCACGTTCGAAGCGCTGCGCCAGGTCGATCACGTCATGACGCGAGAGCTTGGACCAACCCTCGACTGCAACTCGGCCGTCACGGGAATCCAGCCCCACCATCACATGCCCCGGGTACTGCAAGCAGTAGTCGTTCACCTGGTGCGGATCGCGTACCGCCTTGGTGCCGAGGATCACGTATTGCACACCCAGGTTGAGGTAGCTCTCGATGGTATCGTCATCACGGATACCGCCGCCCACTTGCACCGGCACATCAGGATGTGCTTCGACGATGCGCTGGATAACCTCGGCATTCACCGGCTCTCCGGCGAATGCACCGTTCAGGTCCACTAGGTGCAACCGACGGGCGCCGGCATCGACCCAGCGGGTCGCCACCTCAACCGGGTTGTCCGAGTACACGGTGGCCTCTTCCATACGGCCTTGACGAAGACGCACACATTGGCCGTCCTTGAGATCTATGGCAGGTATGAGGAGCATTGGGGGGATTCTCGAGGTGCGGCGAGCTCAGCTCGGCTCCCATGCACAGAAGTTGGACAGTAACCGTAGGCCATCCCTGGCGCTCTTCTCGGGATGGAACTGCACGGCAAACACGTTAGCCCGCGCGATGGCGGAAGGGAAGCGCATTCCGTACTCGGTGACACCGGCGATCACGTCGGCTTCATCGGGCCAGAGATAGTAGCTGTGAACGAAATAGAACCAAGCGTTGTCGGCGATGCCGTTCCACAGCGGGTGGGCCTGAGTCTGGGCGACCTGGTTCCAACCCATATGGGGAATCTTGAGGCGTTCACCGGCCTCGCTGAGCCCGGGCGGGAATCGGAGCACCTTGCCAGGGAATACGCCCAAGCCGGGAGTGCCGCCATTCTCCTCGCTGAAGCTCAAGAGCGCTTGCGGGCCCAGGCACATGCCGAAGAAGGGACGCTCAGCCGCTGCCTGCAGCACCTCTTCTAGCAGCCCGAGGCGCAGCAGCTCGCGCCGACACACGCCGATGGCGCCCTGGCCGGGAAACACCACCCGATCGGCACGCCGTAGCTCCCGGGCGCTATCGGTCACCGTCACTCGCGCCTGCGGAGCCACCGTCTGCAGCGCCCGACCGACGGAGTGAAGATTGCCCATGCCGTAGTCGATGACCGCGATGCGGTTCATGACAACTTAGAGCACCCCCTTGGTCGAGGGCGTCAGCCCTTCCATTCGCGGGTCCGGCTCCACCGCCATACGCAGCGCTCGACCGAAGGCCTTGAACAGCGTCTCGGCCACGTGATGAGTATTGCGACCCCGCAGGCTATCCACATGGAGCGTCAGGCGAGCGTGATTGACCAATCCCTGGAAGAATTCGCGAAACAGATCCACATCGAAGCCAGCCACCACGGCACGGGGGAAGTCCACGTGCATCTCTAGCCCCGGGCGACCGGAAAGATCTACGACGACCCGCGCCAAGGCCTCGTCCAACGGCACGTAAGCGTGGCCATAGCGCCGCACGCCCTGCTTGTCGCCAAGGGCCTGGGCAAGGGCCTGTCCCAGCGTGATGCCCACATCCTCCACGGTGTGGTGCGCATCCAC
>CAZLYT010000495.1:0-5183 GCA_964563515.1 uncultured Candidatus Competibacteraceae bacterium | reverse complement strand
GAGAGCTTGGGCATTTCATGTTCCTTTCGGGTGAGTGATCTGGATCAGTTTCGGATTTACTCCACATTCGCGCGCGAGGGTGAGCAAGTCATCCTCTTTCGCGCCCGCTGCGGCACAGCGGTTAAGGGCGTCCACGGCAGCAGCGTGTCGCTCGGCCTCGAGCTGGTCCTGCCATTCGAATCCAGCGGGCTCAAACATGGCTGCCTCGCTCTGGCTCGACGGGTGCAGCAGCCGCAGCGTCTCCCTGCCCTAGACCCTCTTGCGAAGGCCCAGTTGCAGCTTCGGCAGTCGAGGGCTGCGGCGCTGCAATCTTCTTGCGCATTTCGGCGAGAATCTTGTCGAACTTCTTTTTCAAGTAGTCTGGCCCTTGATCTCTGACTGCCGTGTACTTGAATTCCTTGGAGAAAAGTTTGCTCATGCGCCCACCGCGAGGCTGAACACGAAGGCGATGCCCGCCCATAGGCTGAGCAGCGTGCCCCCGACCATGGCGGCGAGCACGATGCCGCGCAGCAGCGCCTCGACGCGCATATCGGTCACGCGCCGCGGCGCGGAGTGGACCAGGCGAAGGTGGCTCATGCTTCACCTTTGGCTTTTGCGATGGCAGCGCGGCAGAACATCAGATGCTCACGATGCGTCTTGTCGGTGAAGTGAGGCTCGGCCAACCAAATCAAACCCTCTAGAGCCTCCAGCAGATCAGGCGCGGAAGCGATAAGACGGGCGTTGGCTTCAGGTGTGCTTCTTGGATCCTGCCCTGGCGACGAATATGTGGAGGCGATGTAGTACCCGCCGGCCATGACTACCGGCTTTCCATACGGGGGCTCCTCTTCAAATCTCCATGGGCCTGGCGTATGACTCATATGCTCAATTCCTTCTCGCCGTTTTCCTTCGAGCGTTCGGCCATCTTCATCATTCCGTCCATCACGCCGCGCCCGTACACGTAGGCGAGGACTTCGCGGCGCGCGCCCGGGTTAAGCGTAAGAATCAGCATGGCGTTATCGAGCAATTCTTTTTCCGCGGCGTCGGTCATGCGGTGGTCTCTTTCTTTTCTTGATCCTGCAAAGCCAGCGCGTACTCGTATAAAGCTGTTATCGCCTTGTCTCTAACAAACGCAAGCCAGTGAGAGTCGTACCTCTTGCACAACAGATTCCCGGTGATTTCGTCACGGTAAAACTCGTACTTGCCGTCGCACAAAATGATGCTCACGGCTCCCTCCGCGCGCGCCAGTTGCGGTCCAAGTCTGTTTCATCGACCTCGCTCTGCTCAAAGGTCGTCTGTACGCCGCTGTCGAGCCGCTCCAGCGCCTTGTACAGGTGCGAGGCGTACAGGGCGGCTTCGAGCGCAGCCTCGCCGTAGCGCTTCTGCAAGCCCGCAGCGATGGCGTCGATGAGGTCCATCGCCTCGCCGGCATCCGGGCGGTGCATGTCGATGGCTTTGTTGATCGTGGCAAACACCTTCAGCCGCTCGCCGGTATGCGGCGGCTCGATCGGCTTCAGGAGCTGCTCGAAGATCGGGTGAAGGTTGCTGCTCATGCGCCTTCCCCGAGCTCGCGCAGCGTCTTAGGCAGTCTGACCCAGGCGCCGTTTCGCCAAACCCAGTCACTTCTCCATTCGGGCTCGTCGCAATAGAGAACCAAGACCGCCGCGTAGGTGTACGGCCCCGTTGTCGTGGTGCTGGCTTTGTCCATCGCTCCCTCCGTTAAGTCCATTGGAGGGATTATGTCCGAGTGCTCGGACGACTGTCAAGCGTTTCGGACGGTCAGCCTAAAAAGGGTGATCTTCCCTTGGGCGCCCGCCATCCAGGACGGCTGCGAGCAGCATCTCGAACTCATCTGAGCTATTGAAGGCGTTGCGCACGGTCAACCCGAGCTTCAGGATCGCCTGCTGCCGCATGCGGCGCATCGCTGGGGTTCTGGCGGGGGCGTAGTGGCGCACCATCCACCAGTCATTCAGGATGGCGGCCACAAGGGCAGCCGCGGATCGGTGCTCCATTGCCGCATTACAAGGGAGCGGCTAGTAAATCCTGTTATCAAACTGCCCTGAATCGTTCATGGAATGTCAGCTTTAACAACCTTTCCATCAATGCGGTACACCAGCCGCCTACAATGCGTATTACGTCCTTGAATTGGTTAAATAAAGGCGTCGTCGCCGATTGGCAATTATTGTTATGTTGCATTGCCTCAGCAGGGCGTGGCGATAACTGCATGACAAGCGCCACTACCACCATCGCCTTGCCGATCGCCTTCAAAAGCAACAGGAACATCCGCTGGGCCTTGGGCTCGGCGACGCGGTAAGACTTGAGGATGTAGCGCTCCTCCTTCGACAGGTCAGCCGGGGGCTCCGGAACCATTGAGCCCTGCTCGGCGGCAAGCCAGTTGATGTCCACCTTCCAGGCGGCGGCTATGGCTGCCAAGGCGCCGGAGTCAGGCATACGGCCCTTGGCCATCCATTCGTGGACCGTCTGCTTGCTTACCCCTATCGACTTCCCTATAGCGGTCGGCTTGTATGGCACCCCTGCATGGGCTGCGGCTTCTCTGAGTCTTTCGCTGAACGGACGCATGGTCCGACTATCTTGACACAACATCGCTCCTCCTTGGTAGTGGTCCGAAAAGCTTGACAGCGGTCTGAGTTCTCGGACAGAATCTCGGGCAAATGATCTATTCACAGCTAATCGAGCACTTCGGTGGTCTCACCAAGGCCGGCAAAGCTCTGGGACTTGACCGACGCAGAGTCCACGAGTGGAAAAAGCACGGCATCCCTTCGTTCTGGCAACTCAAGATCGAGCACGTCACGGAAGGCGATCTGCGGGCCGACAAGAAGGCCAGGCAGGTCCTTTCCGAATATGTGGCCTTCGCCGGCCATAACGGGCGCAAGCACTCGAGGGCCGCGTGAGAGGCGAGAAGCGCACCGCACAGGTAAAGGCGCACATCACGCCGACCCTGTGCGAGCAGCTCAAGTTGTTTCTGTCCCAGGAAAGCAATGTCGTTTCCATGTCCGATTACCTGTTCAGCGTGATCGAGGAGCACGTCGCGTTGAGATCCATTCGTGCATCAAAGCAAAGAGTCGGCGGCCGTGCCGGGATTCCTTAAGCCCGGATTGGGCCATTGATATTTTTTTGGCGTTGAAGTGGCCCAAATTGGGCCTGACCAGCACAGACCAGCGCTAGGAGATTCAGATGGAGTGGCTGTTTCGTCTGCTTGGCATTTCCAAGGATCAATTGCGCGAGAAGCGTATCGATGAGTACAGGCGAAAGATGGACAGCGGGAAAACGCGCGTCGTGCGCAGCGTCTATTACGAGCTCATGCGCGAGGAGATCGCGCAGCGCTCGCCGCGGCAACTGGCAAGGATGCAGCAGGAGAAGGGCTTCGCATAGTGGCCTGGATCAAGTTCGACAAAGACCTTGTCGATGACCCTCGCATCCTCCGCGCTGCCGAGGAGCTTTGCAGCAGGTACATGGTGTCGGTGGAAAACTGCAAGGGCGCCGGCTTTTCGTCTGGTTACGACATCGATGAAAAAGATCAACTCGCCCTCATGCGTAACGCCGTTACGGGAGCGTTACTAACGCTATGGGTGTACGCGGACACGCACATCAGGTCCGGTGATGTGCTGCCGATCAGCGTTACGGCGATCGATCGAATGGTGGGGATTGACGGCTTCTGCGACCTCCTCGGCAAGGATTGGGTAAGGCAATCCGACGATGGTCGGAGCGTAGTCCTGCCAGGCTATTGTGAGAAGAACGGCCTGATTTCAAAGGAAAAGCGCAAATCAGCGAATGCTGAGAGGCAGCGCAGATTTCGCGATTCGCATAACGCAAACAGTAACGGCGTTAGTAACGCTGGCCGTAACGCCGTTAGTAACGCCGATGTAACGCGCCTAGACCAAGACCAAGACCAAGACCAAGACCAAAACAAAAAGAAACAACTACCAGCATCGAGCGCTGAAGCGCTCTCCGCTGCCGGCAAGGCGAACGGCAATGCAGCGGCCTACATCCCCATCAATGACGGCACCGAGTTCGAGGTTTCGACGGACTTGGCGGCCGAGTTGTCGAAGCTCTATCCCGCCGTAGATGTGCCGCAGACGTTGAACGAGATTCGCGGCTGGAATATTTCGCACCCTGCCAAGCGCAAGACCCGCAAGGGCGTGCTCGCGCACATCAACACGTGGATGGCCCGTGAGCAGAATCGAGGATGAGACATGACGTGGCTGATCTCAAACAGATTCGACCGGGAAGCGCTCCCGCTGGCAGACCGCCACTACAACCGGCGCAAGGTGGGCTCGCCGCAGTTCGTACCTCCGGGACGTTGCATCGTGTTGAAGCAGGAGCGGGCGCTATGGGTCACGTCTTGGCCATTCGCGCAGTACGTGCGCCACGCATGGGCCGGGGCGTGGGTCAACAGCCTGTTTCGGTCGGAGGGCGCCGGGAAGGCGTCGGACCTGATCCTCGAGGCCGTTGCCATCACGCGCTCGATTTGGCAACCGCCCGAACTCGGAATGATTACCTTCGTGGACGCGAAGCACGTCAAGCCGACGATGGTGCGCGGAGTGCCGATCCACGGCTTCTGCTACCTCAAGGCTGGGTTCAAGCATGTCGGTTTCACGAAAGGCGGGCTGTGGGCGTGGCAACTTTTGCCGGACGACATGCCAGAGGCGCAGCAGCTACCGGCGCTCGCCGCATGAGTTGGCAATCCGCTGGAGGAGAGCATATCCATGGCTAGAAAAACCGACGTGGCGACGCTTGATGAGCGCAAGGTGCTGCCGGCGAATCAGCGGCCGTGCGACTACTGCGGTGAGCCGAATGAGGGCGTGGTGAACGGCAGGGCGGCGTGCGGGAAGCATTTCCTCGCCGCGCTCGACGGTGCCAAGCCCATGCAGGACGTGAAGGAGCGCTCATGAGGGGCGGAAGGTTTGAACGTGCGATTCGATGCCTCATGGCCTTGCAGCGCGGGGATCCTGTCAGCGCGACTTGGATGGTCGAGCGATTTGGAATTTCGTTCCCTCAGGCAAAGCGTGACGTGCTCGAGCTCGAGCGTGTGCTGCCGGTGCGCAGGGTCAAGCTCGGACATCGAACGGTGCTGCGCATGGGAGTGACGAAATGATGACCCCGCAACGTAAAGCGCACGAGCGCCTGATGGCGATCGGTCTGCCCACGCGCACGCACCACCAGCCACCGCCGCCCACGCGCGGCCG
>CAZLYT010000494.1:0-8476 GCA_964563515.1 uncultured Candidatus Competibacteraceae bacterium | reverse complement strand
CAAGCCGATGCGCCCCCCCACGGTCAGGGTCGCTTGGAAACCGCTGACGATGCCGATCTCCTGGCGGGCCTGCTCGACGGTACGGGTCAGCAGCGCGGCGTGGCGCTGAAACTGCCTTCCAGCAGGCGTGAGACCGCTCCGGCCTTGTTGCGGATGAAGAGCTCCGTACCCAAGGTCTGTTCCAGGCGCTGAATCCGCATGGCGTCGCAGGCGAGAGAGGAGGACCTCTCGCCTGCGGCATGCACGGTCTTCAGCATTCCCTTCAACCTCTTATCAGCCTGCGCAGCGGTGCGCGGCTGCCCGTTTCGGCCCGGCATGCATCGCTGCCACACACCTGACCTACCATGCCTCGCCCATGTGGCGCGATTCGTCTACCAGGGCTTTTAGGTTGCTCAGCTCGAAGTCAGCGATCTCGCGCATCGGCCCTCCGCTGTCGCTCACCCTAGCGCGACGGTGCACCCGTTCGACAGTGCCGCGCCCGGCCCCATGGGCGTACCCTGCTCGCGCTCATGTCGTTGAACAGTGTGCCAAGCCGTTTGGCGGCCCTGGCGACAAGTGCGCGGCGCGCCCCGCGCCGCGCTGCCGACGCTCTGTTCTTTCCGGTCGCGGCGGCGTATGCCGCGCTCGCGGTGCCTTTATCCGTGCACAGCATGGTCGTTGGGCCAGCGCTGCTGCCGCGGTTTGCCGGTGCCGCCGGGCACGCTCATGAACTGCTATTCGGCTTCGCACTGGCGGTGGTTACGGGCTTTCTGGTCACGCGCGCGACGCGAACCGTGGTCGGGGGCTCTTCGGGCTATGGTGCGGCGCGCGCGCCACTTTCCTGCTGGCCCCCGGGAACTACCTGAGCGCAGCGTTGAACGCCGCCTTCGCCATCGGTCTGGCGGCCATAGCGGCGCCGCAGTTCATGAAGGCTGCCAAGAACTGGCGCAACCAGCCCATCGGACCGATCCTGGTCGCCGCGAGCGGCGCGGTGCTGGCCTTCCATGCCGCCAAACTCGGCGATCAGCCGGCACTCGAGCACCTGGCGCTGCGCGCCGCCGTGCTCCTCTTGACTTTGCTGATGCTGTTCATGGGCGGCCGCACCATTGCCCCGGCCGCTGCGGGACACATCCGGATCCAGGGCGGCCATCTCGAGGCACGTGTACAGCCACGCCTCGAGGGAGCACTGCTTGTGCTGGTGGCCGCTGCCGCCATCGCAATGCTTTGGCCGTCCCTCATGCCGGCCGCCGGCTTCGCCCTAATCGCCGCTGGCGTCGTGGCGCTGATACGCGTCGCGCGATGGCGCCTCTGGCGCTGCATCGGTCGCCACGATCTTGTGTGCCTGGGTAGCGGTTATGCGTGGCTCACGCTTGGCCTGCTGCTGGTGGGCAGCGCACTGGTCACCGCGACGCCCGCCTTGCCCGCCGCCATTCACGCAATCGCCACGGGCGCGCTGGGGACGCTCACCATCACGGTCATGGCACGCACATCGATGCTTCGCATCCAGCGCGACACGAAACGACTGCCCGGCGTACCGCTCGCCGTCACGTTAATCACCGCGGCAGCGGTGCTGCGCATTGGCTGGCCCGCCTGGCCGATGCCACTGATGGCGGCGTCGCTGCTATGGAGTGCCGCCTTCGTGGTCTCGCAGGTCACGCTCCTGCGGCTCCGCGCGACGCTGGAGTAATGGCGGCGCAGCGCTCTCCGGATCGTAACGATAGACCTGCAGGCGTTTTAATCGTTGCGCTTCCGCCGGCTCAGGCCGGGTGTGGCCTGCCTGAATGCGAGATTCGGGCGCCGTATGAAAGCTATTCGGCAGCGGATAGCGCTTGAGGAAACTTCGGCGTGGCAGCTCGTCAGAGGAGTGAATGATCATTACAAATCCTTGGCTCCAAGATGAAGTGCAGCGAATCCTCACTCTCGCTGCAATGCCGCAGCGATCACCTTCTTCTTTACGGTCAGCAGCCTATCAGTCATCACTGACCCGATGGCGCTCGACGAAGCAATCGGCGGATCGTAGCTCGCCCAGCGGGGCAATGCCGGAGCCGGCACTCGAGCGGCTTGAGCGCCCCAACGCTCGCGGTGCGACGCCTCCGGCAGGCCACTGAACATGGTGCGGCAGCCAGCCGCGCCGTGTCTCCTGATGCCCACCCTATCCAGGTTCGCGTGCCCGCTTGATTCGGGCGCTGTGGCCTCGTTTGCGTTTCAAGCGGAAACGGGATTGGGCATTTCCGGGTCGATCCGATATTTCTTGATTGCTTCAAGCACCTTGCCCGGCTTGATGATGCCTTCGTCGGCCAGGGCCTTGAGCGCGGCTACCGCTACGTAGTGGCGATCGACCTCGAAAAACCGACGCAGCGCCTGGCGGCTGTCCGAGCGACCATAGCCATCGGTGCCGAGCACGCGGTAACGCCTGGGCACGAACGCCCGAATCTGCTCCGCGAGCAGCCGTATGTAGTCGGTCGAGGCGACGATTGGACCTTCGGTCTTCTCCAGGCACTGCTCCACCCAACTCTTGCGAGGCGTCTGGTCGGGATGCAGCAAGTTCCAGCGGCTGACGACATGGCCGTCACGGGCCAGCTCATTGAAGCTCGGACAGCTCCACACGTCGGCGACGACGCCCCAATCCTCCTCCAGCAACTCGCCCGCGGCGATCACCTCGTTGAGAATCGCACCGCACCCCAAGAGCTGCACTCGTGGTCCCTCGCCCTTGCCGGTACTTAGCGAGTACATACCCTTGATGATGCCCTCTTCGGCGCCCTCGGGCATGGCCGGATGATGGTAGTTCTCGTTCAAGGTGGTGATGTAGTAGAAGACGTTCTCCTGCTCTTGATACATGCGACGCAGACCATCGTGGAAGATAACCGCCACCTCGTAGCCGAAGGTCGGATCGTAGGACACACAGTTGGGTATGAACTGGGCGAAGACCTGGGTGTGACCGTCCTCATGCTGCAGGCCCTCGCCGTTCAAGGTCGTGCGTCCCGAGGTGCCGCCAATCATGAAGCCGCGAGCCATCATGTCACCGGCCGCCCAAGCCAGATCGCCGGTACGCTGGAAGCCGAACATGGAGTAGTAGATGAAAATCGGGATCATGGTGACGCCGTGGCTGCTGTAGGCGGTTGCGGCCGCCACCCAGGACGACATGGCTCCGGCCTCGGTGATGCCCTCCTGCAGCAGCTGGCCTTTCTTGTCTTCCCGGTAAGGCATGATCTCCTTGGCGTCCACCGGGGTGTAGAGCTGTCCCTCCGGGGCGTAGATGCCAATCTGGCGAAACATGCCCTCCATGCCGAAGGTACGTGCTTCGTCGGCAACGATGGGTACCAGGCGTGGGCGCAGCTGTTTGTTGCGAATGAGTTGCACCATGCAGCGTACCAGCGCCATGGTGGTCGACATGGTGCGATCGCTTCCCGTGCCTTCCAGGATGGCCTTGAAGATCTCATGCAGCGGCGGGATCTCCAGCCGATCGCCTTGCTGGCGGCGCTGCGGCAGGTAGCCCCCGAGAGCGGCCCGGCGCTCCTTGAGGTACTTGATCTCGGGAGCGTCGGCAGGCAGCGCCACCAGTGATGCGTTCTTGACCACCTCGTCCGAGATCGGCAACCCGAAACGATCACGAAATCGCTTCAGGTGCTCCTCGCCCATCTTCTTCTGCTGATGGGAAAGGTTTCTGCCTTCGCCAGCCTCGCCCATGCCGTAACCTTTGACGGTCTTGGCGAGGATGACGATGGGCCGATCGCTCTCCACGGCGGCCTTGTAGGCGTTGTAGACCTTGATATGGTCGTGTCCGCCCCGGATCAGCCCGTAGTAGATATCATCGTCCGACATGTGCTCGACCATCCTGGCGAGCTCCGGGTACTTGCCGAAGAAGTGCTCACGGATGTAGGCGCCACCGTTGACCTTGAATGCCTGGTAGTCACCGTCGACACATTCCTGCATGCGCTTCTTGAGCAGCCCGTTGTGGTCTTGCGCCAGCAGCTTGTCCCAGCCCGAGCCCCAGATCACCTTGATCACGTTCCAGCCGGCACCGCGGAAATTGCCCTCCAGCTCCTGAATGATCTTGCCGCTGCCGCGAACGGGCCCGTCCAGACGCTGCAGGTTGCAGTTGATCACGAAGATCAGGTTGTCGAGCTTCTCCCGCACTGGTAGTGCGATGGACCCCTGAGATTCGGGCTCGTCCATCTCGCCATCGCCGAGGAAAACCCACACTTTTCGTCCCTGTCGCGGCAGTAGCTCGCGGTTCTCCAGATATCGCAGAAACCGGGCCTGATAGATCCCCATCAGCGGCCCGAGACCCATGGATACGGTCGAGAATTGCCAGAACTCCGGCATCAGGTAAGGGTGCGGATAGGAGGACAGGCTGTGCCCTCGACCACCCTCCACCTCGCGGCGAAAGTTGTCGAAATGCTCCTCGGTCAGTCGGCCTTCGAGGATGGCGCGGGCGTAGAAGCCCGGAGCCGAATGGCCCTGGAAATAGACCAGGTCGCCACCGTGATTCTCGCTCGGCGCGTGCCAGAAGTGGTTGAATCCGACCTCATACAGCGTCGCGGAGGATTGGAAGCTCGCGATGTGGCCACCCACGTCGCCAGGCTTGCGGTTGGCGTTGACCACCATGGCCGCGGCGTTCCAGCGAATGTAGGCGCGCAGACTGTGCTCGATCCCGGCGTCTCCCGGATACGGCACCTCGCGATGCACCGGTATGGTGTTGAGGTACGGTGTCCGGCTGGTATCCGGTGGCTCCGCGCCCGCAGCATACGCCTTCATGATCGCCTTGTTTAGGAGATATCTTGCCCGCTGGGTTCCCACCCGTTCCACGACCACATCGATGGCTTCCTCCCATTCCTGGGTTTCCGTAGGGTCGAAGTCTTTCTCGTCGACGAAGAGCATGCCAATTCTTCCCGAAGCTACAATGACTGGGATTTGTCCGTGGCTCACGAGCTTATCGCAAGTTTCCGAACAAGTCCTCAGCGTTTGCATTGGGCGAAGCATCGGCAATTGATCCGGATCAAGGCATTTACCAATAATGCGTTGTCGTTGCAGCGGTATCCTGGACTTTTTCCCTGAGGCAATAAGCTTCCCAAGCGTTCCGCAGGCCGAGAAATCCATCGAGCCGCATTCGCCGGTGGCACCGGAACCCGGGTTGCGCCGTTGATGCATCGCTGCGGTTTCTGGAAATTAGCGAAACAGCACCTGCTCGATGCCCACCGTTTCGCAACAGCCATTCCATGTGGTCACAGCCCATGCGGGGTCCACGGGCGCTAGCTGACGAAGAACAGCGCCGACATCAGCAACCCGATCGCGACCACGCCGTAGCGCACATATTGGGGATGGATTCGCCGTGCCGCGCGCGCTCCCAGGTAGCCACCAGTGGTGGCGCCGAGCATCATCACTATCGCCTCTGGCCACGCAACCGCGCCACCCCAAGCGTAGATCGCGACCGCAATCACTGTGAGCAGAGCCGACACCAGATTCTTCAGGGCATTGGCGGAGTTCAGTTCGGCCAGGCCCAGTAGACCGAAGAGGGCAAGCAAAATGATGCCGAGGCCCCCATTGAAATAGCCGCCGTATACGGCCACCGCGAAAATCGCCAGGACGCTGACCAAGGGTCCACCCGCCGCCTCGCCGGATCGGGCCAGCGCCAACAGTCGCGGACCGAGTGCGAAAGCACCGGTTGCCACCAGCAGTAACCAGGGGATCAAGCCGTCGAACACATCGGTCGGGGTCAGCAGTAGAAGGCTGGCACCTGCTGCGCCCCCGAACAGGCTGACGGCCACCAAGCGCGCCAAGGTCAGCCCCGGCGGCATGCGCATGTCCCCCCGGAAGCCCAACGTGGCGGAGACGTAACCAGGCAGGAGTGCGACGGTTCCGGTGGCGTTGGCCGACACCGGAGCCAGGCCGACGTAGATCAGCGTGGGCAAGGTGAGAAAGCTGCCACCCCCTGCGGCTGCGTTCAGGGCCCCCGCCGCGAACGCGGCAGCCAGCATCAAGGGCAAACTGCTCCACAGAGGCATCATGATGCTCATCGCGTTCGTACCTTCTGGCGCCACGAAAGACTGTTCTCGACTGCGCTCCTGGCATGGGGGTACCCGTCACCACTATCGAAAAACCACGGTTCGATTGCCATTCAAGAACACGCGCCGCTCAATTCAGAATTTGACCGCTCGCGCAAGCGCCAAACACTCCATGTCGCGGCCAATACCCAGAAGCTGCGCTGGCTTCTGCGTGTGATCGACCCGCTCCACCACTTGCTCGATGATTGGTCCCTCGTCCAGGTCACTGGTCACAAAGTGAGCGGTTGCGCCAATGAGCTTGACGCCCCGCTCGTAGGCCTGGTGGTAGGGCTTGGCGCCCTTGAATCCCGGTAGGAATGAGTGGTGGATGTTGATGGCGCGCCCGGCGAGATCAGCGCAGAGCTCTTCCGCGAGGATCTGCATGTAGCGGGCGAGCACCACGAGCTCGGAGCCGGTCTCCTGGATGATCGCGCGCAGGCGTTGCTCCTGCTGGCGCTTGGTGGCAGCGGTCACCGGCAGATGATGAAAAGGAATGCCGTGGGCCTCAGCTAGCGATTGGAGATGAGGGTGATTGGACACGATGGCGGGAACGATAATGGGTAGCTCGCCAATTCGAACACGGTAGAGCAGGTCATTGAGGCAGTGATCGAACTTGGACACCAGGAGCAGCACTCGTGGTTTTTCCAACGCATCGTGCATGGACTAGATCATGTCGAATCGCTGCGCGACCGGCTCGAATTCCTCGCGCAAGCGCGGAAGCCCGTCGCTCGCGCCTTTGCGACGGAAGACGCAGCGCACGAAGAACTGGCCGCGGCTTTCGTCATCGAACACCGCCAGCTCGGAAATGTATCCACCGCGGGCGTCGAGGAAACCCGATACCGCCGCAATCTGGCCGGCGGCGCTCGGGCAGTTCACCGTCAAGATAACAGTCTGCATTGACTCAACGGCGTTCATGGGCTCTGGTCGTCCTCGATATGGCCAGCATTGCGCTCCACATCCCGGCCGGCAGCCGGGCGAGCTCAAATCCAAGTGGCGGAAATCTGCCTAGCACTCGATGATGCTCACCGGAACCTCGACCACGTTGACTGCCAAGCCCCCCGCGCGGTCTCCTTGTACTTGTCCATCATGTCGCGTCCCGTCTCGCGCATGGTCTTGATGGCCTTGTCCAGCGACACGAAGTGTTTGCCGTCGCCGCTCAACGCCATGCGCGCGGCATTGATGGCCTTGACCGAGGCCATGGCGTTGCGCTCGATGCACGGCACCTGAACCAGCCCGCCGACCGGATCGCAGGTCAGGCCCAGGTTGTGCTCGATGCCGATCTCGGCGGCGTTCTCCACCTGCTCCGGCGTGCCGCCCAGCACTTCCGTCAGGGCACCGGCCGCCTCCTCGTTCACCACGAAGCCCCCACCCACCGAGTAGTACACGCGGGCACGTAGCTCTCCACCCGCCTCGTCATAGCCCGTGAAACGCATGCCGTTGGGGTGATAGGCAGGGACTTGCGGCGATACAGGATCAGGTCTCTCTTTTCGTCGAACCCGATCTCGCGGTGGCGGCGAGCTTCAGACGGCTAGTTTCTCGAATCTGCGCCAGCCGTGAGTCGACCGATTCGGTGTCGACCGTTTCCGGGTCCTCACCCTCCAGGCCCAGCAGCACCGCCTTGTCCGAGCCGTGGCCCTTCCCGGTCGCATCCAGCGAGCCGAATAACTCGGCTTTCACGCGATGCGTTCGCTCCAGCGCATTGCTCTGGCGCAGACCATCCACGAATTCGAGCGCCGCCCGCATGGGGCCACCGTATGAGAGCTGGACGGGCCGATGCCGATCTTGAAGAGGTCGAAGGTGCTGATGGCCATGACGTTTACTCCTGAGCGTGGGTACTCCTGGTCGCTCGAGGTGCCGATCTACCGCGTATAGACAGGGTAGCGCGAGCAGAGCTCGAGTACCTGCCCACGCACGCGCTGGATGACCTCCTCGTTACCCAGGTCCTCCAGCAGGTCACAAATCCAACCCGCCACCTGGCGCGCCTCGGCCTCCTTGACACCCCGGCTAGTGATAGCCGGCGAGCCGATACGAATGCCGCGATTGCTTCCGCAGCGGACAAGCTCTGCGGCCCCGACGGCACCGATCCGTTGATGACGCGCCTCCCACTCTTCGGAACGAAGATCCGCGTCGCGGGCTTCGGCGGGCTCCGCCTCGGCGAGCAGAACGCACTCCGCGCGGTCGACGTGTTCTTCGACCGCGGCTATGTCCACGTCAGCGGCTCGTGGATCACACCGCGCGGCCAAGCCGGGTTCCGCGGCCCGGTGAAGAACCACACCCTGCACGAGGTGCCACTGCCCAAGTCGCTGATGCGCGAAGAACTCCTCCCCCGCGTCAAGGAAGTGCTCGGGTTGCCCGCCAAGGCAACGCTGCAACAGGTCCTCAACGCGCAGGAAGCCGAGCGGCAGCGACGGGCAGACCTGACGGCTCGTGAGCCGGACAGGACCCTCGCGTGG
>CAZLYT010000493.1:0-3628 GCA_964563515.1 uncultured Candidatus Competibacteraceae bacterium | reverse complement strand
GGACCTGAATGATCTGCGCGGGCACCTCGACTATCTGCACTTCAATCCGGTCCAACATGGGCTGGTATCGAGGGTGGTGGATTGGCCGCACTCTACATTTCACGGCTATGTGCAACGGGGCGTGTATCCGGCGGATTGGGGTGGTGGGAACGTGAACGCGCGAGGGTTCGGTGAATGATCGTTCCAGGAAAACTTGATGGGTTTCGCTGCGCTCCACCCATCCTACGGCCTGAACTGTCTCGACCATGCCAGTTCGGTCCTTGTCCTGGCTCTGGCCCTGATCGCGCGCCTTGCCGCTGGCGTTTCGGTCCACGTGGGTTCAAATGCAAGGAGTCGCGGCCTGACCGTTGTAGATTTGAGGTCAAGCGAGGAAGCTCAGCTCAAGAGCACTTGCGGGTGAAGGCTCCGAAGTGGCGCCCTTGGTAGCGAATGACTGTCAATCATCGCGTTTGCCCAGATACCGACCTACCGGCCGTAGCGCCTCGACGTGATCACAGACGATCTTGAATGCAGCCATGAGGGGTACTGCCAGCAGTAATCCAGGTACGTTCCAAAGCCAACCCCAAATGAGCATGGCACCAAAAATCACCACTGGATTCAGAGCCAGACGGTTACCTAGCACCATCGGTGTGATCACCTGTCCTTCCAGGGCCGTCATCATTATGTAGATCGCCGGCGGCAGGAGCATCTGGCTCCAGGAGTCGAAGGTGAGCAGGCTCACCAGTCCCAGGATGCCCACCATGACAATGCCACCCACATAGGGGATGAAGTTCAAGGTGGCCGCTAGGACGCCCCACAGCACCGGGTTCGGCATCCCCAGCGCCCACATCACCAGCCCTGCGGCGCAGCCCAGGAGGATATTGATGACCGTGACCGTGAGCAGGTAGGTGGAGATCTCCCGCTCGGTCTGGCGGGCGATTTCAATGGCACGTCGCTTGTCGTGCATTCTCGGCAGAACCTGGACGGTCTTGCGCAGAAACAGATCGCCCGAGGCGAGCATGAAGTAGAGCAGAACGGCGGTGATCACCGCCACGCTGACCACATTTGAGGTGCCCGCGAACACGCTCTCGGCCAGGGTCGGGCCCTGCACCACCACATGCGACGAGTCGCCTGACGACTCGTTCATCTTGGTCAGCTCCTTGACCTTGTCGTTCACATCTGCCACTGACTGCTTGATGTCCCGCAGCTTGTACTCGAGCATCGCAAAGCTCTGAGGCCCCCGCGTCAGCCAGTCGGAGGCGGGCTCCGATAGCTTGACTACCCCGTAGCCGACGGTGCCCGACACCAGTACCAGGATGAAAGCTGCCCCCACCGGTTCCGGGATTCGCATCTTCGTCAGGCGCCGAACCAACGGAGCCAACACCAACTTGAGAAGCACCGCCAGCACGATGGGGACGAACACGGCCCGGGCGAAGTAGAGGGTGTAGAAGGCACCCAAGACGAACAGGCCGGCGGTGGCGACAGCCTGCAAGCGTATCCAAGGTGAGGTGCCATCACCGTTGCTGGCTACTGCAGCGGCGTCGACTTGGCTCCTGGTCGGCTCCGGTGAACCCTCGGCGGAGAGTGGGGAATCGTGCACAGAATTCTGGCTCATGGCCGATTGTTGACCGCGAGGCGCGGGTACGGGAACTCGCTTACAGTGGTCGCCCCTTCCCGCTGCGGGCACCCGCCCGCCACCTACGCCCTCCAAAGGCACGACAGCTACCCCCGCATGGGTCGACGCTCGCGGCGCAACATCCAGCGCCGCAAAGGTGTGCGGCGCCATGGACGGGGCCGGAACGCCTAGCGCGCTTTCTTGCGCGCCCTCTGTTGCACCGCCTGAGCTGGTTTGGGCTCGGCTACAGAAAGCTCCTCCAGCATGGTCTTCAGGTCCTCCGCATGCTCTTCCTCGGTTGCGAGGATCTGCTCCATGACACGGCGCGAGGTGATGTCGTCGTCGCCTAGATATTCGATGATCTCGCGATAGCTGTCGATGGCTATGCGCTCGGCCACCAGGTCTTCCTGGATCATCTCGACCAGGTTTTCGCCTTCCACGTACTCAGAATGGCTGCGAGTCTGCAGCCCTTCCGGAGACAGGTTCGGCTTGCCATCGAGCTGGGTGATGCGCTCGCAGAGCAGGTCCGCGTGCTGCTGCTCTTCCTGTGCGTGCTCCAAAAACTCCTCGGCGATGGGCTTCGAGTAGATGCCGTTGGCCATGAAGTAGTGATACTTGTAGCGCAGTACGCACACCAGCTCGGTAGCAAGCGCTTCATTGAGAATCTCGATCACCGTCTCCCGGTCGGCCCGATAGCCATCGGTGACTGCGCCCTGCTCCATGTGTTCGCGGGCCCGCCGCCGGATGTTTTCGATGTCGCTCTTGAATGGCTTCTTGGTAGCCACGTTCAGTCCTCCGCAGTGGTGGTGAGTCGGTGAGGTTCGGAGCCTCTGCTGAGGCCACCAGCCAGAGCCCGACGGCCGTCCGGGGTTCGACGCCGGCGCGCAGCCGAGCGTCGAGGGCTGCGACGAACTCGCGTGAGTAACGGCTTCTAGGCTGGATTGGTTCCAGCGCTCACGACTCGACCTCCAAGGCCTGCAGGCTGTGCTTTTTCAGCGACTGCCGCTGGTCGGTATAACCCTCCCACGGGTCGGGCTCCTGCAGCGCTTCGGCCGCTTCATTCAGTGTTATGGGTTGCGCGCTGCCGAGCTCGGCGAGACGGTCCCAGGTGACCGGCCAGGCCACCGGTGCCCCCTGCCGGGCCCGCGGTGAGTACGGTGCGACGGCGGTGGCGCCGCGCTGGTTGCGCAGGTAATCGATGAAGATCCGGCCCTTGCGTTTGGACTTGCTCATGGTGGCGACGAACTGATCAGGATCGTCACCGGCAAAGCGCTCGGCCAGCGCTCGGGAGAAGGCCTTGACCGTGTCCCAATCATGGCGCCGCATCAGCGGCACCACCACGTGGACGCCTTTGCCCCCGGTCACCAGGGCGAAGCTCCCTAGCTCCAAAGCTTGCAGCGCATCCCGCAGGTGAGCGGCGGCAGCGGTCACCCGTCGAAAGTCCATCCCGACGTCGGGATCCAGGTCGAATACCATGCGGTCGGGGGCATCGACCCGGTCGACCCGTGAGCCCCAGATGTGCAGCTCGAGGACGCCCATCTGAGCGCTGGCTACCAGCCCCTGCAGACTGTCCAGATACAGGTAGCTACCCTTGTTCCCGCCTTTCTCGGTGACATCGAGCTCATGGAAGTGGTCGGGAAAACCGGCGCTGGCGTGGCGCTGGAAGAAGCACTTCTTGCTTCGACCCTGGGGGCAACGCACCAGACTGACCAGTCGGTGGTCGATGTGCGGCAACATGCGCTCGGCAGCCTGCTCCAGATATTCCGCCAACTGGCGCTTGGTCACGCCTTGCTCGGGAAACAGCACCTTGTCGGGATGGGTTACTCTGACCTCGGCTATCCGGGCGGTTTCCTCTTTCGCCATCCTCAGATCCTCCGCGATCGGCGTCGTGACTTCGGCTTTGACTTGGCTCGCCGACTTGTCCTGTCGCAGCCCCAGGTAGCGGCCGTGGCGCAGCAGGCCCTCCCGGGTGAGCTCGGCATAAGCCACCTGCGCCACCAGCGTGGGCTCGACCCAGCTGGCGTTTCGTGCCAC
>CAZLYT010000492.1:0-13704 GCA_964563515.1 uncultured Candidatus Competibacteraceae bacterium | reverse complement strand
GAGGATGGATGGTGTAGTTCCAGTTGGGACAGATGGTGTCGCGCACCAGGTTGAGGGCCCGCATCTCCGCGTCGCTGACCTGTTGGCCCTTGGCGTAGGTGCGCTTCATCAGGAAGGCTTTGACCTTCAGTCCCGTCTCGGTCGTCGTTCCGCGGAGGCACTGGAGCACGGTCTGGTAGCTCCGCAGGGGGATGCCCGCCCAGTTGCGGGTGATCGCGCTGAAGAGCCTGCGCTCGATCGGGTTGTACTTGGAGCAGCCGGTGGGGTAGTGGCAGACGCTCACGGTCAGCCCCAGAGGGTCGGCGAGCTGGCGCTGGAGCTGCTCCTTCCAGCGCCGGGGACGAGCCCCATTGCTACCGCCCCCATCGGCGAGGATCAGCAGGCGCTCGGCGTGGGGGTAGGCGGCTTGGCCCTCCCTCTGCCACCACTGGGCGATGGCATCGACGGCAAACTCCGGGGTGTCGGCCGATTGCCCGACGCAGACGAAGCCGCGATTGCGCTTGAGGTCGTAGATGCCGTAAGGCACCGCACGGCCCAGGCCCTCGCTCAAGAAATCGTGGCCATTGACCCGTTCGGGCGCTTGGCACCAGAGCCGCCCGGGATTTTTGAAGTTGCCAACCAGCTCCTTCTTCTTGGTATCGACGCTGATGACCGGCCACGCCGCCCCCAGGAACTGGGCCTGGGTCTGGGCGATGTGCTCGAACTGGGCCTCCCGATCCGGGTGGCCAGAGCCTGGCTCCTCGCTCTTCAGGTTGGCCCTGAGGGCATAGTGGAGGCTCTTCAGCCAGCGAGCGATCGTCGGTGGGCTCACGCGATGGCCGGCCCGGCTGAGCGCTCGGCGCAACTGGCGCAGGCTCAGGCGTACCCATTTTCTCGTGCTCATCGGATCACCGCCCGCATGCGCCTCCAGAAGCTCTTTCAGGAGGGAGGTAAGCTGCGGAGTTTTTTTTCCAGCCGCGGGCGACCCCCTCCCGGCAATCGTACCCGGTCGGTCGGCCGGCCCTCCAGCTCGGTGGCCATCTCGCTGCGGCCGCGCCAGATCGTTTTCTCGTCCATGCCGGTGATCTGGGCCAGCTCCCGAATGCCGCCCCGGCCACGGCGAAAGGACTCTATCGCCACATACCAACGCCGCGCCTGCTCATTCAGGCGACTCAAGAATAGGTTCATCTGCTGGTGGAGCACTTTCTCGGGATGTGGCTCTGGTTGCTGGCAACGCGCACACTGGCACTGGTGGATGGGCTTCGGCATGGTCTCACCCCGGTTCTCATGGAGGCACCCGGCACACCATAAGAAACAACGGGTTAAATGTCCAGCAGAAACCCGGGGCTCCCTCACCTACTCCACCCCAATCAACACTCCCACCTCGGCGCCTGCCTGGATGCTCCAGACCGCTGCCGCAGGCTCACTACCCACCCTGTGCCTAGCACCATGACCCTCAGGCGCCGGGAAGTTGTACTTTCACGATCCCTAAGCATCTGCAATGGCTACGCTCGGGCCAAGTCGCGCCACATGTTTCGCGATTTCATCGATGCCACGCCCCAGCTGACCCTGGGCGACAACGGCTAGTCGTGCGGTTTCAAAAGCGGGCACACAGATCCTTGTTGCTGGCCGTGGAGTTCGCCAAAACTGATGTCCCGATCCCTTGGCTAGGCGGAAAACATGTGCGTGTGGTTTTCGGCTGAAGCACGCCGTGGTGCTAACTCAAAAAAACTAACGTAGGAATCCAGGCTAGTGGAGAACCGCATCATCCAGGAAGTGAGTGAGCTATCGTGAGAATGCGTTGTTAAGGAGGTCCTTGATATAGCACGCTACGTGAGCTGCGTCTCGAAGGACGTCGGTCTCCCAAACTCGGACTACACGCCAGCCATCGGCCTGAAGTTGCTCTGTCACCGCGAGATCCCGATGGACGTTGCGTCGGATCTTTGCCACCCAATATGAGGCGTTATGGCCACGCTTGAGCCTCTCCAGGCGGGACTCGAGGTTACGGCCGTGCCAGAAATCGCCGTCGCAGAACACGACGACACGCTGGCGAGGAAAGACGAGATCCGGCTTCCCCGGAAGGCCGCGAATGGCGAGCCGGTATCGGAGCCCCATCCGCCAGAGCTCACGGCGAAGAACGAGCTCGCACCTCGTACCGGTCTTGATGCTGGCACCGCGTGCCGCGGCGGACGCTCTGTTCGATGCAGCATGCAGGTTGGAAAAGGATGGCGTTGCTCGCGCTCGTGGCATCTCCTCACTCCATCATTGGACGGCGTTCTGCAGCACCCTGCTGGAAGTCGGTTGGATTCTATTCTCCAAGGCTAGTGGCGCCTGTGATCGAACGCCCACCAAGCCGTGAGAGGTTGAAGAGGCTGCTCTTTGACCTACGACCGAGGCATTACAACAGGAAGGAATCCGCTGAGTGGGGTAGGCTTCACCGGCAAGTCAACCCGGACCCAGACAAGTGGACCCTGTTGTGTGCTCGCCTCGCCGGCGAGCCGAAATCGAAGCTGGGGTCCCATCGGCTGGCCGGTGGCCAGTAGATCGAGGTGCTAGTCAATTTCAGCGGGTTCGTAGGCTGGAAGACCGCTCTGCTGCAAGCGGTCTTCGGCTACGTCCACACCGAACGAGCCCGACCTCGCCCCACGCTCTGAGCGTCCTGTCCGACCACTAGGCCTTGAGCTAGTTGCTCCTCATGCTTGGCATGGGACTGCAGAAGAACCTGGTGTGTCTCGATGAGCTTATAGGGGAAACGTTGTGCTTCCCACCGCATACATTAGGTGTGGCGGATTGTGCAGTGGCCGGGATGGTTCGAAGTTGGAAAGCAATGCGATGGTCACCGAAGCCTTAATCTGAAGGCTCCGGTTCCGCCACAGCTGCCCTCGGCGTTGCCATGATCGCGCACAGGCTCCAGGCTTGCCCCACGGCACCCCAGCGTACCAGGTGAGCGCTCATGTATCATTGTCTGAAAAGATAGAGTCACCAAGGCCTTACCCATAGCATCGCGTCCACAATGACCAACGAGCGAGCGACGGACGATGGCGACGACACGAAAGCTGATAAGCCTCTACACCGGCGCGGGCGGTCTTGACTTAGGCCTGGAGGCGGCAGGCTTCGAGACGGCCGTCGCGGTGGAGATGGATCCTGACAGCGTTGCGACGTTGCGATTGAACCGTTCCTGGCCGGTGATTGATCGGGACATTCACGACGTGCCTTCGCGGGAGCTGCTCGGGGCCTCGGGCCTCCGGGAGGGCGACGCGGACCTCCTGGTGGGCGGGCCACCTTGCCAGCCGTTCAGTAAGTCCGGGTACTGGGCCCGCGGTGACGCACAACGCTTAGATGATCCCCGTGCCAGCACGCTCGAAGCGTACTTACGCGTCCTCCGCGACGTAAAACCGCGTGCATTTCTGCTTGAGAACGTTGCTGGTCTAGCCTATCAGCGAAAGGACGAAGGTCTCCAGCTTCTCCGAAGAACGATCGAGTCGATCAACAGTCAGGCGGGTACGTCCTACTCTTTCTCGCTCGGCCTGGTCAACGCGAGCAGCTACGGTGTGCCGCAGGATCGCGAGCGGGTTTTCATTATCGGTCACCGCGAGGGGAGTGAGTTTGAGCTCCCCGAGCCCACACACTCGCCGTCCCGAGACCGTCGGCTTGGAACCGAGCCCACCCCGACGGCATGGGATGCGATCGGCGACCTAGCGGATGATGACGACCCAGAGCTCCGGATGACCGGCAAGTGGGCGGACCTGCTACCGTCCATCCCTGAGGGGAAGAACTACCTACATCACACAGAGCGTGGCGAGGGGCTGCCGCTGTTCGGCTGGCGCCGGCGGTACTGGAGCTTTCTGCTGAAGCTCTCAAAGACGATGCCGGCATGGACAATAACAGCGCAACCGGGCTCCGCAATCGGGCCGTTCCACTGGAAAAGCAGACGTCTCTCGATGCGCGAGCTGGCCAGGCTTCAGACGTTTCCCGACGACTATGTCGTAACCGGTAGCCGGGTTTCCTATCAACGTCAGCTCGGCAACGCCGTGCCCTGCGCCCTTGCCGAGGTCTTGGGGCGTTGCATCTTGGAACAGCTTCTTGGGGATCGGCCGAGCGGTGCATTGAAGCTGATACCTGGCCGACGGTTGCCGGTTCCGGTGCCCGAGGAGCCACGGGCAGTGCCGGAGAAGTACCTCCATCTGATCGGTGACCATGAGCCACACCCGGGCACCGGCAAGGGGTATGGCGCTTTGGCACGAGAGGCGACGTAGCGTGCATCTTTACCGCGTTGCGCGACGGGGCGGACTGGTCACATTCGTCGCTGACGCGCTGGAGCGGTCGGGATGTCGGATTAATCGTATGCCTGATCCGACGCGGGCGCCGTTCATTTTCAACGTGCGCGCACCGTGGGGCGATACGCTTGACCTTATTTGCTATGCGTTTCTGGCAAACAAGTACCTACAGAAGGGTCGGCCGCCGGATGAGCATCGCTTTCAAGTGAAGTATGGGAGCGAGTTCCACCGGTTTCACGATATTTACCTGCCTCAGGGCCCGAACGAGGTCACGCTCATGTTTGGCGTGCACCTCGAGGAGGGTGTCGTAGTCGCCGTTGACCCAGCGATGCACAACCCGACCTGGTTCTCGCGCTCGGTCGAGTTCAAGACCGCGCATGTCGAGGAGATCCAAGAGACGAGCTGGTACGGCTGGGAACGCGAGAGGTTGTGGGCACGCCGACGGCAGCTTCCGCTCGAGAACTTCCAGACTGAGGTGCTCCTTGGCTTGGTCCCGGAGCGCTTTGCTGACTACATCAGGCTAGAGTTGCAGACCACAGGGGTATCGCCCGGTGAGCGCCTGCTGCTGATCGAACGCGGCGGAGTCCGAATCGACGAGGGGCACCCGCTTGAGATGGAGCTGGGCCTCTCTATGAAGGAGATCCTCGACATGATAGGCGGTGGGGCCAGGCGGCTCTTAGTCGCTGTCCGCGGTCGAGCCGCCGAGATGCATCTTCGTCGGCTTCTAGTATCAACTCCCGCGATCGACTCCGTAAGCGGTGTCGATGAGGACGGCAAACCCGACTTCATCGTCAGCTATCGCGGAAGGGCATTGCGCATTGAATGCAAAAATACATTGCGTCATCTGCGCCAGGGAAAGCCGAAGGTCGATTTCCAGAAAACCCGAGCGTCGAAGGCGGATCCCTGTAGCCGGTACTACCGGCCAGATCAGTTTGAGGTGCTGGCGGCGTGCCTTCACCCCGTGACTGAGAGGTGGGAGTTCAAGTTTCGCCCGACTGAGGCGCTCGCCGCACACCCGAAATGTTCTGGCCATCTCTCTCAACACGTTCTCGTAAACGGTGACTGGTTCGATGCGGTAACCGACGTGCTCGACGCGGTGACGACATAGCCCCCCGGCCATCGCGGTTACTTCAAAATCTCAGTGGTCACCTACCCTACCCCTCCATCACGACCTTCCTGCGGCTGACGCGAGCATCATCGGTGAAGTGGCATTTAAACTGGATGATGGCTTTTATCCAGTTTAAATTGCCCCCAATGAATGAGCTCGCCACAACCCACGAATCCCGCCGTCTCACCGCCCCCGAGTTCCAGGGTCTCACCGATGTGCCGCCGGAGCTCGAATGGTTCGCCAACCTCGACAACCCGCGCACCCGCCAAGGCTACGAGCGCGACGTTAGAGACTTCATGAACTTCATCGGCATCGGCGAACCCGCGCAGTTTCGCACCGTCACCCGAGCGCATCTCATCGCCTGGCGCAAGGATCTCGAGCGCCGCGCGCTCGCGAAATCGTCGATTCGACGCAAGCTATCCGCATTGTCATCGCTCTTTCAGTATCTGTGCGAGAAGAACGCCGTGGCCCACAGCCCGGTCGACGGCGTCAAGCGGCCCACAGCGCACGTATCGGAAGGCGCAACGCCGGCACTGAGTGATGCCCAGGCCCGGACGCTTTTAAACGCGCCACCCGAGGCGACGCTCAAGGGCAAACGCGATCGGGCGATCCTGGCGACGCTTCTCTACCACGGACTCCGCCGCGCCGAGCTCTGTCAGCTCAAGGTCAAGGATCTGCAGCAACGTGAGGGGGTGGCGCACTTTCGGGTGGAAGGTAAGGGCGACAGGATCCGCTTCATTCCCGCGGCACCCGTGGCCCTGCGTTTGATCGGGGAGTATCTCGCCGCGTCTGGACACATCGAGGAGCTCCACGGTCCCCTCTTCCGCCCAGTGAGGAATAACCGCACTGGCACCCTGGCGAGACCGCTGCACCCGGAATCGGTCTACCAGAATATCGTGCGCCACTACGGCAAGCTCACTGGCATCACGCTCGATGTCCATGGCTTCTGCGTGCATTCCCTGCGCGCCACTGCTGCCACCAACGCCCTCTCCCACCAGGCCGACATTGCCCGTGTACAGGTGTGGCTTGGACACGCCAACATCGCCACCACCCGCATTTACGACAAGCGTCAGCAGCGGCCGGAGGATAGCCCGACATATAAGGTGGAGTATTGAGAGTCGATGTTAGCCGGCGCTGCAGAACCGCGCCGACGATCAGACCTCTCAGCCGTTGGTCAGCTCGGAACCAGTGACCGTCCGAATCTTCGCAAGATCGGTCACTGGACGGAGTGAGCTCACCTACCGTAGTACCACGGTGGACGAGCAGATCACCAAAACACCAGTTTGGCCGTACTTGTCACTGCAGCGCCTCGTTCGATTCCCGCAGCAAACCTTTTTATTTTACGCTCTAACTAAGAGGGGACGGTGATAGCTCCCGCCAGCTCCTCTCGTTGGCAATCCCAACGAAAAGACCACAAGGCAAAGCAGCCGTTCCCACAACAACCAGTACAAAGCTCGCTAAGTGATGCCTTGATTGGCAGAACATATCCTGGAAACTGGCGATATCGATCGGCGATGGCCTTGGATGACGCTCCGAATGCGTGTGCCAGTCGCCAACGTAGTGAAGCCCCTCTTTGAATAGCTGCTGGATCTCCTGGCGCTCCGCCAACCGATTCGGCAAAAAGGATCTGGGACGGCGGCGATCCGACGGTCGAGGCCCGGTGGCGAGTTCAATCCGGATGATACTGTCCTCTATGTGCGCGAACAGTTGACCGCCTGCCTCGTGGCTATCGCGCCCGATTTGACGGTGTCGTACCAAATGCTCGATCACGGACTCGGAGAGGACGAGCGTTTGACCGGAGTTACTTACAGGATACTCAATCACGCCACACGCACACGGCGCCTGCATACTGGGCACGACGGGGAGCCCGGCCATCGGCGATGCACGGTCAGGCCTCCCTCGCCGGGATCGCTAACCGCTTCAGTCCAGGTTGGCGACCAAGAACCGCCGGCCTCTTCGATGCGGGCGCGTCGCGCGATCCAAACGCGGTGCTCGGCGGTGGCCACTTCTCCCGTCAGCGCATCGACGGCGGCCTCGGCCAGCAGCGCGTGGGCCCAGGCGATTTCCGTCGGGCCGTATGGTGTGAACAACGCCCCACAGGCCGGCGCCTGGCGACTGCCGTCACCGTCTGGCCAACTAGTGACAGTCATGTGCGGCCGGCCCTTGTCGTTCGTCCCGCACCGCAAACATGCCCCCCCGCGGACCACCAGGAGCGCGTGAGCCGCGGCGGCGCTAGGCTCGATCCAGCCGTAAAGGATGGGCGGAAAGCCGTCGGTCACCTGCTGCACGTCGTTCAGGAAGCTCTCCGCCGACCAGTTGCCCATAGTGCTGACTACCAGGTCATAGGGCATGAGCTCATTCAGGAGGCTCTTCGCCTCCGGACCGACCCGGTCGCGACGCGCGATGACCTCGCCCAGGTGCGGAAATGCCTTCCCGATTTCCCGCGCTAGTTCGGGCGCCTTGGCCCGTTGCACCGACTCCGCCCCCAACTCGTGTCGGCTGACGTTCGGCCACTCCAAAATGTCGGGGTCGCTCAGAAGCAAGTTACCGACGCCAGTCTGAGCGAGCATCCGCGCGACCGGCGCCCCAAGGGAGCCGCAGCCCAGAACGGCGACACGCAGCCGCCGCAGGTTGTCTTGCCGAGGATCCTGGTCCCTGCCATGAACCCATCGATGATCTGCGCGCTCAACGGTGGCCTTGGTCACTTTCCCGGCTCCTGATAGCCATCGATTCACCAGCAAGCGCCGCGGTACCCGCCCAGGGCGAAATCCCTTTATCAGCGCGTCCCCTCTACGCCCCGGCGCCACGTTGACGCGCGGTGGGCTCACCGTCACCGCGGCAAAACAGGCGCCGTTGGGTGTCTGTGCCCCGAGCAACACGTCGAACCCGGCCATGCCCGATGCCACCAAGGACTCCAGGGCATCCACCGCCCCCGGCGAGTGCTCCCTGGCGAGAGGCCGGACGTCGGCCGCCGTGCATGGGTACTCCCCCGGCAGCAGTGGCTCCGGCAGCCAGATCAGCGCGCCGTCGCCGATCGTGCCGTCCCGCGCGTTGCTCACCTTCGCACCCCAACGCGTCAACCAGCGGTGGAGGGCCTCCTCGCTCTCGCCCATGACTCGGGTGCGCTGGCCCCGCCACACACAGATGCGCCGGCTCGGGCCGTGCGGCTCAAGCAGGCTTATATACCGCCCTGCACGCGGATGCGCCGCCAGTGCCCAGTAGCTGAGGAACTCCCGTCGGAAATCCTCGACGTTACCTCCGTGGACGCTGTCCTCGATCAACCGGCACGCCTCGCCGAGGACGTAAGCTACGACCGCCACGGGGGCCTCGTTCGATACTGCCGCATCGGCCGGGAGGATACAGAGGAAGCCACCTGCCTCCAGGTGCGGCCAGGAGAGGACGTCGGGTCCGTCCGCGACTGCGACCCTGACCGGAGTGTAGGGGAACCCGCCGTCGGCGAGAACGTGCAGCTCCCGTCGTAAGCCATCCGAGAAATCCACGGGCACCCGCCACCCCAGGCCGTAGCCGCGCTCACGGTACCCTCTCAGGCTTCCGGCGGGCAGCCGGCGGGCGCCTGCGAAGCGGGCGAAGTAGTCGTCGACCGCAGCAGCAGCTGAGCGCCGGGCACCCACTGGATCCGGGGAGACGTCACGCATACCGCCCGCCCCCACGCTTGTCCACGGGCTCTTCGGTCGCCGCCCGCTCGGCACCCCGGATCAGAATTTCAGACGCAGTGAAGGCACCAACGTGCTCGCTCTTGCTCGACTTCGCGTTGTCATCCGTGTCGCGGTCCGAGAAGAACGTGGTGTCGAAGACCTTATCCCAGGCCTTGAGCGCCTGCGTGTGCGTGCAGTCCGGTGCGAACAGGACGTCCAGCTCGGAGATCGCCCAGTCCAGCTTGTCCCGCAGAAACTTGGACTGCGCGTCGTCGGCGCCTTTGGTCAGCCACTCGCCGTCGATGGTCGGATGCGTGATCTCCAGATCCCAATCGAGCCTGTCGCGGATGGCGACCATGGTGCCGTACAGCGCCCGGTCCTCGCGGCCAGCGTCGGCCCTGTACTTCTCCACCACGAGCTTGGTGATCATGAACCCAGTTGCGATGCGCGCTCGCCAGCTCGGGCGGCTTCGGGCGAAAGCCTTTAGCAAGCGTACGATCCGTCGCAGCTGGCCGCCGTTGTCGCCGTCAGGACTATGCGCCTTATTGGCTCCCAGCAGCCAGTCCGTGACCGCCAGCGCGTCCGAGCGCTTCCACTCGGTACTGGCCAGTTCATACCGGGTCTCTTCCTCACCCAGCACGTTCGTCTCTATCACCCGACGGTAGACCGGCACATCCACGTGATAGCCAGCGTTGTAGTACACGCGGACGCAGTTCTTCAGCTTCTCGGGTGGGCGCTTGAAGCTCTCGTCATGCAGAGCCTTGCGGACCATCTCCTTGGCGTCACCCGAGGTCCGCTCGCCCCCTTTCGGGCCCTTTAGCTTTTCCTTGTCGAAGTACGCCCCGTCGTCAATGTCGTAGTCCCGGTCGGGCTGTTGCACCATGGTCCGCATGGCGTAGGACCCTTGGGAGCGGCAGCCGATCGGCCCGGGTTCGTCGCTGCGTTTCAGGCCGTTCTTCAGGCGGCGGCGGTTGCTGTCCCGCCGCTCGCGCATCTCGCTACGCTCCTTGTAGGGCAGCGTTACATCTGCATTATGGTAGGCGACCATGTCGTCATGGCAGTTCTTCATCTATTCACCTCGTCTGTTATCCAGCATGTCGTAGAGCCACTTCACCCCGGCGGCGGCGAGCTACAGGAACGGCGGGATCATCGTCCTTCCCCCGAGGCCGCCGGCAAGCCGTTGAGCAGCGTGTCCAAGAGCCGCCCCTCGGCGTCTTCGGGGTCGTTACACCGGCTCAAGGTCTCGTACACGTCGGTGTGTGCTTGGTCGATCAGTGCCGCCATACCCGCCTCGCTGGTCTCGTCGAGGTCCAGGTACTCCATGACGGATGCCGGGACCTTGCCGTGCGGAAAGCGCACGATCTGACATGGCCGATCCACATGGCGCGCGATCATCCGCGCCATGCGGTCGAACGCGTACTCTTGGGCATTCACGGCGAGCGACACCACCGCACCCCCGAACTTCCAACCGGGGAACCCCCGGTCTAGGCAGTCGGCGTCGACCCGCTCGCCTTCTGGCCGGGGGCATGTGCCGAGGCTGTAGATCTCGATCCGGTCGCCGGGGCCGGTCATCTCCAGGGCATCGATGAGTCCGACCAAGACGGGGTTGTTGGCCCACAGCCCACCATCGACGAAGACGTGATGGCCGGACGTGTCCGGGTTCGCCAACCGCGCCATGGAGCGGTAGACCGGCGCTGCGGTGGCCGCGAGGCACACGTCGACGAGCCTGTAGCCATCGTCACGATGGCGTGTGCTGTACAGGTGGGGCGTCTTGAACACCCAGGCGTGATTGCGCGACATCTCGACTGCCGGCACACACAGCGCAATACGTCTTTCCCGCCAGATCTCGCCCAGCGTCTTTTGCGCCAACTCCTTTTCGAGAGCGTGTGCAAGGGCGGCCGCACCCTGCCTGAGATACGCTGGCCGCTTCCACAACTGTTGCACAAACTTGATCCCCGGGCGTTGCGGGACCTTGTGCGGAAAGATCGCGGAGCCGTGCTCCCGGTACAGCGCAGCGATGCGGTCGGGCGAGATCGCGGCGCCCAGGGCGCAGGCGACGATGGCGCCCGTGCTGGTGCCGGCGATCAAGTCGAAGCCCTTTCCGATGTCCAGGGCGGCTTCGCCGCGGGTCACCGCGTAGCGCTGGGCAAGGGACGCCAGGTACGTGGCCGTATACAGCCCACGCATGCCGCCACCGTCGATGGTCAGCACCCGGAAGACTTTCATGTCGTCGCCCGCCATCATCTCGTGCCCATAGCCTTCTGTATCTGTCGCACCATTTATCGTTACCCTGTGACTGCAGATTCCGCTCTACTGATCTACCTATTCATGAAGGCGGACAACGCCAGGCAGCTCGGACACGGCACCGAAAAAAATTTGTCCGGAGTGGTGCCTTCGGGTCGCCTAGTAAGAACAAGGAGGATCGCGACCGATGACTGGCGTCTCGACACGGAAATACCTGGACGCCGCCGCATTCCGCGGTGCATTGGATGTCCTTACCTCGGCCGAGCTGTTGCGGCTTAGGAAGAAATCTGCCTTCCATGCCCTCGGCACCGGGATGGGGGGCGACGATCTACTGCAGGAGGCGATACGGCGCACGCTCGAGCCCGACGGGCGCAGATGCCCGGCCGACGTCCCGGTGGCGGTCTACCTGGGTAACGCCATGCGCAGCATCGCCGACGGCGAGCGTGCGAAGTATTCCCGTGAGGCTCCGGCGGACGGCGAGGATTGTGACGAGAGAGAGGCCGGCGTCGGCGCCGATCCTTCCCCATCTACGGAGGCAACGGTGATGGCGCGGGATGAGCTGGAACGGACCGTGGAGCGCCTGGAGACCATGTTCGCGGACGATCCCCAGGCGCTGGCGGTAGTGATCGGTGACATGGAAGGGTGGTCGCCGGCAGAGATAAAGGAGGCGGAGTCCATGGACGACACGCAGTACGCCACGGCACGTCGGCGCGTGCGCCGCGCCATTGAGCGCGAGTTCGGCGGAGGCCTTCGGTCATGACTAGCAAACACGACCAGACGCGGGAGCAACTGGGCCGGCTGGGGTGGGCTCTGTCGCGCGACGTTGACGAGCTGAGCGAGGAGGCTCTGTTCCGGGAGGCCGAAGAGCGCTTCGGCGATCCGGCGAAGGCGATCACGGAGACGAGGAGCCTCATCAACGCCGCCGTTGCCGCGCACGGCAAGCGGCGGCTTGCGGCCGCACGCCAGGGCTATGCTGCCCTTGCCGGCAAGGCGCGCTCGAAGGTCGTCGCGCTCCCACTAGACAAGAAACGGGAACTCATCGAGCGGTTCGCGCGGGACGACCGCGCGCTTCGGGAGAAGCTCACAATGGCGGCACGGAACGAGGAAGACCAAGGGGCCGACATCGACAGCTTCCTTGAGGACTTGGTGGAGCTCGGCGTCGTCGACGAAGAGGGTAACGTGCTGTGACGCCTCCCCGGCCCGCGGAGCAACTACTGCAGGCGCTCGGCGTCACCGATCCGCGGGACATCGACCTGGAAGCGATCGCCTATGACCAGGGGGCCGTCGTGAAGTACAGGTCGCTCAACGGGTGCGAAGCGCGAATCGTCGGCTACGGTGGCCGCGCCATCATCACGGTGGATGACCGCCATCGCCCCACCCGGGTCCGATTCTCCACGGCGCATGAGCTGGGGCACTGGCACAGCCACCGCGGCCGGTCCCTGGTCTGCCGCCCCGAGGACATCGGCAACGCCCGCCGCGGTCCGCTGGATCCCGAGCGCATAGCTGACGGGTACGCCGCGGACCTACTACTGCCCCGCTTTCTCTTCGTCTCGCGGGCAGATGCGCTGCGGCGAACCACCGTTGAGAACATTGAGGCCGTGGCCGATGAGTTCTCCACCAGCATCACGGCCACAGCTATCCGCTTTGTGGAGTATGGGCCCGAGCCGGCGATGCTCGTCTGCCATGGCCCTGAAGGGCGGAGGTGGTTCAACCGCCCCCGGCACATTCCGTAGCGCTGGTTCCCGCGGAAGGAGTTGGATGCCGACTCATTTGCCTTCGACGTGCTATTCGGGCGAGAGCGTCGTAGCCGGCGCGCGCTAATGGATGCCGAGACCTGGTTTGACCGCCGCGATGCCGGTCGCTTCGAGTTATACGAGCAGAGCATCAAAATCGGCGACGACGAGGTGCTGACTCTGCTGATCTTCACGGATGAGGAAATGCTGGAGGAAACTGCCTGATGAAGAAGTGAAGCTGGTAGTGCGCACCCCTCAGAGATATCAGCCCACAGTGCTTCTGCCATATCAGAGTTTTTGTGAAGAACAGAAACCGCCTAAGGCCGGTCTCACGGGCGCTCATGAATTAGTCCAATGGCAGTGTCCAGCCTTGAAACCGCCGCTCGGTCCGATAGCTTTCACAGATAAGTTCTGGTTACCAACCTTCCTTGATCATACGCGCTCGAATCTCCGCAACCCAGCCTCAACCGGCCGGTCACTTACGACTCGTAGACTGACCGGTTGTGGCCGCTGGACTGCCCTTCTCCGAACCTGCTGCAAAACTGTTCGTGCCGTCTAGCAAACGGTACTTTTCGAGACATCTCCCCTGGCGTGTCTCTTTCCATGTCTCAATATGGCCTTCGCACATCGTCTTAAGAATAGCAAGACAAACGAAAGGAACCTGCCATGGCCTTCGTCGGATACGCCCGCGTCAGCTCGGTCGGCCA
>CAZLYT010000491.1:0-5290 GCA_964563515.1 uncultured Candidatus Competibacteraceae bacterium | reverse complement strand
CCCACCAATTGGCTCAGCAACTTCGGGGGCAGCGCCTGGACCCGGGATCCAGCCACCGACCAGTACTACTACCACGCTTATCTGGCCGAGCAACCGGATCTCAACTGGCGTAACCCGGCGCTGCAGGAGGCCATGCTGGGGGTGCTGCGCTTCTGGCTGGATCGGGGGGTGGATGGATTCCGCATCGACGCCCTGAGGCAGATCGTCAAGGACGAGCGCTGGCACGACAATCCCCCCAACCCCGACTGGCGCCCGGCGCAGGGCCCCTATAAAGCCTTGCTGCCGGTGTACACCACGGATCGGCCCGAGGTAATGACCTTGATCGGCCGGATGCGGCAGCTCGCCGACGCTTACCACGATCGGGTACTCATCGGCGAGCTCTACCTGCCGCTCCAGCGCCTGGTTGCCTATTACGGTAGCAACGGCTCGGGGGTTCACCTGCCGTTCAACTTCCACCTGATTCTGCGGGCCTGGAACGCCCGAGGCATCGCGGCGCTGGTGGACGAGTACGAGGCGGCCCTGCCCACCGGCGCCTGGCCCAACTGGGTGCTGGGCAACCACGATCAGCATCGGCTCGCAAGTCGCATCGGTCCGGCGCAGGCGCGGCTGGCGGCCATGCTGCTGCTAAGCTTGCGCGGCACACCGACGCTGTACTACGGCGATGAGCTGGGCATGCAGGACGTGCCGATTCCGCCCGAGCGGGTGCAGGATCCCTGGGAGAAGAATGTTCCCGGGCTGGGTTTGGGGCGCGACCCGGAACGCACGCCGATGCAGTGGGACGACACTCCCCATGCCGGATTCTCGAGCGCACAGCCCTGGCTGCCCGTGGCTGCCGACCATGGCACGGTGAACGTCGCCCGGCAGAGGGTGGACCCCCGCTCGATGCTGAACTTGTACCGCCGCCTGATCGAGCTGCGGCGCCGCAATCCGGCGCTGGCAGTGGGTGCCTATAGAGCCATGCCGGGGGCTGGAGAACTGCTCAGCTACAGCCGGGTGGCGCCTGGACAGCGCATCGCCGTCGCTCTCAACTTTGGACCGGAACCCCTGCTCTGGAAGCCGCCGAACGGACCGGGACGGATATTGCTTTCCACTCACCTGGACCGCGTCGACGAGCCGGTTCGAGACGCGGTGGAGTTGCGGGGCGACGAAGGGTTGATAATCGAGCTTCCTTAGCGCTGGTGCAGGCTTCGAGCAGTCGCCGCGTGCCATAGAATGTGCCCACCGAGCGAGCTCGGCGCGGCCATACCAGGAGGACTCGAGCATGCTGCGCAAACGACTGATTCCGCCGCGCGACCTGTTCCCGATCCATCCCTGGCGACTGGAGATCACACGCTTCTCGCGCGAGCTCATGGCCGAATACGTGGGCCAGGGCGAGACGGGTTTTGCCCTCGCCAACGGCTATCTGGGGATGCGCGGAAGTCATGAGGAAGACCACCCGGTTCAAGAGCCCGGCACCTACCTCAATGGGCTATTCGAGCACCGGCCCATCGTCTACGGCGAGCACGCTTTCGGCTTCCCCAAAGTCGGCCAGACCATGCTCAACTGCCCGGATGGCAAGATCATCAAGCTGTACGTGGACGATGAGCCCTTCGACCTGGAGCGTGCCGAGATCCTCAGCTTCAACCGCCGGTTGGAGATGGCGGCAGGGACATTGCACCGGGAGGTGGTGTTCAAGACCCCGCTGGGCAAGCGGCTGCACCTCTCCAGCCTGAGGCTGGTGTCGTTTCGATGGCGCCACCTGGCGGCGATCCGTTACCAGGTCACCTGCCTGGACGAGGACGCCGAGCTCATCATCTCCTCCCAGCTCATCAATCGCCAGCCACTGCCGCAGGTGAACCCCGACCCCCGTCTAGGGCAAGGCTTTGCGGGTCGCGTGCTGCATCCGGCGGGACGGCGGGTCGAGGGACTGCGCGCCGTGTTGAGCTTCACCACCCGCAGCTCGCAGTTCACTCTCGGCTGCGGCATGGACCACGAGATCGCCACCGAAGCCCAACACCGTACCGACGTGCAGTGCCGCGACAACGGGGCCGAAGTAGTGTTCAAGCTGCAGGCACAAGCGCGTCAGCCGGTGACCTTGACCAAGTTCCTCAGCTACCACTACGGTCGCCAGGCCGACCCGGAGGAGATTCGCTCGGAGGCGGCGTGGACGCTGGACCGGGCGCGGGAAGTCGGTCTGGAAGCCATCGTCGAGGAGCAGAAGCGCCACGTATCGGCGTTCTGGAGCCGGGCTGACGTGCAGATCGACGGAGGCACCACCCCAGAGAAGCAGCAGGTGCTGCGCTGGAATTTGTATCAGCTGCTGCAGGCCAGCGCCCGGGTCGAGGGTCACGGCATCTCCGCGCGCGGTCTCACCGGGCAGACCTATGAAGGCCACTATTTCTGGGATACCGAAATCTACGTGCTGCCCTTTCTGATCTACACCAATCCACAAGCCGCCCGTGGCCTGTTGAAGTTTCGTCACGATCAGCTGCCGGCGGCCCGGGAACGGGCGAGTGAGCTGGGACACCAGGGGGCTACCTTTCCCTGGCGCAGCATCGATGGCCACGAAGCTTCGGCTTATTACGCGGCAGGAACGGCCCAGTACCACATAAACGCCGACATCGCCTATGCCATTCGCAAGTACGTGGACATCACTGGCGACAAAGACTTCCTGCGCGATTACGGCGCGGAGATCGTGATCGAGACCGCCCGGTTCTGGCTCGACCTGGGATTCTATGCGGAGCGCGACGGTAAACGCTTCTGCATCAACGGGGTGACCGGGCCCGATGAGTACACCGCACTGGTCAATAACAACTACTTCACCAACCTCATGGCCCGGCACAACCTGCGCTACGCGGTCCAAACGGTGCGCGAGCTTCGGGCTGGCGACGGCTCGGCCCTGGCAGCGTTGAAGGCCAAGATCGGTCTGGACGAGGCCGAGATGGCCGAGTGGGAACGGGCGGCGTCGCGGATGTATCTACCCTACGACGAGGTGCTCGGCATCCATCCCCAGGACGATAGCTTTCTAGCCAAGGAGCGCTGGGACTTCGAGAGCGTTCCCGACGACCACTATCCACTGCTGCTGTTCTATCACCCGCTGAATCTGTACCGGCATCAAGTACTCAAGCAGGCGGACACCCTACTCGCCATGTTCCTGCTCGGCGACGAGTTCAGCGCCGAAGCGAAGAAGCGCAACTTCGACTACTACGACCCGCTGACCACCCACGACTCCTCCCTCTCGGTGTGCATCCAAAGCATCGTCGCCAGCGAGATCGGCTATCACGAAAAAGCCCGCGAATACTTCAACTTCGCCGTGGCAATGGACCTCTCCGACGTGGGCGGCAACATGCGCAATGGCGCCCACATAGCCTCCATCGGCGGCAGCTGGATGGCGGCCGCGTACGGTTTTGGTGGCCTGCGCGACTACGGCGGCAACATAAGCTTCAATCCGCGGCTGCCGGCGCGCTGGACCCGACTCTGTTACCACCTCACCGTGCGCGGCACGCTGATGGAGGTCGACGTTCGCCCCGACGGTAGTCGTTACCGTTGGCTCGAGGGTCCGGCGCTGGAGTTCCGGCACCAGGACGAGTTGATCTGCATCGGTCCCGACCAGGCGGAGCTGCGTCGCAGCAACGATTTGCCCGGGACGAGCGGCGAGCGAGCGGGGATTCCGGCTCGGGCTCGGCGCCGGCCAGCGCGCGAGCAGTAGCCGCTTTAAGTGCTCCCGTCAGCGTACAGATGGGCGATTCCGCTGACGGTCACCTCGGTGCGCGATAGCAGCCAGCCGTCCACCAGCACGGTACGTCCGGCGGCGAAGTCGGCCCGGCAGTTGGCGCCCAGGAGCGCTCTCAGGGCTGGCGCCGGCGTGGTTGCCAGGCTTTGAGCATCGAGCTCCAAGATGCTGAGCAATGCCCGGGTCAAGTCTCCGAGACCACTACCGCACGCGCCCGTCGCAACCGCCGCACGACCGACCACGCAGGCGCAGTCGGGGGCCGTCAGCGCGTTGGTCACCGCATGGGCGAGCGCCGCCGATATCGGCGCGGGAGTCGCCAAAAAGGCGTGAGCCCAGCGTGATGCACTGGCCAGCCCCAATGAACCGCAGAAAGCGGCGCTGAGCTTGAGTAGTGAACGACGGCTGGTCATAGCTATATGCTCAAGTCTGGCTTTGGCCGGTGCCGATCCGGGCCTGTGTTGCGGCAAATGATCGAATCTGCAACTATCCCGACCGCGCGACAGGAGCTTGGGTTTCAGGAGCCGCGCATCTCGCCGGGAATGGCTTTTGGCTCGATTCATTCGGTCGAGAACCCGCACATCATTACGGCCCGAAGGCGCGTATCGGGGGGTGACTCGCGTCGACCAAGCCTAGACAATAATCGCTCTCTACTATCCGCCGAATCGACCTGAATGGAATGAACGCATGGTTCCCGCACGCGACGACGACAATTCAGCTGCGCCAAAAGGCTGCGGGACATCGACGCCCGCCATCAGTGTAGTCATCTGCGTACACAATGCGGGTCCCCTGCTGGCCGAGCAGCTGTCAGCCCTCGCGCCCCAACTGGACGACGCCGATGCCGAGTTGGTCATCGTCAACAATCTCTGCACCGATGAGTCGATGCAGATAGCGCGCTCCTTCCAATCCCGCATCCCCAGGCTCCGGATCGTGGACGCAGCGCAGCGGCGCAGCAAGGCCTACGCGGTCAACTGCGGCGTGCGCGCGACCCGGTCGGACAAGGTGGCGCTGACCGATGCTGACGACGTGGTGGGACCCGTCTGGCTGGCGGCAATGTTGGAAGGCCTGCAGCATCACGATGTGGTGACGGGTCCGATCGAGACCCATTCCTTGAGCGGTGACTGCCCCGTGTTCGCCGAGCAACCCAATTGGAGCGTCAAGCCTCAGCTCGGATTTCTGCCTTTCATGTGCGGAAACAACCGTGCCTTCAAGAAATCGGCCTACGATCTCGTTGGTGGGGTGGACGAGCAATTGTCCCGGGGCGAGGACCTGGATTTCTCCTGGCGACTTCAGCTCGCCGGCATCCCCATCCACTTCGCCGAGGGCGCCCTGGTGCACTGTAGAGCGCGCTCCGATGGTGCGGCGAACTGGCGCATGCTGGCGCAAAATGCCGCTGCGCACGTGGGCCACTATGCCCGCTTCGCCAAGGACGGCATGCCTCGACAGCCCCTGAAGGGGGTACTCAAGCGCTACCGAACCATCCTGCGACTCGGCCGGCGCTACCCGCGGTTATCGCCTCCGGAGCGGATTCGGCTATTGCGCGAAAGCGCTGTGGCCTGGGGGCACCTGGTAGGGTCGTTA
>CAZLYT010000490.1:0-5900 GCA_964563515.1 uncultured Candidatus Competibacteraceae bacterium | reverse complement strand
ATGGAGGCTGCGCCGATGAGGGCGATGACCCAACCGCCCTCGATGATGAGCGGAATCCCCGCCAGTACGGCCAGGGCGAAAGCGAGGTGGGCCAGCAGCAGCACCTGCGAGTCGCGCAGCCATCCCGCCTGAGTCACGCGGGTGGGGCCGAGGCGCGCCGCGGTGTCGGCGCCCTTGCGAAAGTCCAGGGCGTCGTTTGCCAGGTTGGTGCCGATCTGGATCAGCAACGCGCTGAGGCCTGCCAGTAGAATGAGCCAGGGCGACGCCTTCACCCCTTGGGCACTCAGCAAGGCGGCGGCCATCGCCACCGGGGTCAGGCTGGCGGTGAGCGTCTTCGGCCGAATGGCGAGCAGTGCCGCCAGCCAGGCCGGCTTGGCGCTGGCGGGTGCCGCCCCCAGCGACGGGCTCTCGACACTCATGGATGATCGATCGTCCGCCCAGCCAAAAACAAAGCGTGCCGACGGACGCGTGGTTGCCAGCAAGGATCTATTTTCATGACGCCACAGACACTAGCAAACGTGGTGCTTCCCATGGCGTTGGCCTTCTTGATGTGGGTCATGGGATTGTCACTTCGACCGGCTGATTTTCTGCGGGTGGGACGCTATCCCGGTGTCATCCTGTGGGCGCTCTCGCTGCAGCTCATGTTGCTGCCGGCGCTGGCATGGCTGGTGATCGGGATCTGGAAGCCGCCACTGACCCTGGCCGCGGGCCTGCTCATTCTGTCGGTTTGCCCCTCGGGCGTCACCTCCAACATCATCAGTCAGCTGAGCCGGGGCGATGCGGCGCTTTCCATCACCCTGACCGCCATCGGCAGCGTGATCGCGCCCTTCACGATCCCGCTTCTGCTCAATCCGCAACTGCCCTGGCTGGGGCTGCTCGCCGCAGAGTTTGCGCTGCCGGTCATGCCCACCATCGGCAGCTTGGTGCTGGTGACGTTGCTGCCTGTGCTTCTGGGCATGCTGGTTCACCATCGCCTACCCGGATTCAGCGGGCGCTGGGAGCCGCGGCTGCGACGGCTCACGCTACCGGCATTCGCCAGCCTGGTGGTGCTGCTCGGCATCGTGAATTGGGAGCGCTTGCCGGGGCTGTGGACGGCCGCCGCCGGGGCCTGCCTGTCCTTGTGCGTTTTGGGCATGCTGAGCGCGGCGGCCATTGCCCGCGTACGCGGCTACTCCCCAGCTTGGCAACGCACGCTGGCGGTGGAGGTGGGAATCCAGAATGCGGGGACCGGCATGTTGGTGGCGGCGGTGCTCATGGGCCGACCGGAGCTCGCCATCACCCCTCTGTTCTACGGCATTCTCATGAATCTGCCGGCATTGATACTGATCGCTCAGCAACAGTGGCAGACCTTCACCCTGGAAGAGCGGGCTTGAGCCGCTTGCCGCGCATAGGAATCAGACCGAATAGAGTGTCGCAGCGCGGCGCTGGAAGTGGGTCAGCACGGTGGGCGCCAATGCGCCTAGGACCTTCTGAACCAGGTGGCCTCTGAGCCCCAGGCCCTCAGGGGGTGTATGGACGGCGAGCGTGGCCTGGCAGCCGCCCAGGGAGTCGGCTTCCAAAATCCACTCGATCCGCGTGTTGCGCACTGGGCCCGATTGACACTGGATCTCCAGCCGCTCGGGTCGGTCGAGCCGGGCGATGGAGCGGAAACTTAGCTGGATCGGACCCCATCCGAGCACTTGGTCCACCGACAGCACATTGCCCTGGCGCTGACGCAGCCGCACCGACACCCACCCGGGCAGGAATTCCGGATAGCGCTCGATGTCGGCCACCAAGTCGAAGATGCGCTCCGCGCTGTGTACGAAGTAGCTTTGGGCGCGATACAGGCCCATCGACTGTCACCTTGGAGCCGCGTATCCGATACATCAAGGTCGCCGAAACCACTTCGCGGGGGCCAAAGAGCGTGCCGGCGAATCCCAGCGGCAAACAGTAGTCCACTCGGTCGAGCATGGCGCTGCCACCAGGCACCGACCGGAAGGCGTGCACGACCCGGAGCCTCATTCGCCATTCCAACTTTCAGGGGCCAACAAGCCCCACCAGCAGCATCCCGGTCCCCAGCGTTCCCAGCAGCGCTGCGCCGTAGCAGGCGACCTTGCAGAGCCTGAGCCCGCGGTGTACGCCCAGGTCGTGGAGGCTGTGGTAGACGCGGTGGGCGGCGTGCCAGAGGGTCAGGGAGATCACCAGGAAGACCGCGATAGAACCCAAGGCGCTGCCGACGAAGTCCGACATGCGCGGATAGCTCAGAGCGCCTTCCGACAGCCACCCCAGGGGCCACGCCAACCCCGTGATCAGCACCAGGGCCGGTAGCACCAGCGCGGCCAGCACGCCGCCGGCACCGAACAGAGACCAGAAGATGGGTTCGTGGGATCTCTTGGGCATCGCTCTCACCACCAGGCGACGATCAGAATGACCAGGGTGACCAGCGCGAAGGCTGCGTAGCCGCCGGCGACTATGATGCGATCCGGCACCGGCTTGCCCCCGACATTGATGGCTGGCGACGCCTTGGGTGCCACCCGAAACCAGGTAATCGTGTGATAAATCGCTGCCACCAGAATCAGCAGGTGCAGCAGCACCGAGAGAGGGCTCGACAGAAACGCCAGCCAGCGCTGGTAGCTTTCCGGACCGCCCGCCAGCGCCGCCAGGCCCCACAGCAGCAGCGCCGCGTAGCTGGCCAAGAATACGCTGGTACCCTCGCGCAGCATGTAGGCCAGGAAACGGGGGTTGCGGCGGTACCATCCCGCCATGGGACGGAGGTAGGTGTTGCGCGCGCTCATCGGTGGGCTCCGCGGGGTGAGAGGAAGCGCAGGAAATAGTCCAGGGTGCTGCTGACCTTGTTGCGGTTGACCGCCGCCGCCGGGTCCACCTGCTTGGGACAGACCTCCGAGCAGTACCCCACCAGCGTGCAGCCCCACACCCCCTCCTCGGCGTTCAAGATGGGCATGCGTTGGGCCCGACCCTGATCCCGTGAATCGCTGTTGTAGCGATGCAGCAGTGCCAGCACGCCGGGCCCGGTGAAGCCGGGGTTCAAGCCGTATTGGGGGCAAGCCGCGTAGCACAGCAGGCAGTTGATGCATTGGCTGAATTGCTGGTAGCGCGCCAGCTCGGCCGGGCTCTGGCGGTACACGCCCTCGCTCACCGGTTGTTCCTGGTCGCGCACGATGTAGGGCTTGATGGACTCCAGCTTCTCCAGGAAATCGGTCTGGTCTACCGCCAGATCCCGGATGATCGGGAAATGCGCCAGGGGCTCCACCCGCAGCCTGCCGGGATGATAGTCGCGCAGGAAGCTGTGGCAGGAGAGCTTGGGCTCGCCGTTGATCATCTTGCCGCAGCTGCCGCAGATCGCCATGCGGCAGGACCAGCGGAAGGTCAGGGAACCGTCCAGATGATCCTTGATGTACTGCAGCCCCTGCAGCACCGATGTGTCGTGGGCGAAGGGCACCCGGAAGATCTGGTAGTGCGGCTCTCGGTCGCGCTCCGGGTGGTAGCGCAGCACCTCGATGTCGATTTCCCATTCGCTAGCGGGCATGGCTCGGCTCCTTGCGGCCAGCCTCGGCCTGCTTCGCTTCATCCCCGTAGAGCCGCTTTGCGGGCGGCAGGCGGGTGATGTTCACCGACTCATGATCCAGTCGGGGCGGGCCGTCGGCCTGGTAGAAGACCAGAGTGTGCTTGAGATATTGCTCGTCGTCGCGCTCGCCGAACTGGTCGAGGCGCCGGTGGGCGCCGCGGGATTCTTTGCGCTGGGCAGCCGACTGGGCCATGGCCTCGGCCACGTCCAACGAAAAGCCTAGCTCGATGGCGCTCAGCCACTCGGTGTTGAAGCTGCGGCTACGGTCGTCGATGTGCAGCCGTCGATAGCGATCCTTGAGCTGGGCGAGCTTGTCGCAGGTCTCCTGCATGCCCTCGGCGCTTCGAAAGATGCCCATGCCTTGTTCCATGGTCGCGCCCATCTCGTCGCGCAAGGTGGCGATTCGGTCGTGGCCGTCCTCCCGCCCCAGAATCGCTTCCGCCCGCCGCTGATTTTCCCGGGCTTTCTGAACCAGGGCGTCCGACCTTCCGGCAGTTACCTCACGGGCATAGCGGGCGGCCTGCTCGCCCGCCACCCGGCCGAAAACGCAGAGCTCTGCCAACGAATTGGAGCCCAATCGGTTGGCACCGTGGATGCCGACGCTGGAGCATTCCCCACAGGCGTAGAGACCCGGTAGCGAGGTGGCGGTGTGGCTATCAGTGCGGATGCCACCCATGGTGTAGTGCACCGCGGGGCGCACCGGAATCGGCGATTTTGCCGGGTCGATGCCGAGAAAGGTCTCGGCCAGCTCGTAGATGAAAGGCAGGCGTTCGTGGAGCTTGTCGCGGCCCAGGTGCATCAGCTCGAGATGCACCGCCGGCCCCAGCGGAGTAGTCACCGTGCGCGCCGCACGCTCCTCGTGCCAGAAGGCCTGGCTCAGCCGATCGCGGGGCCCGAGCTCCATGGTTTTCGGGGTGGGCTCGTTCACCACCGGCCCCAGGCCGTAGTCCTGCAGGTAGCGGTAGCCGTCCTTGTTTACTAGGTAGCCACCCTCGCCGCGACAACCTTCGGTGATGAGGATGCCGGTACCGGGGAGCGCGGTGGGGTGGTACTGCACGAACTCCATGTCACGCAGGGCGACGCCGTGGCGATAGGCCATACCCATGCCGTCACCGGTGAGGATGCCGGCGTTGGTGTTCTGGCGATACACGCGACCGGCGCCGCCGGTGGCGACGATCACTGCCTTGGCGTGGATCAGCAAAAAATCGCCGGTGGTCATCTCGATGGCCACCAATCCCTGGCAGCGACCGTCGTCGACCACCAGGTCGATGGCGAAGTACTCGTCGAAGCGACGTATCGAGGCATGCTTGAGGGAGGTCTGGAACAGGGTGTGGAGCATGTAGAAGCCGGTCTTGTCGGCGGCGAACCAGGTGCGGGCGGTGCTCATGCCACCGAAGTTGCGCACGTTGGTGTCGCCGTCGGGCCTGCGGCTCCAGGGGCAGCCCCAGTGCTCGAGCTGCACCATCTCCTCGGTGCAATGGCCCACGAAGTAGTCCACGGTGTCTTGGTCGCAGAGCCAGTCGCCGCCTGCCACCGTGTCCTTGAAGTGCAACTCCAGGTTGTCCTGCGCGGTGATCACCCCGGCGGAGCCACCCTCGGCCGCCACCGTGTGGCTGCGCATGGGCACCACCTTGGAGACCAGGGCGATGCGTAGGGTCGGGTCGCTTTCGGCGGCCGCGATGGCAGCCCGCAGTCCCGCGCCGCCGCCGCCGACGATGGCCAGATCGGTCTCGACTATTTGCATGTCTCGTTTCTCATGAAAACATCCGTTGGGTTGTGGGCCCGAGCCCTTCTCTTCATAGCAGCGGTGGGTGCGGAACGCGCCCCTTTCCTCACTCCAGCAAAACGGACTACGACGCTGTCAGCTGTGCGACAACGAGTAAGGCGGTAGCCCCGAAGGGGTGTTCCGCCGCATTCCAGGCGTCATCCCATCAGCCCAATCAAGTCCCACCAGAACCAACCCACGCCGACCCAGATGAGGATATTGAGCACGCTCACCGCCGCGCCAATGCCCCACCAGGCGCCCATGGAAACATAGCCGGTTCCGAACACCACCGGTGCCGGGCCATTGGCATAGTGGGTCAGGCTGGAGAACAGGTTGCTGAAGAATGCCAACGCCAGCGCCGCCAGCACCGGCGGCGTGCCCACCGCCACCGCCAGGAAGGGTGCGTACATGGCGCTGATGTGGGCGGTCTGGCTGGCGAACAGGTAGTGGCTGTAGAAGTACACCAGACCCAGCACCAGGAAGGCCGACGTCCACGCCATGCCTTGCACCTGTGCGCCGATGGTCTCACCGAACCAGGGAATGAAGCCCAGCGTGTTGAGCTGCGTGGCC
>CAZLYT010000489.1:0-1896 GCA_964563515.1 uncultured Candidatus Competibacteraceae bacterium | reverse complement strand
CATCGGCGCCGCCTGGCTGTCGACGCTCAGTACCAACAGTGCAATCAAGGCGAACGCTAGGGTTGTAGCTTTGCGCATATTGACCTCCATCTTGGTGACGGCGAGAACCGGGCCCACCGTGAGACGATTGTTGTTCTCGAGCAAAGAATAGCAGCGGCCCGCGGATTTCCAACTTTGAAAGATCCCCGGCGCGGTTTTGGCGTGAAAAGACACCGCAGTGCGGGCTCCCAGACCTGGGAGCCCGCCGCGCCCGTTCGCCCTACAGGCCGCGGACACTGCAATCCGAGCGCTGGCTCAACTGCGCTCGAGGCACATTGCGATGCCCATGCCGCCGCCGATGCACAGTGTTACCAGCCCCTTCTTGGCGTCACGCCTCTGCATCTCGTAGAGCAAGGTGGTGAGACAGCGGGTGCCGGAGGCACCGATGGGATGGCCCAGCGCGATGGCACCGCCGTTGACATTGACCTTGGCGAGATCCCAGCCCATGTCGGCATTCACCGCGCAGGCCTGGGCGGCGAAAGCCTCATTGGCTTCGATCAGATCCAGGTCTCCGACCTGCCAACCCGCCTTCTTCAGCGCGGCCTTGCTGGCGGGAATCGGTCCGGTACCCATGATGGTGGGATCGACGCCGGCAGTGGACCATGCAACGATGCGGGCGAGCGGCGTGATGCCTCGCTTGGAAGCTTCTTCTTCGGTCATCAGCACCGTCGCGGCGCCGCCGTCGTTAATGCCGGATGCATTGCCGGCGGTCACGGTGCCTTCCTTGCTGAAGGCGGGACGCAGCTTGGCCAGACTCTCGGCGGTGGTGCCGTGCTTGGGGTGCTCGTCGGTATCCACCACGGTTTCGCCCTTACGGCTCTTCACGGTGACGCCCACGATCTCGTCCCGGAAACGTCCCGACTTTTGGGCTTCCTCGGCCTTTTGCTGGGAACTGGCAGCGAAGGAGTCCTGCTGGTCGCGGGTCAACTTCCACTTGGTCGCCACGTTCTCCGCCGTCGTGCCCATGTGGTAGCCGTTGAAGGCGTCCCACAGGCCGTCCTTGATCATGGTATCCACGTACTCGAGCGGGCCCATCTTGATGCCGGTGCGCAGGGTGGCGCAGTGCGGGGCGAGGCTCATGCTCTCTTGCCCACCTGCCACCACGATGGCGCTGTCACCGCACTTGATCGCTTGCCAGCCCATGGCCACGCTACGTACCCCCGAGCCGCAAACCTGATTGATGGTAATGGCTGTTCGCTCCTGGGGTATGCCAGCGTTGATGGCGGCCTGACGAGCCGGATTCTGGCCGCAGCCGGCGGTCAGTACCTGGCCCATGATCACCTCGTCGACTTCGGAGGAGTCCACGCTGGCGCGCCGCAGCGCCTCCACGATGGCGACTCGCCCCAACTCCGCTGCCGGCAGCGTGCTGAGACCGCCCAGAAACGCGCCAACGGGCGTGCGAACTGCGCTGGCGATTACGATGTTGCTCATGATCTGGGTCCTCTTATGTGATCGATGGTCCGGCGGGCGATATCACGCTAGTGCCGGCCGTGTCGTATTGCTCGACTGAAAAGTGGGGGACGCTCGAGGTGCCGCCGCGCGAGTTGCTCTCGAACCGCATGCCGCCAACAGGGCGGCGTGTCGGCCGCCGGGTGCGTCTCCACACGGTTACCGCCGCTGCTACTGCAAGCCAAGGCGCACTTGCGCATCGACCACCGCGGTGAACCCGCTCCGCCAAGCCAATGACTCGGATGGCGCGACGGCGATACCGGTCCCGCTCCTGACAGCGTGTCGATTGGTCGTGTCTGTGGGCGCCGAGTCCTCCTGCTCCGTGGTCTTGGCTCTGATCGTCTACCAGTTTGGTAGCCCGGGAGCCGATTGAATAGGGAAGGCGGCCGAATTTTTTGGCTTGAGGCC
>CAZLYT010000488.1:0-12607 GCA_964563515.1 uncultured Candidatus Competibacteraceae bacterium | reverse complement strand
ATGCCGTAGAGAACGCTTAGGACCATTACAGAGGACACAAAGGCGAGGCGTCCAAGGTGTTCTTTCATTGCAGGCTGCTTCGCTGGCGTAGACGGAACTGGGCAACTGCGGCGGGGTCGGCTCCCGGCACTCAGCGCATGGACGCCGAACCGGATTCGCCCGCCCCGGCATTGGCACGGTCGAGCAGCTCGTCGTGGAGCGCTTGGAGCGCGCGTCGAAGGGCCGGATCCGCGGAGGAATGTGGCTCCGTTAGGGCGCTCGACGCGCGCAGTCTCGATGCCTGGGCCACCAGCGCCGCGGGATCAGCCAGCCCCAGCGCTCCACCCAGCGCCTGCAGCTGGTTCGCCGGATCAGCACACAATCCTTCGTAGTCGACGAAAATCACGCGATCCCCAGCCTGACGCGCCAGAGTGGAAAAAGCTGCCATCCAGTAGCGCAGCCAGAACGCAGGCGATTCGGGGGACAGGCGGTCTAGGCGATCGAGCCAGCCGTCGAAATCTATCGGTCGCAGGGCAGCGCCGAACTCGAAATGTCCGAGCCACTCCATGTACTGCCGGGCGAATCGATCCCGCCCATGGATGTCCAGGAAACGGGCGTGCTGCCGGGCCAGGGAGGCAGCGTGGCTGTAGGGATTGCGCACCGGCACTACGATGCGGCAATCGGGAAAGAGCCGCGGCAGAAGCGTCACGCGAGCGATATTGGCGTTGTTCTTCGACAGGTAGCGGGCACCAGGACGGCCCGAGAGCAGCACCACTTTGCGCATGTAGTCCCGTAGCGAGGTCTCGAACTCTAGATCCCGGTGTTCGGGCCGCCAGGGGCGGATACGGTCGACTTGATAGTGGGCTTGCCACTCGCACTTCCAAACCACTTCCTCGAAGGCTTCGGGGCTGTCGTAGCCGACGACCATGCCGTCGCCATGAGCGCGCTCGTGCAGCTCGCCGGGTTTGCGCAGGCCTTTGCTCACCTGGTCCCAAAGCAGCGGGCACAGCACGAAGGGCATGCTGCGGTAGGTCGCCGCAGCAAAGTCGGGGACGCTGCTGAGCACCTCCAGTAACAGGGTGGTGCCGGCACGGGGCAACGAGGTGACGAATACGGGTCGTTCGAGGGAAACGGCCGCGAGCCGGGGTGCGTGAATCCGGCTCTCCATGTCCGCCAGCGCCTTCTGCGCCCCGATGCTGCGAAACGCCACCTGATGCAGGGCGCGGTCGAAGCGCCCGTAGCGGTCGAGCCCAGGGGCGGACCGGGTCGCCGCCGCGGCGCACGACGGCTCGGCTCGGGTGGGAATGACGGCCCACAGCAGCAGCATGAGCACGGAGGATGCGAGCAGGAAAGTTACATCGCTAGCCGTGCCGAGAACAGCCTCGTGGGAATACAACCCGAGGAATGCGCCCAACGTCACAACGACGACAGGAATCGCGAGCGCCAAGGCCGAGCGCCAGGTGATGGAGACGAACGCACCCATCATCCTTAGCGCGCTCTGCTGAATTCGGGCTTCCTTGGTGGCGTCGTCGTAGTCCTGGGACTGGAGGATCTCCACGGCGCCACGGACCTCGGCGAGGGCGAGCCGCACCCGCGGGACCACCCCGATATATTTCACGCTGAGCGTGAACAGGAGCAGCGCTAGCGCCAGGACCGGATAGATCACCGGCGCTTGCTCGCGGAATGGGTGTCCTCAGGGGACACAGCGTCGCTGGCTGGCACCGAACGGTGCGCCAGCTCGGCGTCAGCGTCAGCGTCAGCTCGATTCGACACCCGCTGGCGTCGGGCCAGGAGTCGCTTCAGCGGATACCAGATGAATCCAACGACGGCCAAGGCCACCGCGGCAAACAGCGCCAACACCGTGCCTATGGCGGTCAGGCCAGCACCCGGCCCCACATAGGCGTAGACGGTGCCGGGTAGCAGCGCCGCGATTGCCGCGGCGGCGACAAGCGCTGGGGTGTGCCGCCGGGACTCTCCTGACGGGGTTCGGTTGACTGCGTTCCGGGTCGGTACTCGCTTCACGACTCACTCCCCATACGATGGCTTTCAGGTAGATCAGGACTTTGCCATACAGCGAGAGCATCGTCGAACAACTCCGCGGAGGAGCCACGACCGTAGCGCCTACTTGGTTCCGCGTGCGTCGCCAGAAGCTGCCGTCCCCGCTGCGTAGCCGGTTCACGAACCAGCAAACGCACTCCATGCCGTGCGGTTCCCCGGAACTTGGAAGCTTCGTGAGGAGATCTGCAGCGGTGCAAGAACGGCTGCGCCGCCCACTCGAAGCGTGCCGGTCCAGCGCCTATGCTGTGCCACAGAGCCACCCTCGGCAGCGGTGGCAAGGGGGGCGCTCATGGCTATCATCTCGGATCGCGCAGTGGCCGCGGGCGCGTGCTTCGCCAATGTCCGCGACTTCTTTTTTACATCGCGCTACGGCAAGCGCAGGGGCGATCCTGGCATCTGCGACTTCACCTTCGGCAATCCGCAGGAGTTTCCGCTCCCAGGCTTGGTCGAAGCCATACAGCGCCGTGCGGTGCCGCTGGACAAGAACTGGTATGCCTACAAGACCAGTGAGGACGAGCCCCGCAAGTTCCTCGCCGAGCGGCTCAGCGCGGAGCTCGGCATCGAGTTCGCCCCCGAGGATATTGCCTTGACCGCAGGCGCCTTCGGCGCCATCGCCCTGGCCTTCGGGCTGTTACTGGCGCCTGGCGACGAAGTGGTCATTCCGCTGCCCGGCTGGTTCTGTTACGAGCCCATGTTGCGCCTGATAGACGCCGTTGCGGTGGCAGCGCCCCTGGAAGCTGAGACCTTCGACCTGGATCTGGCGTCCATCGAGGCGGCTATCGGACCTCGCACCCGGATAGTGGTCGTAAACACTCCCCACAACCCCACTGGGCGGGTCTATTCGCGGCAGCGTCTACAGGCCCTGGCGGACTTACTGGAAACGGCCTCTGCCCGTCTGGACCGGAGAATCTTCCTGCTCTCGGACGAGCCCTACCGACGAATCCGTTTCGACGCGATTCCCTTCGTGAGCCCGGCAGCGGTGTATCCCTGGACCTTGATCGACTATAGCTACGGCAAAGTGCTGCTCGCTCCCGGCCAGCGCATCGGCTATCTGGCAATTTCGCCACTGATGCCTGGCGACGACCGCCAGGCACTGCATGATGCGCTGTTCAGCACGCAGATGGCGCTGGGCTGGACTTTCCCCAACGCAGTCATGCAGTACGCCATTCCCGACCTGGAGCACCTCGGCATCGATGTGGGCGCGTTGACGGCGCGTCGCGATCGGTTGTGCGGCGCGTTGACCGAAGGGGGCTATGAGGTCGTACCCCCGGAAGGCACCTTCTACCTGTTCGCGAGAGCTCCCGGGCGAGACGGCGACTCGCTGTTCGAATTTCTCGCCGACCGGGACGTGTTCATCATGCCCGGCAGCATTTTGAAGACGCCGGAATACTTCCGCATCTGCCTCACCGCCACCGACGACATGGTGGAGCGCAGCCTGCCGGCGTTTCGTGAGGCGAGCTCAGCGACGGCCGGGGCGGTGGCCAGTTGACCCGGACGCAGCGCAGCTCCAACGGGGCTGGAAATGGCTAGCCAGTGGCATCTCCCCCAGCGGCTGGACTTCCACGGTCGCGAGGTTCGCTACGGCGTGCGAGGACAGGGAGCGCCCCTGATCCTGGTGCACGGCACGCCCTGGTCGTCTTTCAACCTGCGCCACCTCATCGCCGGCTTCGCCGCCGATCACACCGTCTACTATTACGACCTTCTGGGTTATGGGCAGTCGGATCGGCGCGAGGGCGACGTGTCGTTGGGGATCCAGAACCGGGTTTTGGATCACCTTTTAGAGCATTGGCAGCTCGAAGCGCCAGCCGTTGTGGGCCACGACTTTGGCGGCGCGACCGTGCTGAGGAATCATCTCCTGGACGCTCGGCGCTTCCGGGCGATCATCCTCGTCGACCCGGTTGCCGTCGCCCCCTGGGGCTCACCCTTTTTTCGCCACGTGAGGGAGCACGAGGCGGCGTTCGCCGGTGTTCCGGACTACATCCACGAGGCCATCGTTCGCGCCTATGTGACAACTGCCGCCCACCAGCCGATAGCTGCCCATGTCATGGAGGCGATTGTCGCGCCCTGGACCGCAGAGCGGGGAAAAGCTGCTTTCTACCGACAGATCGCGCAGGCGGACAGTCGCTTCACCGACCAAGTTCAACCGCTGTACCCAGAGATCAGGGTGCCCGTTCTCATCCTCTGGGGTGAGGAGGACACCTGGATTCCGGTGGACAGAGGACGCGAGCTCCATCGGCTGATTCCCGGGTCACGGTTCGAGACCATCCCCGATGCCGGCCATCTGGTGATCGAAGAGAAGCCCGAGGCGCTCGTCCGCCATATGCGCGAGTTTCTGCAGCGAATCGAGGAATAGAGAACAGCCCCCCTGCATCGGGACTGTGCTCGTTCCGGAATCGACCCGTAGCCACAGGCAGGCCGCATGGCGACATCCACGAACCAGATCCGAGTTCGAGACTCGCGGTGCCGAACGCGCTGCGTCGGGCCGCTGTTGTTTTGTCGCGACTGGCGTGACGCTCGGCTTCATCTCGCATGTCTGCTGGCGATCCCCGAGAGGGAAGAGCCACCGGATCTAAGCGCCGAAGGCCAGTCCGTGGGCGCGGAGCTGCTTCATCACCGCGCCGGTTATCGCGTGGTGCGATACCAGTTCACCCTGACCGCCGGCGCCGCAAGCGGCTACCGCCTCGGCCATAGTTGGTATCCGGTGAATGCACAATGGCAGGGTGACCTGCGCCTGGCTTTCGTCGCCTGCAATGGCCAGGAACATGACGACCGCAACCGGGTCACCGACGAGCGCAACGCGCTCTGGCGGCGTCTGGCGGAGCAACACTCACGGGCCCCGCTGCAGCTTCTGTTGCACGGTGGCGATCAGCTATATGCCGACGACATGCTGGGCATCCACCCGGCGGTACGTGCCTGGTCCAAACACGACCGCCACTATGCCGGTGAGACCGCCGTACTGCCCGAGCTCGAGGAGCTGCTCCGGGACTACTTGTTCGAGCGGTACCTGGAGCTCTATAGCCAGTCCCCCCTCGCCTGGCTCATGGCCCGCGTGCCGTCGCTGGCCATCTGGGACGATCACGACATCTGCGACGGTTGGGGGTCGCGACCCCCGGCCCAATTGGATGCTCCGGTGGGACGCCTGGTGTTTCGGGTGGCGCGGGAGCTATTCGTACTGTTTCAGATGGCAGCGCCGGCAGACGATCTCCCGTCCATGTGCCCGGACCGGGGTGGAGACACCTTGAGCTGGTGCGTTCGCTTTCCGGGCCTACGGGTGATTGCACCCGACCTGCGCTCGGAGCGCCGCCCCGATCGGGTGATGGGTGATCGGGGGTGGAGCGTGCTGCGGTCGATGCTCGCCACACCGGCTGCCGAGCATCTGCTGGTGCTGTCGAGCGTACCGGCCTTGGGGCCGCGGCTGTCCTGGATCGAGTCGGTGCTGACCCTTCTTCCCCGTGCGCAGAAGTACGAGGACGACCTGCGCGACCAGTGGCAGAGCCATGCCCACAGGAGGGAATGGCGATCGTTCCTCACAGCGCTGCTCAAAGCCCATGATTCGGAGGGTGCGCGGGTGTCGGTGCTATCCGGCGAGATCCATTTGGCCACTCGAGGCACCATCGAGGCGGCGTCGGGCCACCTGCATCAGCTGGTGGCGTCGGGTATCGCCCATCCGCCGCCCCCGCGAGCCTATGCCCGCGCCCTGGGAGCGTTGGCGTGGCTCGGCGAATCACCGTTGCCGGACCACCCCATTCGGCTTTGGCCGCTGCCCGGCCGCAGAGAGATCTATACCGCGCAACGCAACTACCTGCTGCTCGAGCGCCGCGACCGGCGCTGGCGCGCCTGGTGGGAGCTGGAGCACGATGGACCGACCCCGGCCCTGCCACTCGATTGAGCACGACCCCGGGATGGAGAGCCGACCCGCTCTCTCGACCCGGTGAGGCGATTCAGGGACCTGCGCATATACATCCAATGGCGGTCAACCCTCGGGCAGTGCGTAGGCAATCACCGCGTCCCCGGCCTTGGTCCCGAGCGAGCCGTGACCGCCCGCGACAACCAGCACGATCTGACGTCCGCTTTGCGGCGAGCGATAGGTCATTGGGGCCTGGCCGCCCGCTGGCAGGCGATCCCGCCACAGCTGTTCGCCGGTTGTCACGTCGTAGGCGCGGACGTAATAGTCCAAGGTGCCCGAGATGAAGGCGACGCCGCCGGCGGTCATGAGGGGGCCGCCCAGATCCGGCACTCCCATCTCGAAAGGCAGCGGTAGCGGCGCCAAGTCCTCCACCGTGCCGTTACGATGTTTCCACACCACCTCGCCCTGCCTCAGGTCCACGCCCGCCACGTACCCCCACGGCGGCGCCTGGCAAGGCAGCCCGATGGGTGACAGGAAGGGGTACAGGTCCACTGCAAACGGCGCCCCGTAGTTCTCGTTCAGTCCCGGCTCACCCTCGGAGACGTACTCCTCGTCGGGATTTACACGCGGGATCAGACGGGAAACGAAGGCCAGATAGCTGGGAGTGGTGAAGGCCACCTGGCGCACCGGGTCAACGGCGATACCACCCCAGTTGAAGACCCCGAAGTTGCCGGGATAGATCAAGGCGCCGTTGGTGGAAGGCGGCGTGTAGCGTCCCTGATAGTCCAAGCGATGCAGCGAGATGCGGCAGGCGAGCTGGTCGAAGACGGTGGCGCCCCACATGTCTCGGCCCATCAGGGGCCGGTCGGGCTTCAGCGTGAGTGCCGAGGTGGGTTGGGTCGGGGCCGTGAAATCGCCGCGGGCGGCGCCCTGGGGGGCAGGATTCTCCGTAACCGGCAAGATCGGCTCGCCATTGCGCCGATCCAGAACATAGATGTCGCCCTGCTTGGTTGGCGCCACCAGGGCTGGCACGCTGCCCTCCTCGGTCTTCAGGTCGATCAGGCTGGGCTGGGCGGGTACGTCCATGTCCCAAAGGTCGTGATGGACGGTCTGGAATACCCACCGCAGCTCACCGCTGGCGATGTCGAGCGCAACGATGGAGGAAGAGAAGCGCTCGGTGTTTTCGCTGCGGTTGCCCCCCCACTGGTCGGGTGGCGCGTTGCCGAGCGGAATGTAGACCAGACCGAGCTCGGTGTCGGCGCTGAAGGTGGTCCAACTGTTCGGCGAGTTGGCGGTGTAGGTCTGTTCGGGATCGATGGGCTCGGTCTGCTTGGGATCGCCGGGATCCCAGTTCCAAATCAGCTCGCCGCTGACCACATCGTAGGCTCTGATGACGCCGGACGGCTCGGTAGTGGATACGTTGTCGTTGACGGCCCCGCCGACAATGATCAGGTCCTCGACGATCAGCGGTGGCGACGTGGAGTAATAAAAGCCCGGGGTCTGGTGCGGCATTCCCCTCCAGAGGTCTACCTCGCCGTTGTCACCGAAGGCGCGGCAGATCTCGCCGCTTTCGGCATCCAGTGCGATGAGGCGGGCATCGGCAGTAGGCATGTAGATGCGGCGCGTGCAAGCCTCATCGCCCGGGGTGCTCGCGTCGCCCTGGTAGTAGGAGACGCCGCGACAGGTCAAATGCTGGCGATTGGTTTCGTCAGGAACCTGTGGATCGAAACGCCAACGCTCATTCCCGGTCTCGGCATCGAGGGCGATCACGAAGTTGTGCGGCGTGCACAGATACAGTGCGTCTCCGACCTTGAGCGGCGTGACCTCGTAGGTGGTCTCGGTGGGGTCTGACGGGCGTCGGGTATCACCGGTGTGGTAAGTCCAGGCCACTTGGAGCTGATGCACGTTCTGCGGGGTAATCGCACCCAGCGGCGAGTAACGGGTCCCGCGGTTGGTTCGTCCGTAGGCGTGCCAATCGCCCGGGGGCACATCACCGCTGGCAGCCGACGCGGAAACGCCGGTCGCCGATGGCAGGCTGCCAGTCACCTGGTGGGGATCGGTGAAGACCGATACGACACCCACCGCGGCGGCGAGCAGCAAAGATAGCGCGAGCGGCCACGCGGACTTGGACCATGGAGCTACCAAACCCCTGCTGCTTAGGAGCCCTCGCGTGACCAATGGGAGGATCAGTAGCAGCCCGATCACCGCTACCACATCCACCCGGGGCGCGTACTGCCACCAGTCCAGCCCCACTTCCCATAGCGCCCACGCCACCGTGGCGACGACAATCACCGCGTAGAGCCACAGAGCCGACGGCCGCCGCGCCAACAGCAAAGCGCCGCTCAGCATGAAGCCAACACCGGCGCCGAGGTAATACCAAGAGCCACCGAGAATCACCAGCCATAGGCCGCCAGCGACAAGGGCCACGCCCAGCGCCAGAACGATGGCACCCATAATGAGGGGGGTTCTCGGTTTGTGCATCATCTGCTCTCTCCTGAGGCAACCTTGCCGTTAGCCCGCGTTTACACTTCCTCTGCGATAGCAACGCGACGACTGCGGCCGGGTTCCGGCCTCGACTTTTCGGGAGATGGTGGACGCTAGGCGTTCGCAGGTGCAGGCATCTCACCCCGACTCCGACCGCGCTATCGCGCGGCGAACAAGTAAGCTGCGGGTTCGCGGGAGCACGGTGGCCGCGATTGGACGTCGGCGCAAGGCAACGCGGCGGGACACGCTCTTAGATCAAGAGCGGCAACGGCTTAGATGATTTGGAGGAGAGGGGCACGCCCCGCGATGGCGCGACGCCCCTCTCTAGCCCCGCCACGGGCGGGGCAGAATGTCTTGGTGCCTATTGCTCCAGGTCGATGTTCGCCTGCTGCAACCAGTGTCGCACCGACTGTTCCGGTATGCGGGTGTGACCGCCGCCGGAGCCCGTGATCAGCTCCTGGCCCCCAGCGCTAAATACGAATCGAAGCAGCTCGCGCGGCAGCTCCGCCAGCTCTCCATCCGGGGGGCGATTGATGTACAAGAACACGAACCTTGCCAGGGGATAGCTCATGGTACCCACGTTCTCCGGCGTCAAAGGCACGGACTGATCCGCGCTGTCGCCGGCGGTGAGCGGAATAGAGGCTACCTGGTCGGTGAGCGCCTGGGCGTCGACGAAGCCAATGCCATCGGAGTCCCCCACCACCGCAATATTCTCCTCCCCGCTGCCGCCGATGGTATTCACGATGTCGACAGAGCCAACAGGGACCCGAACGATGCCGGGCTTGAACTCGCCGTTTAGCAGAACCTCGCTTTGAAAGTAGGTGTTCAGGGGGGACGCGTCATCGGGCCCGTAGATCCTTATGGGTCGGCCCAGGCCATCCACGTCGTCGCGGAGTTCACCCCAGAAGCGGAGGTCGGCGTGACCGCGTTTTTGGCTCGATGAAAAGATGGCATCCAACTCGGCCAGGGTGAGGCCACGCTCGGCCACCGGGTTGTCGTCCTTCACCACGACAGCCACGGCGCTGACGGCCAGCGGAAGCGCCGTGGGCTCATAGCCCATTGCGCGCTCGAACTCTTTGAGCTTGATTTCGGACATGCGGGCAGAAGTCAGCATCACCGAATTCTCGTACTGCCACCAGTCGGTGGTCAGACCCGACTGTTCCTGCAGCGATCGGACATCGGCGTTGGGCAGCAGGCGCTCCAGGGCCTGTGCCAATTCCTGGGGCAGCGGCGTCGTCTCCAGGCCGCCCATGATCGTCAGTTCGCCGCCGACCTGCTCGTCGGGACGATATTCGGGGAATGCGGAAGACTCCTGTTGCTGGGCTTGGGAGGCCGGCGTAGCGAGCATCACGAGCAGCGCGGCGGCTACCGCCAGGACGGAGGATCGGGGGAATTCAGGCACAGACAGATTCATTTGGGCTCAGTACTCGCGAGATCAGTTTGGGCGACGGCGGCGGGTTTCTTGCGCCCCGAGTCAGCTTCTTGATGACCGTCGCCAACGGGCGTAACACGGGCTCGAGGTAAGCAGTGTGAGAACACTTCCGTACAACAGTTTACCGGAACTGCGCTCGCAACCACCCGCGCATCGAATCATGTCGAGTGCGCGCTCACGTTCCGCGACCCGCTCCGAGGCGGTTGGCGATTGCTCTGTAGCGAAGCCCGGCCAGGCGCATCGCGCTCTAGACGCACACAGCTGCCCGCGCGCGCCATCACCGATCCGCGCGTCTCAAACACCGAGCAGGGCCGCGTAGGAGCCATATCCGAGGACGACGAGCACCGCAAGCGCCGACAACACCGCCATCAGTCGAGCGCCTTGAGAGGACTTCTGCCATCTGCTCAACATCCGGCAGCCGACGGCACGGATGCGCAGCTCGAGCCAATCGAGCATCCGCGCCGCGGTCAGAGATTCCTGCGCCACCACGCTGACGCCAATCAGAAAGGCCAGCAAGCCGGGGCCCGGCATCGCTAGCATCAGCACGCCCACCAATGCCAGCAATATGCCGCCGGTCATCAACAGCAAGCGCATGGTGGGCCCGGAACGCCTGCCCTCGCGGCGGTGGAAACGCGCTTGGAAGCGCTCGCCGGGGGGGTACCGCCTGAACTCGCTCAGGCCGCGCTCGATCTGATTTGACACCGCTATTCTCACCATAATCGGGCATTCGCCGCAGAGATATGATGCCGTGCCAAAGGCACCGCAGACGGGTTGAGTGTCAATTCTCGGCTCCGCCGGCACTTTGTCCAGCCTCCCTAGTCACGGAGAATCGCAGCCGCGGAACCCTGAGGCCCGGTGTACGTTGGTTTGCCCAGAAGCTTCAAGGTTCCCACCTGGCGTCGGCTGCGCAGCGGCAAGTGCACGGCATTTGGTGGCAAGAGGGCTCCAAGCATGTTGCTGATCACAGAGACCCAGCCTGAGGAGGATCGTCGCGACGCCTTTGCCGAAGTGGCCCGACGCGTAGGAGCGGGAGAGATCCTGCGGCACCCCTTGCAGCTCGAGGCCGACGAGCGTCGTCTCTACGTGCGACAGACGCTCCGCGAGGATCACCAGTTCCGCATTCACAACCGCCCCGAGGGTGCGCAGCGAAAATTCGACAAGCTTGCGCGCTCACCGCTGAAGTTCTTCCGCGGCACCGCGCTGCTATTCTACCGTGACATGGTTGGCAGCGATCCCGACCTCCCCCAGGTGTTCTGCATCGGTGACGTGCATCCGGAGAACTTCGGCGTTATGCCGAACACCGACGGCGTTCCATTCTTTGGACTCAACGATTTCGACGAGGCCGAGGTGGCCCCCTTTTCCTGGGACGTGAAGCGTGGGGTTCTCGGTTTCTACCTGTATTCGAAGGCCAACGGCTTCAAGAAGAAGCATCGGCGCAAGGTGGTTCGCGATTTCGTCTCCGGTTATCTCGGCGCTCTGGTCGAGTTCGCGCGCGACGACCGCGAGCGGCACCATCAGTATCGGCTCGATAACAGTCCAGCGCAGATCCGGAAGCTGATCCGGGGCGCCGTGGAGTCGCGGCGGACATTTCTGAAGGACAAGATCGATCCGGTCACGGGCCAGTTCCGTCCCACCCGACGAGGTGGTGCCGGTCAGCAGCCGAATCGCCGAGTTCCAGCAGGCGATCAAGCGCTACCTGAAGCAGAACGATATCGACAACCGCAGCGGTCGGGCGGGTCACTTCAAGGTCAAGGACGTGGCGCTGAAGAAGGGAAGCGGCACCGCCAGCCTCGGCCTGGACCGCTACTGGGTGCTCGTCGACGGCGAGACCGACGATCACCTGGACGATATTCTGCTCGAGCTCAAGGAGGCCAGACGATCGGCACTTTGGGGCTTGACACCCCAGCGCCCAGCGAAGCAGCCCAAGGGCGAGGCCACAACCGGAGAGGCCGGCAGAATCGTCGACAGCCAGCGCGTTCACCTCGCGGGTGGTGATCCCTACTACGGACACGCCAAAATCGACGGAGGGAGCTTCGTGGTGCGCGAGCGCAGCCCCTTCAAGGGCTCTATCGATGTCGATGATCTGGAGCTGGATGACATGCGCGACTATGCCGATACCTGCGGACGCGCCCTGGCCCAGGCTCATTCCCGGGTCGATGAGGATACCGGGCTCGATGGGCACGATGCCGAGCGCACGATTCTGCAGTCGGTGCAGCGACGCGTCTTCATCGACGACATGTGCCGTTTCGCGATTGCAGCGTCGCGACGGCTGGAGCGCGATTACGAGCTATTCTGCGCAGACCATGCGCTGGGTGCCTTCGATATCCACGAGGTGTGAACGTCACAGCGTAGCGCCACCTTCGAAATGCAGTTGGTGGGCACCATAATGCCTGCCGCGAGTCGCCATTCGCTGCATCCCGTCCGCCCCCGTAACGTACGGGTTAGTGGGTCCCCGCGACCGCAGCCAAAGGAGGTTTCGAATGCCCAAGTATTTTCTGCCCGCATTGCTGGGACTCGCCATTGCGGCACCAAGCCTGGCAGCAGAAGGCCTGGTGGTGGTCGCGAGCTCCCACGATGTAAAAACCACTGCGGATCGGCTGGTCACGGCACTGGAGCACAAGGGCATGAAGGTCGTGGCTCGGGTCGACCATGCTGCGGCGGCCTCCGGCGCAGGCATGGAGCTGGCGCCCACCGAGCTGGTCATCTTCGGCAACCCCAAGGTCGGTACTCCACTCATGCAGTGCGCCCAAACAGTGGCCATCGACCTACCTCAGAAGGCTTTGATCTGGCAGGACGACAGTGGCGTC
>CAZLYT010000487.1:0-5101 GCA_964563515.1 uncultured Candidatus Competibacteraceae bacterium | reverse complement strand
AGCTGCCCGCCGAGACGGAACTGGCGTCGGGGTAGGTGCTTCGAGTCCGCGCCAGGCGGGCTTCGGCGGCGGCGCGTTCGGCCTCGGCCAAGGCTCGCTGACGCTCGGCTCGAGCCAACTCCTCCGCGACCCGGGCCTGCTCTCGCTCGAGCCTTAGCTGCTCGAGGCGCCTGCTCTGATTGATGATGGAGAAATAGTTGTCGGGTGCGACCGCCGTGAACTCGGGTCGAGTGGTGCTCTGCACCGCCGTGGCATGGGAGGGCGGTGGCGCATCGCTGAAGTGTGTAACGCCGTCATGGTCGACCCATCGATAGAGCTGGTCCGACAGCACCTGGCCCATTGCCCCGAGCCCAAGCACCGCGCCAATCGCGAAGTCCGCGAACGATCTGCGTCTGGTCACGGTTGCCTCCTCAAGGTCCGGCGGGCAGCTCGGTAGCGTAGCGTGCGACGGGTAACGCCTCTGGAATCAGACCTTGTTGCGCCAGGAAAGTGGCAAATCGCGCATAGCGTGCGCTATCGAGTGCGGCTGGCCGCAATGCAAAGCGGGGCAGGGTATCGGACCACGCTCGCCGGTTCAGCTCGTCATCCAGATCCGGGTAGGCCGCAACGAACAACGACCAACTCTCCGCCGGGTGATTGACCAGATACTGCACGCCGGCTTCGATTGCATCCAGCGCTGCCCGCAAACCAGCGTCCTGCAGCCGATCGTCGCGCGCCACCAGAATCAGCTCGTCGTAGGCCGGGACACCCTCCTCCTCTACGTAGAAGGCACGGCCCGGCTGCCCCTCGAGCTCGAGCTGGTTGAGCTCGAAATTGCGGAAGGCGCCGATGACTGCGTCCACCTGGCCCGCGAGCAGCGCCGGCGACAGGGCGAAGTTCACGTTCACCAGCTCGATATCATCCAGACTCAGACTGTGCCGAGCTAGCATCGCACCGAGCATGGCGTCCTCGAATCCGCCCACTGAATAACCCACCTTGCGTCCCTTCAGGTCTGCCAAGGAGCCCACCGGCCCATCCGCCAGCACCACTAGCGAGTTCAGCGGCGTCGCCACCAGAGTACCGATTCGACGCAGCGGCAGGCCCGCTGCCACCTGCAGATGCAGCTGCGGCTGATATGAAATGGCGAGGTCCGCCTGACTTGCGGCGACCAGCTTGGGTGGATCGTTGGGATCGGCGGGCGCGATCAGTTCCACATCGAGGCCCCGGTCACGGAAATAGCCTCGCTGCTGTGCCACCACCAGCGGCGCGTGGTCGGGGTTGACGAACCAGTCGAGCAGAAGGCGCATGGGTTCAGCCGCCACGGCAGGGACCATGGCCAGAGCCGCGATGGTGAATATGACGGCGTTGAGGAGACGACACCGATCGCAAATCATCATTGAGCTCGTTCTCCCAGCCCACTCTCGGGCTGCCAGGGAATCAGCCACCGCAGCAGCCAATCGATCAGAAACCATAGCGCCACCGAGGTGGCGCCCAGCGCAAACAACGCGGCAAACAGGAGATCGGTCTGAACCCGCGCGTTGGCGTGCAGCATCAGATAGCCCAAGCCCGCACTCGCTCCCACCCACTCGCCCACTACGGCTCCAATAGGTGCTACTGCCGCGGCCACTCGCAACCCCGACGCTAGCGCTGGAAGCGCCGCTGGGACCCGTACCAGGAACAGGACGCGTAATTGCAGGCGCCGCGCATCGCCGCCGCTTCCCACGGTCATGGTTCTGGCGAGATCCAGCCAACCGACCTCGGTGCGACGCAAGCCATCCAGGAAAGCAGTGGTCACCGGGAAGAAGATGATCAGGGCAGCCATGGCGATCTTGGAGACCATGCCGTAGCCAAGCCAAAGCACCAGCAGTGGCGCGATGGCGAATACCGGGACCGCCTGGCTCGCAACCAACACCGGGAGTAGCCAGCGTCGAGCGCCGCGTGGGTGCACGACCACCAACGCTGCAATCACTCCCAGGACGGTCCCGATCGCCAGCCCAATGACGATCTCGGCGGCGGTCACCAGCAGATTCCGTCCGATGAGCCCGGCGTCGTCGATGAGAGTGGCGATCACGGCTCCTGGGCCCGGAAGGATGTAGCGTGGCACGCCGGTGATCCAGACCAGCGCTTGCCACAGCCCCAGGAGTCCCGCCGCAACCAGGAAGGGCGCCCCGACCCGCCGCAGGGCAATCCGTGTCAAGTGCAGCCCCGGGTCATCCCTAGCCGGCTCAGCAGCGCCTGGTGCAACGGTCGCAGCGTCGGGTCTGCCAGCTCCCTCGGGATCTCACCGGGCACCTGAATGGACGGCGAGAGCGAGGCTGGATCTCCGGCCAGGACGTGGACCACGTGTCCGAGCCGCAGGGCCTCGGCCGGATCGTGAGTCACCAGCAGCACCGTTCGATGGCGCAGCAGCCTGGCAGCCAGGCCCTGGAGTTGGTGGCGGGTGACGGCGTCCAGGGAGGAGAATGGCTCGTCCATCAGTACCAGTGGCCGGTCCTCCATCAACGTCCGAGCCAAGGCGACCCGTTGGCGCTGACCGCCGGACAGGCTGGCTGGTGGGTCGTGCTCGCGGCCGCTCAGCCCGACGGCGGCGAGCAGCCCGCGGGCACGCTCAAGCTGCGGCGACTCGCCCCGCAGCTTGGCGCCAAGGATCACGTTGTCGAGGACGCTTAGCCATGGCAGCAGCAGGTCGCGCTGGTCCATGTACGCAACGCGCCCCGACAGAGGCAGACTGTCGCCGGCCCGTAGCGTAGCGTTGGGTGGCAGCGTTATCAGGCCGGCAAGGAGTCGCAGAAGCGTACTCTTGCCAGCCCCGCTGGGGCCGAGCAGGCAGGTAATGGTTCCTGCGCCAAGGTGCAGCGAGAGGTCGTCGAATACCAGGCGGGCGCCGTAGCCAAGACGCTTTAGCTGCAGGTCGATGTCGACTCCGGCGGCCGCCTCGGCTGGCGCTAGCGTTTCAGCATGCTGTTGAGTCTGCACCAATCAGTCGCTCCCTACGCCGGCACTACCCGGATCAGGTATTGGGGTCGTCTCGGCTCGAGACCTCTCAGCCCGAACGGACAGTTCCCGCTCCTGGCTCCCCCGGACGCAACAGCATGTTAGTCGGCCGAGCGGAGGTCGAACAGCCCCTAGGGGAGGCCTCCGGTCTCCATGGCCGTGCCGGTGGCGCCTTCTTTTGCGACAACGCAGCGGTGGTCTTTGTCCCAAAGCAGTCGATGCTACGAGGTTTACGATCGATTACCCCGGCAAAGCATTGTCATCGGTCACAAATATGAGGCACATTCGATAGTTGGATCGCGCTTAGCCCATGGCAGTAAAAAAACTATGACCGACGCCGACGGCACGCTGCCGGAACTGTTTGCGGATCACTTCGAAATCGGTGTCGCGAAGACGCACACGGAGCTCGAGCATGTATTTCGGATCCGGGGGGACGTTTACTGTCGGGAGTTCCACTACGAGAGCGAGGAGAAATTTCCCGACGGGCTGGAGCGAGATCCCTACGACAGTCGCGCCGTCCACTGCCTGATCACTCACCGACGCAGCGGCCGTGCCGCCGGGTGCGTGCGCCTGGTGACCGCCGGTGAGCGCGAATCCGAGCGCCATCTGCCCTTCGAGATCGTGTGTGGCGACCGGGTGCGCCACCCCGTGCTGCATCCAGCCCGACTACCGAGCCGCGCAATATGCGAGATCTCCAGGCTGGCGGTCCACACCGCCTTTCGCCGTCGCCCGGGCGAGGCTCGGAATCCTCTCGGGGATATCGAGGAATTCGACCCCACCCCCAAGGAGCTGCGCACGTTTCCACTGCTATCGGTGGCGCTGTTTCTCGCCGCCACCGGCATGGTGGTCGTGAGCGGGCGGTATCACGTCTACGCCATCATGGAGCCCCGATTGGCCCGGCTGCTACGGCGTTCCGGCCTGGCCTTCAAACAAGTTGGGGACCTGGTCGAGTATCATGGCCCTCGCGCCGCCTACCATATCTCAATCGACGAGGCACTGCAGGGGATCCACGGTCAACTGCAGGAGTTTTACCAGCTGGTGTCGCGCAACGTGATTGCCCTGCCCTGCAGCGAGGTGCGCATCAACCTCTGACGACGGCGGTCCGGGCGGCGCCGGCGGGCCCGGTGCCAGCACATCTGCGCCGACACGTACTGAGGTCACCTACCGACATGGCTTACCAACGCCTACCAGCTTCGAGCGCTCTGAACTGGCTGGTGCGAGGCTGGACGTACTTCATGCGCGCCCCGCTGCCCTGGTTGATGCTGGCAGCTCTCTACATCTTGATCGGTCTGCTGCTGTCGATCGTGCCAGTGGTAGGACCTCTGCTCACGGCGCTGTTATGGCCGGCCCTCGCCGGCGGACTGTACCAGGCGGCGCGCATGGTCGATGAAGGCGGCACCCCAGGACCGGGGGTGCTGCTCACAGCGCTGCGCGACCCTACGCTCCGAGGGCCGATTCTAGTGCTCGGCGTTCCGCCGGTCGTGGCGTTTGTCCTCGGAGCGCTCGGCTTTGTGCTGGTGCTGGGCGGAGCGACCGGCGCGGGCCTGGCGACCGGTTCTGACCAGGTCGCCGTGGGCACCCTACTGGGCGGCAGCCTGCTGCTGCCCCTGCTCGCAGTCTTGCTGACGGTGGCCGTGGTAGTTGCACTGCTGTACGCCATTCCGCTGGTGATGTTCGACGGGGCCGGCCCAATGGCGGCCATGGAGCAAAGCGTCCTGGCCAGCGTGGCCAACGCAGTGCCGCTTGCGCTCCTAAGCTTGCTCTGTCTGGTCGCCGCAGCCTTCGCCGCGATACCCATGGGTCTCGGCTTTCTGGTGCTGATCCCGGTGATCACCGGCGCGGTGTATGCCAGCTACGTCGACATCTGGGGTTCGCCTGCAGACTGATCTAGGCTCTTGCTCAGCTCGAAGGCCCGGAACTGCCTAGCCGGCCCGCCAGTCCTATTAATAGATGAGAGCCAAGGGCGCCGTGCCTCGGCTCTTAGGTGGAGCAGTAGATGCTAAGGGCGCTTACACGTTTTCTCGAGGACCACCTGCAAAGCGACGGCAGCGACCCGGCCAAGGACCACGAACAAGAGCTGCGGGTAGCCAGCGCCGCACTGGCGGTGGAAGCGCTGCGGGCAGACCAG
>CAZLYT010000486.1:0-3908 GCA_964563515.1 uncultured Candidatus Competibacteraceae bacterium | reverse complement strand
ACGATGGCCGGCGCTTCAACGGCCACGGTCGCTTCTCGAGCGACGGGCGCTATCTCTACACCACCGAGAATGACTATGTCCGGGGCCGAGGCGTCGTCGGCATCCGCGACGGCCGCGACTATCACCACCTTATCGAGCTCGACAGCCACGGCATCGGTCCCCACGATCTGGCGCTCACGCCCGATGGCACCGCCCTGGTGGTTGCTAACGGCGGCATCCTGACTCACCCGGAACGCGGCCGCCGCAAGCTGAATCTGGACACCATGCAGCCCAATCTGACGTACTTGGAAGTCGAATCCGGCACGCTGCTGCGCCGCTACACGCTTGCGGAGCGCCACGACGGCATCCGGCACCTGGCGGTGGCGGAGGACGGTGCCGTGGCCATCGCCATGCAGTTCGAGCGAGCCGCGTCGGGGCACACCCGTCTGGTGCCGCTGGTCGCCGTTCAACGCGGCGACGCGGAGCCGCAACTGCTCGATCAGCCGGCCGAGGGCATTGCGAGCCTGGCCGACTACTGCGGCAGCGTGGCAGTGGACCCGCGCCGCCGTACGGTTGCGGTGACCAGCCCGCGCGGCCACAGCGCCTGTTTCTGGCACCTGGATACGGGCGACTTGAAGGCTCGCGTGGCCATGCCCCGGGTGTGCGGTGTTGCACTCACCACCGACGGGGAGCATTTCGTACTCAGCAACGATCTCGGAGCACTCCGATTCGTGCGCGCCGACCACATCATCGAAGATGCCGGGCTGACCGTGAACGCCGCTCCCTGGATGTGGGACAACCGCTTGATTGCGCTGTCGCTGTGAGCCGGTGCGGCGATCGGATGGTGCGCTTTGGACCGCTTGCGATCGCCTTGCTCGCGTTCACCGGCGCCGCGCAGCCATCTGCCACGGCGGCAGACATGGATCGCGAGCAGGTCGTCGCCACAGTGCTGAGCCAATTAATCGTGCCGGGCTTCTCCGCCTTCGCGGTGGATAGCGCCGAGTTTGCCTCCGCCAGCGAGGCTTTGTGTGTGCGGCCCGATGCCGAGCGACTGAATGTTGCGCAAGATCGTTGGCAAGCGGCAGCGGTGCGCTGGAACCGCCTGCTGCCCTACCGTTTTGGGCCGATGAGACAGAGTTTCCCGGCCTCACTGGAGTGGCAGATCGACACCAATCTGGTGCCGGGCGGCATCCGCAAGGCGGCGATCCGAGATGCCGTAGAGCAGGTGCTGGACGCGAACTATCCCATCGATATCGGTGTGGTGGCCCGGCAGAAGCTGTTCGCCCGCGGGCTGCACGCCATCGAGCTGATGCTGCACGAGGCAGAGAATGGCATGCAGGATAAAACGGCGGTGCTGCCGAGCTTCCGAGGTCGCACTGGCGAGCGCAAATGCGCCTACCTCGCCGCCATGGCGAGCTACATCCAGCTGCTGGCCGAGGAGCTGGCGGCGGGTTGGAAATCTCTTGCCGAGGCTCCGCCAAGTTCCGCCGAACACCCTGATCGGAACCCGAGCGTGCTGTTCGACGCCCTCGTCAACCAGAGCATCGCGCTGCTGGACTTCGTCGAGCGCAACAAGCTGCGAGTGGTCATGGGCGAACAGGCCGGCGCTGCCGAAGAGGTGGAAGCTGCGGCAAGCGACGCATCCTTGGCCCTCATTCGAGCCAACGTGGAAGGCGTGAACGCGACTTTTGCCGCCGGTTTCGACCAGCTCCTGAAGCAGTCCGGCGACAGCAGCCTGGTCATGCGCTACGACGCCCTCTATCAATCGGTGCTGTGTGCGCTGGACGCAATTTCGGAGCCACTGACGGAGGCGGCGACCGCCAATCCGGCCGCACTCGAGGCGCTCGCCGCGGCGCTCAGCGAGTGGCGCCACCTGTTGCGGCTGGAGATTTCCCAAGCCCTTGGCGTGACGCCAAATTTCACGGAGTCCGACGGTGACTGAGGCGCTCCCGCCGGCGTCTCGCAACTCCCGCTCGGAGCTCGCCGACGGCTGCCCGCGTCCAGCCCGGGCCGACGCCCGGTCGGAACCCGAGCCAGGACCGCGGCGCCTCTCCAGCGAGCAGGTCTTCTGCGGCCGTATCGAGGTGGTGATCGATCATGCCGGCACCCAGTACCGGCTGCGAGTAACCCGACAAAACAAACTGATCCTGACCAAGTAAACCCAGCCAGCCAGCCAGCCGACGCGCGACGACAAGTCGTGAGTCAGGGTAGCCAGCCATGAACCACAGCGTGGAGCAACCCAATGGCTACATACCCGAGCCCTGAATCCGACCCTGTAAGCATCGGTAACCACAATTCCAATCCTTCGGCGACTGGTCCGTGGCGCAAGGAGATTTTCGTCATGGGATTCCTCAACTCCACCATTACGCCACCACCGCAGCGGCTGTCCCCAGAGGAGCTCGGCGGGCGGCTGAGGGTCCTGATTCACTGGTATGTGCGCCGCCGCTCCACGCTGCTGGCGTTCACCCTCACCGAGTATCTGGAGGCACTTCGCAGACATCGGGGCTCGAGCGACCCCGATTCCCTCTACGTGCAATTGGCCAACCTGTGGAATCGGGTGGCGGATGCCGGCGACCTGGAGTTGATGCAGGACCAAGCCTGGCGGGCAGCCGCGAGGCCTTTGTTGTGGCCGTGATCGACACGGTTGGAGGTCGTTCAACCCGTATTCGATGAATCGATTTGGAAGACCTCACCGCGCGTTCGGTATTGCGCTGAGGCCAAGGGAGCGGATTCCACTGGTGGGATCGTCTCCAGGCGCGCACTTGAAGGCGTGCCAAGAGGATGCGCCTGGAGACCCTTCCACAGCCGTTTCGGCGGAACGCCCCTTGGGGGGTTCCGCCCTCTCGCTCGACAGGGCGGGTTGAGCGTTCCGTTGCCTCAGCCCAAAGCCCAGACCAGGTAGCCTCCGCAGGCCAGCATCCCGGCCGCGGCGGCGACCGTGCGTAGGCGGCAGCTGCGGACCAGGCTTTCTTCCCCGTGGGTGGACAGCAGGAAGGGCCGGCCAGCAGCCTGCGGTCGCGTCATGGCATGCAACTCCGGCGTCAGCGGCCGGTGCAGCTGGGTCTGATCCAGCTGATGCTCGGCCACTCTCACCGCGGCCTCCCACTCCACCACGTCGACCTGCCCGTCGCCGTCGCGATCGAACAGCGACATGCGGCGGGAATCCCGCTTCCAACTCTCCAGTAGGTGGGACAATTCCTGGCGCGTGTCCGGCAGCTCAGAGGCCCCGCCCAGGGTGCGAAACCATCCCAACGCGTGCAGCCGGTCCCCGGCCGCGATCCGTTGCTCGGTGTAGCGGTACCGCTGGCCGCCCGAGCTCAGCCCCTCCAGCCATTCGCTCATCGCCCGCAGGGTCCCGACCAAGCCGTCGGTGAACCCCCGCTCCGGCGGGGGCCGTTCGCCCAACCAGCGTCGCGACTTCACGCCCATCATCTGCGCCCCGCCGGGATAGAGCAGGCACTCGCCGGTGTCGTCGCGAAGGCCAAAAGCGGCGTCGCTGCTCCCCTGCTCTACTAGCTTCCACTTGCCGTCGCTGTGAGGCTTCTCGACGCGGTATCGAAACCAGACACACTCCCGACCCGAGAGAGGGGCTTGCAATGGACCGCCGGGACCCACCTCGGCGAATCCCATGAGCTCCACGTAGCCTTGCGGCGCTGAGCGCACCTTGGCCGTCGGCGTGTCGGCGACGGCCCGTGCCAGACGACCGTAGCGCCAAGTCAGGTAGCCGCAGGTGCAAGCTCCACCGAAGGCCATGACCGGCAACAGCGTGTTGGAGGTGATCACCATGCTCAGGTGCCGAACAGCGCCTTCAGGTCGTGATCTCGAATCTCCGGCGCCTGGAACTTGAGCAGCCGCCGGGCGCGGAAGCCGAAGGCGTTCGCAATCAGCACGTCGGGAAACTGCTGAATGCGGATGTTGTTGATGTTGAC
>CAZLYT010000485.1:0-3857 GCA_964563515.1 uncultured Candidatus Competibacteraceae bacterium | reverse complement strand
CGTTCCAGAAACTTGCGGGCGTTCGGGTCCATGGGAGACAGACCGTGATGATTGATCAGCATGGTCTGGTGGGAGAGCCACTGCTGCCAAGCCGGCTTGGAAATGTTAAGCCAGATCCGCTTGCCGAGCTCTCCCGGATAGGGCGGATATTCCAGACCCTCGGCCTCTTCGCCCAGCTTCACGCAGTTCACCATGCGCGCCATCGTGTCACCTCACGGTTGGTTTGGGAGTTGGCGGAGCAACCTCTGCACCGGCGCGGCCAGTCCCAGCTCTACAGGTGCCGCCGGGTTATACCAGAGCCGCGACGGCCCCTCCAATACACCTGCCGCCGCCTCGACTCGCAGGGTTAGGACTTCCGCCCGCAGCCGGAAGTGAGTGAACTCGTGCTCCAGAAGGCCGTAGCGACCCTCGGGCTCGGCGACGAGGCCCAGGCGCTGCACACAGCAGGCGGCGAGCTCGCGGCCCGATTCGCATTCCGGGAGGCTCCACAGCCCGCCCCAGACGCCAACCGGTGGTCGACGCTCGAGCAACACGCGCCCCTCGGTGTCTCGCAACAACAGCATGCGGGTCTGCCGTATTGGACGCTCCCGCTTGGGACGGCGGCCCGGAATCTCGTGCGCCCTACCCTGGCTGCTGGTTGCGCAATCAGCTGCCAGGGGGCAGGCGGGACATAGTGGCCGTGTCCGCGTACATAGGGTCGCGCCAAGATCCATGATGGCCTGGGTGTATGCGGCGATTCCCCGCGCCGGCGTCTCGGCCTCGGCAAGCAGCCACAGCTGTCTATACACTCGAGGCTCGCCCGGCCAGCCCGTGACGCCGTGATAGCGAGCCAGGACCCGCTTGGCGTTGCCGTCGAGTATTGGATGGCGCTGGCCTCGGGACAAAGCCAGCACCGCGCCCGCAGTGGATCGACCAACGCCCGGCAACGCCGTCACTTGGTCGAACTCGGTCGGAAACTCGCCACCGCAGCGATCGCGGATCTCCAGGGCGGCCCGATGCAGGTTGCGCGCTCGGGCGTAGTAACCGAGGCCCGACCAGTGGCTAAGCACATCATCGAGGGTCGCCGCGGCCAACTCCCGCAGCGTCGGAAAGCTAGCCATGAAACGCTCGAAATAGGGAATGACCGTGGCGACCTGGGTCTGCTGCAGCATCACCTCCGACACCCAGACCCGATACGGCGACGGGTCGCGTTGCCAAGGCAGATCTTTGCGGCCATCACGCTCGAACCACGACAGCAAGCGCGGCGCAATGGGCCCGCGCCTGGCGCCATGCTGAGTCTCGGTGTCGCTGCGCCCGTCAGCAAGCACTTTCAGGGAGCCCGCGGTCGAGCTCACTGGGGTAGTAGGCCTTTGAGCTTGTCACCGAGCTGGTCGCCGAGCTTCTCCTGAATTTTCTCCTGCACCTTCTGTTGCTCTTTCTCGAGCCGCTTCTGCACTTCCTCTTTGGCGCGAGCCTCCAACACGCCCTGGAGGTCCGGTGAGATTGTCGGGTCGGCAAACGCTCCGGCGATCCGAACCGGAATGGTGACGCCTCGCAGATCATCCAGATCCCGCCCCCCCTGACCCTTGGAGGACCCCACCACGGAGGCTTGCAACAGGTAGTCGAGCGACTCCTGGGGCAGATTGACCGTGCCCTCGCCGGTCACCCGCAGCAGCGGGGATTTCATGGCGAGATCATTGTTGCTGATCACGCCGTTCTTGATATTGGCAGTCGCGGTGAGCTCGGCGAAGTCAGTTTCCTGTGGCGCGTCTGTCGGTACCGCCTCTCCCCGCAGTCGGGCCCGAGCCTGGCGGATGATTTGAGCCACGTTGATACCCTTGATGGCGCCGTCGCGAAACTGCAGGTCCACTTTGCCATTGAGAGTGCGCTTGATGGCCTCCGGCTCCAGCCCGGCGCCGTTGACGTTGGCAACCACAGTTCCGGTCCCCCGGATCTTGGCATCTCCCATCAAATCGTTGAGCAGCGGCTCCACCTGAATCTGTTCCAGTCGATTGCGAGCCGCAAAGCGCGGCTGCTCCCCACGCACGTCGAGCTTCGCAGAGCCCTGGCTGGTGCCTTGGTAGAGCTTGAAGCCGAGGGGCTCCAGGCTCAGCAGGCCATCTTCGGCGCTGACCTCGAGCTGGGCATCGGTGGCACGCAGTCCACTGACCTTGAGCTCACCTACCTGAAGCTTGCCATCGAGCTTCAGCGAGCGCAGCCCGGCCAGGGGCGGCCCGCCTCCCGGACTGCCGGCTACGCCCGCCCTCTCGCCCGCTCGCTTGCCGGCCTCATCATCTTGCGGGGACGGCGGCGGCAGGTAACGGTCAAGATCGATGCGGTCCACCTTGAGATCGAAGCCGAGCGCCGGCTTGGCGAAGTTCTCGACCGCTGCGCTGCCGGTGAGCGAGCTATCGTCGAGCCGAAGGGTGAGATTGCTCAGCGCCACCCGGTCGAGATTCCCGGCCAGCCCGGCATTGAGCGCTGCGGTTTTGAGTACGCTCGCATCCGCTGTGACTGGTGCTGCGACCCCAAGCGCGTCTATCACTGACCTCGGGCTGAACGGCTCAACCTTGAGCAGACCCCGATAGCTTGGCTCCTGGGTGAGGCCCTCGACCTTCAGTCCCGCACTGAGATCCAACCCCAGGGCCTTGGCTGCCAGCTTGGAGATCTCGGCGGTATCTGCGGCGAGATCTGCCGCGGCGTCGAATGCGATCTCGGCATCGATAGCCTTTCCGGGAAGGTCGCCACCTTCGAGATTGAGGTCGATGTTGGCTCCGCTGACTACGTAGCGCTGGGCGGCCAGATCCAGATCGGCGACAAATTCCAGCACCGCCTGCAGCGTCTCCGCGGGCAGACCCGCGCCCTGCAAGTCCGCGCTCAGACGATTCATGTTGAGATTGACGCGCTGGCCGTCGGCCGACGGCTCCACCGTCCCATCGACCTCCACGGCCCCGGTCAGCTCGGGCTGACTCGCCTGCAACTGGAACCCGCCCTCCAGGTCAACCGGTTGCCCCGGCGTGAGAGTGCCTGTCGAGAGATTGGCGTCGCTGACGCTGAAGCGCTGACCCGATACCCGGTCGTCCCAGGTTAGAGCAGCGTCCGCGATGCGGAGGCCGTCTACGGTGAAGTCCGCCAGCCCGAGGCCCCCTTCAGACTCGGTCGGTTCAGTCGGTGGGCCCGCTGCGGACTCAGTGCCGGCTACCAGGTCCTCCCAATTGGTGCGGCCGTCCTCAGCCCGAATCAGATGCACGCCCAGGCCTTCCACGAGCACTTGGTCGGTTTCCACTCTGCGGCTCAGCAAAGGCACCACTTTGATCCGGATCGTGGCCGACTCCAGCTCTCCGAAGGGGCCGTCGAAGCTCGGAGGATTGGAGAGCCTGGCGGCTCCCACCCGGACGCCCAACCACGGAAATAGCGTGAGCTCGAGATCCCCGTCGATGCTCAGCTCCCGACCGGTCTGCTCCCGCACCAGCTCGACCAGCTGCGGCTTGTAATCGTTCGGGTCGAAAACCTGGGTGATATAGACAGCGGCAGCCCCCATCAGCAGGAGAACCACCAACAGCAGTACGGCCAATATCTTCAACAGCTTCATGCCCACTCAACTCCCCGCCACAGACGCTCCCCAAACAAGGGGGCCACAGTATAGCTGCCACCCAATGCAGCGCCCCACGGATCCGCTAGACTGAGGCTATGAGATCCGGTTTCATCCCTTCGTAACATAGGGCGCCGCGCGTCAGTGGTTCCCGTCTGCAAGAGGACATCGACAAGATATGGGCCTGGGTGCCGCCAGGCGTGGGGGGGCGCCCCGCCCCGCCCCCCGGGGGGGGGCCGGGCAAAACAGGGGGCGCAGGGGGGGGGTGGCGGATGTTGTTTATGGG
>CAZLYT010000484.1:0-35764 GCA_964563515.1 uncultured Candidatus Competibacteraceae bacterium | reverse complement strand
GTGGCCTCCCCCGGGGGCTTCGATGCTGGCGAGGCAACGCGTTGGATGATCAGCTCTGGCTCGCAGCCTCAAACCCGCTGGAGCCCCCGGTTGTGGACCCTGATCGCAGGTGGACGCGCCCAGCACCGGCGTTCGCAGATCGTCGCCCACGTAGACGCCGCCAACCGGGAACGCCTCTAGCACGGTTCGAAGCCCTCCGACCTGCTCACCCCCTGTACCCGACACCACCAACAGGTCCAGCTCGCGGATTCCCTCTGCTGCCAGATAGGGCATCAGCAGTCGAGCTCCTGGGTCCAGCCCCCCACGCCTGCGGCCAGTGCCGAACACCATCGCTGCGTGCTCACCGTGGGCGACCGCCAAAAAACTGTCGTCTCCCGAATCGAGCACGGCGATCCGAAGCCCGCCGGTGGGTTGCGGAGGGGCCAACAGCGCGCCGAGCAATAACACCAAGCCAGCGCCTCGCGCCGGGAGACCGCGGGGAGCGAGTACCAGCGCGGCACCGAACAGGGCCGCAATGGTGCGCGCCAGCGGCAGATCAGTAGCCGTCGCGACGTGGATCAGGCGGTGGTCAAAGGTGTCCAGGAAATCCACCAGTAGGCCCAAAGTCCAGGCCGCGAGCTGCCAGCTCCAGGCGCCGGTCCCGGACCAAATCAACTCGAGAGTGGTGCCCAGGAGTGTCAACGGCACCGCGACCATGCTCACCCACGGAACGGCCACCAGGTTGGCGAGCGTGCCGAGCACACTCGCGGCGCCGAACAGCGCCAGGCTGACGGGGATCATCACCGTCGGGAGCAGGAGTTGGACACGCAACCAGGCGCTCAGCGCGGTCGGCCGCGACAAGCGACCCACGAACATGAAACCAATCGCGCTGACGGCCGCGAAAGAAAGCCAGAAATCGGCCCCCAGGGGCGCCAGTGGATCCACCAACGTGGTACCGAGTACCGCCAGCGCCAGGATCCGGGCTAGTGAGGTCTCGCGCATGACCAACATGGCGCCAAGCGCCGCAGCAGTCATGGCCAGGGCGCGTTGGGTCGGCAGTGACAAACCAGCCAGGCAGGCATAAAGGAGGGCGGCCAACAGCGCGGCAACCGCACCAGCGCGCTGCGCTGGCCAGCGATCGCAGCAAGGGGGGATCCTGGCCCAGATCTGGCGCGCCACCACGAATCCGAACCCCGCGACCAGGCCAACGTGTAGGCCCGAGATCGCCAGCAGGTGCATGGTTCCGGTGCGAACCAGCAGATCGCGCACCTCGGTGGGCAGGGACTGACGGTCGCCAATGGCCAGCGCCGCTACCAGGGCCGCCTGCTCCGGCCGCCTCACCGTCGACTCGATTGCTCGTGCCAGCTGTTGTCGGGTGCCGTCTAACCGTGCCGATAGCGTCGGCGGTCGGTCGTCAACACGGGAACCGGCGCGAACATAGCCGACAGCAGCGACACGCTGCCGCAATAGCCATGCCTCGTAGTCCGACCCATGTATTCCACGGGCACCCCGCGGGCGACGCAGTCTGACTTCGAGCTGCCAGCGCTCGCCCGCCTCGGGCAGTTGCCGCGCATCGTACCAACTGAGCTGCAGCTTGACAGCCAGGCCCTGCGGTCGGAACAGAAATCGTGTTCGGCGACGGTCGCTAAAGCTCAGGCCGTCTACGATTCCGGTGAGCGTCTGCAGCTCGCCCGTCCGTAGCAGAGCAGATCTCGCGTCCAGCACCTCCGCCACATGCACTCCAGCCCAGGCGAAGCCACAGATGAACGCCCCCACTGGCCAAAGCCCCGGTCGCCGCCAACAACCAATCGTCAGGCCGCAGGCGATCAGCAGCCACCACGACACTTGCGGTAGCCGCTCCAGCTGCAGCAGCAGCAGGATCCCACCCAGCCAGGCGATCGTCCCTGAGCGCACTGTCGACCGATTCGCTTTAAGCTAGTCCATACGGCACGGTTCAATCCGCGCCTTCCAGTTGCGAGCGCAGATCACGACGCACAGCGAATGCCAAGAAAGCTCATCCGTCGTTTGCTACCCCATCCCCACTTCGTGAGGGGGCATCGGTCGCTGCGCTTTCTTGGCGAACGGCTGCACGACCCGAACCTGTGGCACCTCACCCGAAATTCCGTTGCCGGGGCCATTGGATTGGGACTGTTCGTCGCTTTCTTGCCGGTTCCTCTGCAGATGGGAATCGCGGCGGCAGGCGCGGTGTTCTTTCGGGTCAACCTGCCGATTGCGGCCTTGAGTGTGTGGCTGACCAACCCCGTCACCATCGCACCGCTGTTCTATTTTGCATACCGGGTAGGTGCAGCCGTTACCGGGTTTCAGCCCCGCGCCTGGTCAGGCAACTTCAGCGCCGGTGACCTGATGCACACAGTCGAGGAAATCTGGGTGCCACTGCTGGTCGGAAGTCTGATAACTGGAACGCTGGCGGGATTGCTCGGCTTTGGACTGGTACGATTGGTCTGGCGCATTGCCGTCACCCGGCGTTGGAGGCGCCGTCAACTCAAGAGCTCTGGTCCCCCCGAGTCTCCTCGCTGATACGCCCGTCGATGAGCGTCAATGCCCGGTCCATACGGCCGGCGATCTGTGGGTCGTGGGTGACGATGACCAGGCTGGTCCCTTGAACTCGATTGAGCTCCAGCATGGTTTCGAGCACGTGTTCGGCACTACGCCGGTCTAGATTGCCGGTCGGTTCATCTGCCAGCACGCACCGTGGTCGGGTCACCAGCGCTCTTGCCACCGCGGCCCTTTGGCGCTCCCCACCAGACAGCTGTCCCGGCCGATGGCTCAAGCGTTGCCCCAATCCAACTCGGCGCAGCAGGGCGTCCGCGTGGGCACGGGCCTCACCCGCTCCTTCACCGCGCACCAGGAGCGGAAGTGCGACGTTTTCGAGCGCGCTGAACTCGGACAACAGGTGATGAAACTGATACACGAAGCCGAGCAGACGGTTGCGCAGCTGCCCTCGGGCTTTGTCCGTGAGGCGCGTAAGCTCCTCGCCGGCCACCCAAACATTGCCCTGGTCCGGCAAATCCAGTCCGCCCAGCAGGTGCAACAGCGTGCTCTTGCCTGCACCCGATGCGCCCACGATTGCCACCCGCTCCCCCGACTCGATGCTGAGCGAGACGTCGCGAAGGACCGAAAGCACGACGTCTCCCTGGCGGTAGCTTCTGCTAAGTCCCTCGCAGCGCAGGACTGGACTACTCACGCCATCTCACGATTGCAGTACTACTCCGTCGTTGCCACTGAGGAAGCCATGAACCGCCGGCGCCGGCGCCGCCCCCCTCACTGACCGCGCCTGTCGCTACTCGTAGCTCAAAGCCTCGGCGGGACGCGTGCGCGCCGCTCGCCACGAGGGATAGAGGGTGGCGAGCGTTGCCAACACGAATGCAACCAGTGCCGTGACCACCACGTCCGCCCACTCCAACTGAGACGGCAAGTCGCTGATGTAATACACGTCCGGGGCAAGAAACTTGATGCCCATCACGCTCTCGATGAAGGCGACCACCACCTCGACGTTGCTGGCCAGCCCGATGCCAGCCACCACACCGATCAAGGTTCCGAACAGACCAATGGCTACCCCTTGAACCATGAACACCAACATGACGGTTCCGGGGGACGCACCAATGGTGCGCAGAATGGCAATGTCCGCCTGCTTGTCGGTGACCACCATCACCAGCGTCGAGACAATGTTGAAAGCCGCCACGGCGACGATTAGGGCAAGGATCACGAACATGGCGGTCTTCTCGATCTGCACCGCCCGAAAGAAGTTCGCGTGCTCGCGGGTCCAATCGCTGACCAGATAGGTGCCGCCAAGCTCGGCGGCCACATCCCGCACCAGGCGGGGCGCGGCGAACATGTCCTCGAGCCGCAACCGTACGCCGTCGACCCCCTCCCCGAGTCGGAACAAGCGCTGGGCGTCCTCCAGATCGATGAAGGCCAGGCCGCGATCGTACTCGTACATGCCGATCTCGAATATTCCGACCACGCTAAAGCGGCGCAACCGCGGCGCCACGCCAGCGGGTGTCACGTTGGTCTCGGGTGTTACGGCTGTCACCTTGTCGCCGAGCCCGACGCCGAGGCTGCGGGCCAACTCGCGGCCCAGTACGATGCCGTAGGCGCCAGCCTCGAGGGCACCGAAAGTGCCCGCGACCATGTGTTCTTCCAGATCGGCGACCTGCGCTTCGAGCTCCGAGAGCACGCCACGAAGGAGTACACCACTGACCCGGCCAGCCTGACTCAGCATGGCCTCGCTACGCACGAAGGGTGCTGCCGCCAGCACCCCCGAATGCGCTTCGGCGGCCTCCACTACCCCCCGCCAGTTGCTCAAGGTGCCCTCGAACGCTGCCACCGAGGCGTGAGCGGTCATGCTCAGGATGCGCTCGCGGAGCTCGCGCTCGAATCCGTTCATGACCGACATCACCGTGATGAGGGCGGTGATGCCCAGGGCGATTCCGGTGATCGACACGAACGAAATGAAGGAGATGAAGTGGTTGCGGCGTTTGGCGCGGGTATAACGCAGACCGATGAAAAGGGGCAGTGGCCGATACATGGGCCTCCGGTTCCTGGCACGAGACTAGCGTCGGCAAATCAGTGCGACGGCGCGGCGCAGTATAGACGAAACCGGCCACCAGACGGCGGCCGGTTTCGCTGCCTGCGCCCGGGGCTACTTGGCAGGAGACGTATCGACGGTCATACGATCCCGGTTCAAGTCGACGGTGCGCTGACCGATCCCCTTGACCTGAGCCAGATCGTCGACTCTGACAAATGGCCCATTGCTATCCCGATAAGCCACAATGGCTTGCGCTCTCGACGCACCGACACCCTGCAGGGTTTCGGCCAGCGCGTCGGCGTTGGCGGTGTTGATATCGAGAGGGGTGGCTGCGAATCCCAGTATCGACGCACTCAACAAGGACGCAGCCAAAACAAGGCGAGCAAATTTCCGTATCATGTGAGACTCCGATTGCATATCCATGGCTTATTCCCACTTCCCGCGGGACACACCGGTTTTCCTAGGTGCGGGAGTCAGCCTAGCGGAACGCCATGGTCTTCGAAATCCGAGATCTCGGACAAAATGGCGCGAATTGCGCCTGCGGGGTCGGGCGACCGGATAACGGGTCTTCCGATAACCAAGTAGTCGGCGCCGGCGGCCAGCGCCTCTGCTGGAGTGGCGATTCGCTTCTGGTCGCCAGCATTGCTGCCGCTGGGGCGGACTCCGGGTACCACCAGAGTCAGTCCCCTGCCATGGCTGGCGCGCAGCATCGCCGCTTCCATGGGCGAGCAGACCACGCCGTCCAGGCCAGCGTCCGCCGCCAGCGTCGTCCAGCGCCGAACCCAAATCTCGGGGCCACCGGACATACCGAGCTCCGCCAAGGCGACCCGGTCCATACTGGTGAGCACGGTAATGCCGATGAGAACGGGCGGTCGCTCGAACGCGCGTACCGCCTCTATGGCAGCTTCCAACATACTCCGACCGCCTGCCACGTGCACACTCAGCATCCATGCTCCGAGCTCCGATGCAGCCCGACACGCGCCCGCAACCGTGTTGGGTATGTCATGGAACTTCAGATCGAGAAATACCTCGAAGCCGGCGCCGCTCAGCTCGCGTACCAGCGCCGGGCCGGCGGCGACGAATAGCTCCTTCCCCACTTTGACCCGGCAGGTCGCTGGGTCCAACTGCGACATCAGTGCCCGCGCCGAGGCCGCATCCGGGAAGTCCAAGGCTATCAGCAGTCGCCGCGGATCGAACGGCATTGGCTGGTCGCTACCCGCAGGCATTGCCCTGGATGCCCCGGCCGCCATTGCGCCGAGGGCCAGCGCAGGCCGCGTCATCCCGCGGGCGCATCGCATTCCATGCTTGGCACCCTGGACAGCGCCAATGCAACGACCGCCCTTCGAAGCCACAGCGGTTGCAGCGATACCGCAGGCTGGTATCCAGGAGCGGCTTGCTGACCTCGAACAGCGTCTCCAGGTGGGCTCGCGCATCGCCTGCCCCTTGGCGCAGCTTCAAGTCCACCAGCTGCCGGAGTCCGGCCACCGAGGGCGCTCTTCGGAGCGCCTCCACCAGGAAATCCTCCGCCGCCTGGGCTCCTTCCCGACTCTCCCGCAGCTCACCCAGAGCCGCAGTAAGGTGGCCCGATGGGCGCCGCCGGATGGCCCCATCAAGGTACTCGATCAGCGCGTCTCGCTCCCCCAGGGCTTCGTGACAGGCTCGCATGGGCGCCAACGCCACCGGGAGCAGTGCCGCATCCTGATTCTCGATTCGCCGCAGATGCACCAGCGCCGCGCGATAGTCCCCCGCTTCGCGATCAAGCTCGGCCAGAATCAGGCTGGCGCGCACACACTGAGGATCCGCCGCCAGCGCGCTGTCGGTGAGCTTGCGCGCCTGTGCACCGGCTGCATGGTGCCGGCTTTCTTCAGCCAGCTCGCACCAATACTGAGCAATCTCCCGCTGGTGGCACTCCCCGCTGACCTTGCCCAATCGCTCGGCGCAGCCGATAGCCGCCTGCCAATCCTTCTCCTGCTGATAGATAATCAGCAGATGGCATAGCGCATGTGCGGTGTAGCCGGGGACTTTGGCCAACTCCCGGAACAGGTTCTCGGCACGGTCGAAGACACCTGCCTTCATGTAGTCCTCGCCGAGCTCCAGGAGCCCTCTGGAGCGTTGACTTCCGCTGAGGCCGGGACGTGCGACCAGGTCCTGGTGGATGTGAATCGCGCGATCCACCTCCCCTCGGCGCCGAAACAGGCTTCCAAGGGCCAGGTGCGTTTCCACCGTCTCGGGATTCACCTCGACCATCCGGGTGAATACCTCGATCGCCTCGTCGGGACGATTGTCGAGCAGGAAGTTCAAGCCACGAAAGTAGTCGCTGCCGGGTTCGTTGGCCGCGCTCGCCTGCTGTGACGAGCTTCGGCGGGCTGCAAGCCAACCGGATGCGGCCGCTACGGGCAGCAGCAACCAGAGCAGATCGAGCATGGCGTTCAGGCGACGGACTTGTCAGGCAGGCTGCGCGCGTGGTCCAGCTCCGCGTTCTTGCGGGCGACTTCCCGTCGCAGCTGGCCCAGCCGCCAACGCTGTCCAACCGTGTGCAGCATGGTGATGATGAGCGAGCAAACCACGCCAAGCGCAAACGAGCACACCACCACCACTGAAAGTGGCAGCTGTATCTTGCCTATGTAGTAATTGACTTCGACAGCCGCAGAGTTCAGCGAGGAAAAACTGACTCCTAGGACCAAAACGAGAAAAAACAGAATAATTCCGATTATCTTCGACATCGCTTCTACGGCGCCTCCCCGTTAAGCGTGATGCCAAGCCCTAACTGCGGCGCAATCAGTCCCCGCGCCCATCATCGACCCGTTCACGCAACTCCTTGCCGGGTTTGAAGTGTGGCACGTACTTGCCCGGCAACGCCACCGCGTCACCAGTCTTGGGATTGCGCCCTATGCGGGGGGGGCGATAGTGCAGCGAAAAGCTGCCAAAACCCCGGATCTCGATCCGCTCGCCCGCTGCCAGCGTATGGCTCATGTGCTCGAGCATGGACTTGACGGAGAGCTCCACGTCCTTGTAGGCAAGGTGAGTCTGTTTGCGGGCTATGGCTTCGATTAGCTCGGATTTGGTCATGGATCAATGAGTTATTGGTTGCCGGGACGAACCGGGGTGCGGCACGGATGCCGCACCCTGCGGCATTGATCTTCTGGATCGATCGGGTGCTACCGAGTCTCGTCTTCCTTATTGGCGTCCAACTGGGCCCGCAGCGCGTCTCCGAGAGAGGTGCTGATGCTGCCAGCCTTGCCGCTGTACTCTTGCATCGCTTCAGCCTCTTCCGCAGCCTCCTTGGCCTTGATGGATAGCGTAATCGTACGGTTCTTGCGATCCACCCCAGTGAACTTCGCCTCGATCGCCTCGCCGGGCTTGAGTATGCTGCGAGCATCCTCGACCCTATCCCTGGAGATGTCGGAGGCCCGGATCACACCCTCGACGCCCTCGCCCAGGTCCACCACGGCGCCTTTGGCATCCACCTCGCGGATGGTGCCGTTTACCACGGTGCCCTTGGGATGCATGGCCACGAAAGAAGAGAACGGATCCTGCTCGAGCTGCTTGATTCCGAGAGAGATACGCTCCCGCTCCGGGTCCACGGCCAGTACCACCGCCTCTATATCTTGTCCCTTGCGATAGTTGCGAATGGATTCTTCTGGCGCCTCATTCCAGGCGATATCCGAGAGATGGACCAAGCCGTCGATACCCCCATCGAGACCGACGAAGATCCCAAAGTCCGTAATCGACTTGATGGTACCGATCACTCGCTCGCCCTTGTTGAAGTTGGCGGCGAACTCATCCCACGGATTGGGCAGGCACTGCTTGATGCCAAGGGAGATGCGGCGCCGGTCCTCGTCGATGTCGAGCACCATGACCTCCACCTCGTCACCGATGGTCACCACTTTCTGAGGATTCACGTTCTTATTGGTCCAATCCATCTCGGAGACGTGAACCAGACCCTCGACGCCTTCCTCGATTTCGACAAAGCAACCGTAGTCGGTGATGTTGGTTACCTTGCCGAAGAGCCGCGTCCCCACCGGATAGCGCCGGGCGATGGCGTCCCAGGGGTCGTCGCCGAGTTGTTTCAGGCCGAGCGAAACCCGTTGCCGCTCCCGATCGAACTTCAGCACCTTGATGTCAATCTCATCTCCGACGTTCACCACCTCGGATGGATGCTTGACCCGCTTCCAAGCCATGTCGGTGATGTGCAGCAGACCGTCCAAGCCACCGAGATCCAAAAAGGCGCCGTACTCGGTGAGGTTCTTGACCACACCCTTGATTACCTGGCCTTCCTGGAGATTGTTCAGCAGGCTCTCACGCTCCGCGCTGTACTCCTCTTCGACCACCGCCCGCCGTGACACCACCACGTTGTTGCGGCGCTGATCGAGCTTGATGACCTTGAATTCCAGCTCCTTGCCTTCCAGGTAGCCAGCGTCGCGCACCGGGCGTACATCGACCAGCGACCCGGGAAGAAATGCCCGAATCTCGCCCAGGTCGACGGTGAATCCACCTTTGACCTTGCCGCTGATGATGCCCTTTACCACCTTGTCGTCGTCGTGGGCACGCTGCAATTCGGTCCAGGCACGCTGGCGCTTGGCTTTCTCCCGGGAGAGTCGGGTCTCCCCGAAACCGTCCTCGACCGCATCCAGTGCGACTTCTACTTCGTCGCCCACCCTGACTGCTGGTTGGCCGTGATCGTCCAGGAACTGATCGATGGGTATGACACCCTCGGACTTGAGGCCGGCGTGCACTACCACAACGTCGGGGCGCACCTCGACGACCGTTCCAGTGATGATGGAGCCTGGCCGCATTTCAGTTTGGACCAAACTCTGCTCGAACAGCTCTGCAAAACTTTCAGACATGTTAATGATTGAATTTCCACTAGTTGGCGCTAAATGTTGAAGCGCATCCTAGCTCGTGTTGAGTAAAGGTCATCCCCGCCGGTCAGCGCTAGCTCAGTGCTGCGGCAACCGCTGGTGCGCGATCTCCAAGGCTTTCTGTGTCACCGCGTCGACGTCGAGGCCCGTAGTGTCGAGGAGCACCGCATCGGTGGCCGCTTTGAGCGGTGCCACCGCCCGGGTGGCATCGCGCTCATCGCGCCGTGCGATCTCCTCGACGAGGGCGGCAAGGCTAACACTGACTCCCTGTTCTATCAACTGTTTATGTCGACGCAGGGCACGTTCTTCGGCACTTGCGGTGAGGAATATCTTGACTGCCGCATCGGGGAATACCACGGTGCCCATGTCGCGCCCATCGGCTACCAGGCCTGGGGGCTTGCGAAACGCCCTTTGGCGCTCCAGCAGACCACTCCGCACCGTCGCGTGGGCCGCCACCCGGGATGCGGCATCGCCGATCCGTTCGCTGCGAATATCCAAGGTCACCTCCCGGTCATCCAGATAGACCCGGGTCGGGGCGTCTGCCGCGTCAGCCTCGAAGCGCACGGAAAGGGCGCGCGCGACGTCACCCAGCCGGTCGGAGTCGTTCAAGTCGATGCCATGGTTGAGGGCCGCGAGCGCCGACAACCGGTACAGCACACCGCTGTCCAACAAGTGAAAGCCCAATCCCCGGGCCAGCAACCGCGAGATCGTGCCCTTGCCGGAACCGCTCGGGCCATCGACCGTGACCACCGGTGCCGACGTGGAGTTCAAGTTCACCCTCCGTCCACCTCGGCAACGCCGAGACCGCAGGTCCGGGCCAGCTCGACAAAGCCCGGGAAAGACGTGCCCACATTGGCGCAATCCCTGATCTCGAGCGGACCTGGAGCCCGCAAGGCGGCCATGGCGAAGCTCATGGCTATGCGGTGGTCTCCGTACGAATCCATGGCGCCCCCGCGGAGCGCTCCGCCTCGAATGCGCATGCCGTCCGGCAGCGGTTGCGCGTCGACCCCCAACGCCTGCAGTCCGTCCGCCATCACTTGGATGCGGTCGCTTTCCTTAACCCGCAGCTCTTCCGCCCCCGTCAGTAGCGTCTCGCCCTCGGCGCAGGCAGCGGCCACGAACAAGGCCGGGAACTCGTCAATCGCCGAGGGCACCAGGGATTGCGGAATATGTACGCCCCGCAAGCGGGCAGCCCTTACTCGCAAATCCCCTACCGGCTCACCTCCGACCAGACGCTCGGCCTCGATCTCGATATCGGCGCCCATCAGGCGCAAGATCTCGATCACGCCGGCTCGGGTGGGATTCAGACCCACGTGCTCGAGCCTGAGGTCGGAGCCGGAGGCGATGCTCGCGCCAACCAGGAAGAACGCGGCCGACGAGATGTCGGCAGGAATGTCAATTGACCGTGCCGTGAGGTGCGAGCCCCCGTCGACGCAGAGCCACTCTCCCTCAGTGCGCACTGGGCAGCCAAAGCCTCGCAGCATGCGCTCGGTGTGATCCCTGGTGGGTGCCGGCTCACCCACACACGTCGTCCCGCTGGCATAGAGGCCCGCCAGCAACAGACAGGACTTTACCTGCGCGCTGGCGACGGGCATCTGGTATCGCATGCCTCGCAGGCGCCGACCGTAGATCTCCAGCGGCGGCGTACCGCGCCCGCTGCAATGAATCTCGGCGCCCATTTGCCCGAGTGGATCCGTGACCCTGCGCATGGGGCGTCGAGTGAGGGAGCTGTCGCCGGTGAGGGTGGTGTCGAAGTCCTGCCCCGCAAGCAGTCCGGCCATCAGTCGCATGGACGTGCCAGAGTTGCCCACATCCAGAACCCCTCGGGGAGCGCGCAACCCCCGCCGGCCGACGCCCTGGATCGTCAGCCGCCCGGATGCGGGGCCGACGGCAGTGACACCCAGCTGGCGAAAAGCAGCCAGTGTGGCGAGGCAGTCTTCGCCCTCGAGGAAGCCCGTGATCTCGGACTCGCCATCGGCGATCGCCGCCAACATGACGGACCGATGGGATATGGACTTGTCCCCAGGCACTCGGAGCCGTCCGTGCAACGCGCCACCGGGCGCCACCTGCAGATCGATTCGGCGCGGATTCAAGCTTCAGTCCAGGTAGAGGTTGTCGCGGGCGTTCTTGGCGCGGCTGAAGACGGACAGCAGGGCACCGCCATCATCCCGCTCGAGAGCGGTCGCGAGTTGGCTCAGCTCGCCGTTGAACTGCGCCAACGCAGCCAGCAGCGGCTCGCGGTTGGCGAGACATATGTCGCGCCACATGGCCGGGTCGCTGGAGGCGATGCGAGTAAAATCCCGAAAGCCGCCAGCAGCATAGCGGAATATCTCCACCCGGTCGTCGAGACGCGCGAGGGTGTCGACCAGGCAGTATGCCAACAGATGCGGCAAATGACTGGTGGCGGCCAGCACCTCGTCGTGATGCTGTGCCCCCATCTCCAACACCTCGGCGCCGGTAGCGCGCCACATGACGGCCACCTTGGCAATGGCCTCGGGCTCGGTCTCGGCAACCGGGGTCAGAATGACGCGCCGACCCTGAAACAGCTCGGCGAAAGATGCCTCCACGCCGCTGCGCTCGGTACCGGCGATGGGGTGGCCCGGCACAAAGCGTGACGGTATCTCGCCAAAAGCCTCGCGGGCATCACGGATGACACTGCCCTTGGCACTGCCGGCGTCGGTGATGACGGCACCTGCGGCCGCCGCATCTGCAAGCCCACGGAATACCGCAGCCATTGCCCCCAGGGGCACTGCAACCAAGATCAGATCAGCGCCTGCCGCCGCCGCCGCCGGGCTCGTCTCGAAGCGATCGACCACACCAAGCTCGCATGCCCGCTGCAAGTGCTCGCGATTGCGCCCGCAGCCAACGATCTCCTCGCAGGCTCCAGCCGCCCGCAAAGCGCGCGCAACCGAGCCTCCGATCAACCCGGTGCCGATGACGCAGAGCCGGCCCAGATGGCGGCTGGGCTCCACTGCCTGCGGCATCAACCCAATACCTCTCGCAGCGCGTAAAGGCACTGATCGTTCTCTTCGACCGTGCCAACGGTGATGCGCAGGTGCTCGGGCAGACCGTAGTTGGCGACCGGACGCACAATGACACCGCGCTGCAGCAAGCCATCGAAAATTGGCATTGCCCGCTGGTGAAAATCGACACATAGGAAGTTCGCCGCCGAAGGCAGCACTTCGAGCCCCATGGCGCTAAGCGCAGCCCCTAGCCGCTGAAGCTCACGACTGTTGAGGGCTCGGCTGTGCTCCAGGTGCTCGTGATCACCAAGCGCTGCCGCGGCCGCCGCCTGGGCCGGCAGATTGAGATTGAAGGGTTGGCGCACCCGATTGAGCAGGTCCGCGACCTCGGGGTGGGAAATCGCATAGCCGACCCGAAATCCCGCCAGTCCGTAGGCTTTGGAGAAGGTCCTGGTAACCACCAGATTGGGCAGTGCATCCAGCCAGCGGCGGGCGTCCGGGTAGTCCGACTGCGTCACGTACTCGGCATAGGCCTCATCCACCACCACAATGACGTGGGTCGGGAGCTCGCGCAGGAAGGCCTCCAGCTCGCTGCTGCCGAGCCAGGTCCCGGTGGGATTGTTGGGGTTGGCAAGGTAGACGACTCGGGTGTCGGGGCGAATGAGGCGGGCCATTGCGGCGAGGTCGTGGCCGTAGGGCTGGAAGTGCTCGGGTCCGTTGGGCTCGGCTTCGATGCCCTGCGCACCGACCGCTTGCGTCACCAGCGGATAGACCGCGAACGCATGCCTCGAGTACACCACCGAGCGCCCGGGCCCGGCGAAAGCCCGAGCCACCAGTTCCAGCACGTCATTCGAACCATTGCCCACGGTCAGTTGCTCTGGCTGACACCCCAGGCTCGTGGCCAGCGCCCGTTTGAGCTCGAAAGCGTTTCCATCCGGATAGCGGTGACAACCCCGTAGTGCATCGGTTGCAGCAGCCAGCGCGCGGGGACTGGGGCCGAGAGGATTCTCGTTCGACGCCAGCTTGATCACCCTCTGTAGACCCAGCTCCCGGCGCAGCTCGGTTTCCGGTTTGCCCGGCTGGTAGGGGCTGAGCCCCCGCACACCGGGCACGGCCAACTCCAGAAAATCACATGAGGTGAGCATCCGAACCTCTGCTTGCATTCGATTGGCTCCGGCTCAGAGCACGGCCTTGGGATAGGAGCCCAGAACCTTGAACAGGGTGGCCTCCTGCTCGAGCTCGTGCAGCGCCCTGGCCACATTGGACGAGCTCTGATGACCGTCCACGTCGATGAAAAAGACGTATTCCCACATGCCCCGTCGCGAGGGCCGCGACTCGATTCGAGTCATGCTCAATCCGTTGCGCGCGATGGGCTCCAGCAGCCGGTGCAGCGAGCCTACCCGATTTTGCGAGGACAGCAGCATCGAGGTCTTGTCCTCACCCGAGGGTAGTGCCGCCTGGCGACCGATAACCAGAAAGCGGGTCGTGTTGTTGGGATCATCTTCGATGTTGCCGACCAGAATCGGCAGCTCGTAGATCTCGGCAGCACACTCGCCGGCGATGGCGGCTGCGCCCGGTACCTGTTTTACCCGTCGCGCCGCTTCGCCATTGCTGCTCACCGCCTCCTGCTCCACATTGGGTAGGTGCGCAATCAGCCACTCCCGGCACTGGGCCAGGGATTGCTGATGCGAGTACACGCGCTCGATACTCTGCAGTGAGCTTTCCCGCGTAATCAGGTGATGATGGATCCGCAGCTCCACTTCGCCGCAGATTTTCAGGGGTGACAGCAGAAAGCTGTCCAGCGTGTGATTGACAACACCCTCGGTGGAGTTCTCCACCGGCACCACACCGTAGTTGGCACTGCCAGACTCCACCTCTCTGAATACCTCGTCGATGGCCCGCATCGGAATGGTGATGATCGAACGCCCGAAATGCTTGGTCGAGGCGGCCTGGGTGTAGGTGCCTTCAGGGCCCAAGAAGGCGACTCGCAGAGGCTCCTCCAGGGCGAGGCAGGCGGACATGATCTCGCGGAACAGACGCGCGATCTCTTCGTCACTGAGCGGCCCGCCGTTGCGCTGCTGCACGGCGCGCAAGACCTGCGCTTCGCGCTCGGGCCGATAGAAGTCCGAGTGCAAGCCTAGTGCCTGCTTCACTTGCGCGACCGCCTGCGCGCAGCGGGCCCGCTCCGAGATCAGCGACTGCAGCTCCTGGTCGATCTGATCGATACGCTGGCGCAACTCGCCTAAGCGCTCATCCTCCGACTTGGAGACCATGGAGGGCTAACCGTAGCGCCGCTCGAAGTCGGCCATGAACTCAGTGAGGGCGGCCACGCCTTCCAGGGGAATGGCGTTGTAGATGCTGGCGCGCATGCCCCCGACCGAGCGGTGACCCTTGAGATCGAGCAGACCGCCGCGGGTGGATTCGGCGAGGAAAGTGGCATCCAGGGACGAATCCGCGAGGGTGAACGGCACATTCATCCACGAGCGCGAGGCCGGCTCCACGGGATTGGCATAGAAGTCACTACCATCGATGCGCTGGTACAGCATCTCGGCCTTGCGTCGGTTCACCTCCGCCATGGCGGCCAGTCCACCCTGCTCCTTGAGCCATGTGAATACCAAGCCGGCTATGTACCAGGCGAAGGTGGCGGGGGTGTTCAGCATCGAGCCCGATTCCGCCTGCTGGCGATAGTCGATCACCGAGGGATGATTCGAACCCGGGCGCGCCAACAAGTCCTCGTGCACGATCACCAGGGTCAACCCCGCCGGGCCGATATTCTTTTGAGCGCCGGCGTAGATCAGCCCGAACTTACTCACGTCCACGGGTCGCGACAGCAAGGTCGACGACATGTCTACCACCAACGGGACCTCACCCGCATCGGGGACCCAATGGAATTCCACACCGCCGATAGTCTCGTTCGGGGTGTAGTGCAGATAGGCCGCTGCGGAATCGAGCTCCCAGGTTTCTCGGAGCGGAATGCAACGGAAGCTATCGGCCTCAGAGCTTGCTGCGATACGGGCACGGCCCAGGCGCCGGGCCTCGCCATGGGCCTTCTTGGACCACGCGCCGGTGATCACGTAGTCGGCGCTTTGACCGTCGCCGAGCAGGTTGAGGGGGACCGCGCCGAATTGCAGAGTGGCTCCACCCTGGAGGAACAACACCCGGTAGTGGTCGGGCACTGCTAGCAGGGACCGCAGGTCGGACTCGGCCTGCTCGGCGATGCGCCCGAAGTACTTGCCACGGTGGGTCATCTCCATGACCGACATGCCGCTGCCGCGCCAGTCCAGCAGCTCGTCGCGGGCGCGGCGTAGCACCGGCTCCGGTAACGCTGCTGGGCCGGGGCTGAAGTTGTAAGGTCGGCTCATGCTGTCGCTGGTCCTCACTCCGCTGGCGCGGGATCCTCGCCTTCCCCGTCGGGGGCCTCGGCCATGCCTTCGATACGGTCGATGCCAATGACTCGCTCGCCATCGCTGACGTCGATCAGCTTGACGCCCTGGGTGTTGCGACCCAGCACCGAGATCTCATCGACCCGCGTGCGCACCAGCGTGCCACCGTTGGTGATGAGCATGATCTCGTCGTCGTCAGCCACCTGGACCGCCCCAACCACGGCACCGTTGCGCTCGCTGCAGGCGATGGAGATAACCCCCTGCCCACCGCGACCGTGCACCGGGTAGGCGGCCACATCGCTGCGCTTGCCGAAGCCGTTCTGGGTAATGGACAGGATGCGACCCTCGTCCTGGACCACGACCAGCGCGATTACCCGCTGACCGTCGGCGAGGCGTATGCCCCGCACCCCGGCGGCGGTGCGCCCCATCGCCCGAACCTCGGACTCGTCAAAACATACCGCCTTGCCGGCGTCGGTGAACAGCATGATGCGCCGCTGACCGTCGGTGATGGCCACGTTGACCAGCTGGTCGTTCGGGCGCAGATCGACCGCGATGATGCCTGCGGTGCGAGGCCGGGAGAATGCCGCCAGCGGGGTCTTTTTGACCACCCCGCTGGTGGTGGCGAAGAACAGATAGCGGTCCTCGGGGTAGTTCCTGACCGGGAGCACGGCGTTGATACGCTCCCCGGGTTCCAGCGGCAGCAGATTGACGATGGGCTTGCCGCGGGCATTGCGGCCCGCGTTGGGCAGCTCGTACACCTTCTTCCAATACACCCGACCACGGTTGGAGAAGCACAGGATGGTGTCATGGGTATTGGCAATGAAGAGGCGATCGATGAAGTCCTCTTCCCGAGTGGTGGCGGCGATGCGTCCGCGTCCGCCCCGGCGCTGGGCGCGGTAGTCGGTCAGCGGTTGGGCCTTGGCGTAGCCGGCATGGGACAGGGTCACCACCACGTCCTCTTCGCTGATCAGATCCTCGAGGGTGAGATTCTCCTCGGTCTCCACGATCTCGGTGCGTCGCGGATTCTGGTAACGCTCCTTGATTTCGACCAACTCCCCGCGGATGACCGCCATGAGCTCGTCCGGCTCGGTGAGTATCCGTACCAATCGGGCGATTTCTTCCAGGACCTCGGCGTAGTCCGAGATGATCTTCTCCTGCTCCAGGGCCGTCAGACGGTGCAGTCGCAAATCGAGAATGGCCTGAGCTTGGGCCTCGGACAGGCGGTAACCGCCCTGCACCCGACCCAAGCCCGGCGCCAGCCCTTCTGGCCGCGAGACGTCTGCGCCGGCCCGCGCCAGCATGCTCTCGACCGCATCACCCACTGGCCAGACTGTCTCGGTGAGAGCGGCCCGGGCTTCGGCTGGGCCGGCCGAGCGCCGGATCAGGGCGATGACTTGGTCCAGGTTGGCCAAGGCCACACCGAGCCCTTCCAGGGTGTGAGCCCGCTCCCGCGCTTTGCGCAGCTCGTAGATGGTGCGCCGGGTGACCACCTCACGCCGGTGGCGAATGAACGCCTCCAGCATCTGCTTGAGATTGAGCAGCCGGGGCTGACCGTCCACCAACGCCACGTTGTTGATCCCGAACACATTCTGCATCTGGGTATGCTTGTAGAGATTGTTCAGGACCACTTCGGCGATCTCACCGCGACGCAGCTCGATCACCATGCGCATACCGTCCTTGTCGGACTCGTCGCGTAGCTCGCTGATGCCCTCCAGCCGGCGCTCCTTCACCAGCTCCGCGATCTTCTCCAGCAGACGCGCTTTGTTGACCTGGTACGGCAGCTCGTAAACGATAATGCTCTGATGGCCGCTGCCCTTATCGGTCTCGATTCGAGCTCGCGCCCGCACCACCGCGCGTCCGCGTCCGGTCAGATAGGCCTCACGAATGCCGGCGGCGCCGTTGACGATACCGCCGGTCGGAAAATCCGGGCCGCGCACGTGCTGCATCAGATCCGGCACGCCCAGAGAAGGCTCGTCCACCAGCGCGACACAAGCTTCGATCACCTCCCCCAGATTGTGGGGAGGGATGTTGGTGGCCATACCGACCGCGATGCCGGCCGAGCCGTTGACCAGCAGATTGGGGAACCGGGTCGGCAGTACCGAAGGCTCCTGCTCGGAACCGTCGTAGTTCGGCGCGAAATCGACCGTCTCTTTGTCGAGATCGGCCAGCATCTCGTGGGCGATACGGGCCATGCGCACTTCGGTGTACCGCATCGCCGCGGGCGGGTCACCGTCAACCGAACCGAAGTTACCCTGACCGTCCACCAGCACCACCCGCATGGAGAACGGCTGCGCCATGCGCACGATGGTGTCGTATACCGCGGTGTCGCCATGGGGGTGGTACTTACCGATGACGTCACCGACCACGCGGGCCGACTTCTTGTACGCCTTGTTCCAATCGTTGCCGAGCTCACGCATGGCGTAGAGCACGCGGCGGTGCACGGGCTTGAGCCCGTCGCGAACGTCGGGCAGCGCGCGGCCGACGATCACGCTCATGGCGTAGTCCAAATAGGACTGACGCATTTCGTCTTCGAGGTTTACGGGCAGGATTTCCCTGGCAAAGTCGGCCATTCTATAGCTGCTCTGGCTGGGCCTTGGGTGAGTCGGGGGCAGGGCCGGCTGGCCGCCGGCGGCCGAATGCTACCACATCGGGGCGCGTGCGGCTCAGTGACGCCACCGCCACCCTGCATCGACCGGCCATCTCGGCGCCGGCCGCCGCAGACACCGACCTCAGACCCCGGCGACCCGGGCCAGCGTTGCCGCGGTCACCGGCGAGGCGACCCCCCGCTCGGTGACAATCGCGTCCACCAACTCGGCGGGGGTGATGTCAAAGGCCGGATTCCAGGCATCGGCGCCGAGAGCAGCGACTCGATGCCCGGCGAGTGTGAGGACCTCTTCCGCGGGACGTTCTTCGATGGGGATGGCGGAGCCAGCGGCAGCACCGAGATCAATGGTGCTGGTGGGGGCGACCACCATGAAACGAAGACCGTGGTAGCGCGCGGCGATGGCCAGGGCATAGGTCCCAATCTTGTTGGCGCAATCACCGTTGGCGGCGATTCGATCGGCGCCGGTGATTACCCATCCCACGCGCCCGCTGTGCATCAACCAGGGCGCCGCGCCCTCGGCCACGAGCGTCACCGGGATTCCGTCCTGGACCAGCTCCCACGCCGTGAGCCGTGAGCCCTGAAGCCAGGGGCGCGTCTCATCGGCATACACGCCAGAGACACGCCCCGAGCGATAGCCGCTTCGCACCACGCCCAACGCGGTGCCGTAGCCACCGGTGGCCAACGACCCGGTGTTGCAGTGGGTGAGGATCCCGGTCGCGGGTTCGAGCAACGCCGCTCCCAGCTCACCCATGCGATGGTTGGCCGCAACGTCTGCGGCGTGTATGTCCCGAGCCAGCTGCAGCAGCGCCGCCTCGGCATCGGCGGCTTCCAGCTCGCGTAGCCGCTGCCGCACCCGCCCGATGGCCCAGGCGAGATTGACCGCGGTTGGGCGCGCGTCACCCAAGCGATCCAGCGCAGCCGACAGGCGAGCTCGCCAGTTGTCGTCAACGCCACCCAGGGCTTGCCTGGCGCCAAGCACCGCGGCATAGGCTGCGGTAATTCCGATCGCCGGGGCGCCCCGCACCACCATCTGGCGAATCGCCTCGGCAGCCTGGTCCGAGTCGCGAATCTCCAGGTAGCGCTCCCGCTCGGGGAGGGCGCGCTGATCGAGAAGCACCAGGGCATCGTCTGCCCAGGTCACCGCCCGTACCCGATCCGTGGACGACAGCTCAGTGATGCCCATTGAACTAATGCGTCTTGACCCGCTCGAGCCGGTAGCCGTGTTGGTAGACAGCCTGGAGCTGCCAGCCATTCTCCGGCCGCAGCCCCAACTTCTGGCGCAAACGGCTGACGTGAGTGTCTACGGTGCGCGTGTTCAGATCCGCTCGTTGTCCCCACACGCTCTCCAGCATGTGCCCCCGGGACACGATGCGGCCGGCGTTGCGGAACAGGAAGCAAGCCAGATCGAACTCCTTATGGGTGAGGTCCAGCGTTCTGCCGCCACACGACAGTGAGCGGGTACGGGCGTCGATGCGGTAGGGGTCGACCTCTATGGTCTCGTCGCTGATCTGGTCGACCTGGTGGCGCCGTACCAGGGCCGTCAAGCGGGCCAGCAGCTCCGATTTTCGCACCGGCTTGCTCATGTAATCATCGGCGCCGGCCTCGAGCGCCTGCACCACGTCCGCCTCCGCGTCGCGGCAAGTCACGAACAGTACGGGGACCCACCAGTCGCAGCGCTCCCGGATGGCCCGCAGGAGTCGAATGCCATCTGTGTCCGGCAGCATCCAGTCCAAAATCACCAAATCGAAGCTCTCGCGCATCAAGTCACGAAGAAATGGCGCGCCGGCGCCGTAGAGCTGGCACTGATGGCCGGCAGCGTCGACCCAATGCTCCAAGAGCACCGCCTGATCTCGATCATCCTCCACGAGCGCAATGCGCAACGTCTTGATCTCCCAAATGAATCTCAATGTTGGCAAGGCCCCGGCAAAGAACCGCCTGCGCTCCACGGGGCACTGGGTGGAGCGCGCACGCGGTCAGTTTGCGCCCCCATGAGGGCGACGGCTAGCAGTCAAGACTGTTGTAGTTTGGATAATTTCGCCACTATCTGTTGCATATTCGATAAAGCGGATTTAATCTTTCCGCCACACGCAGTGGCTTAGATCCTGTTCAGGCTCTTAATCTCAGCTAAGACACCCAATTTAGGGAGGCATCATGAACGTGCTCAAGACTGTCGGCCTCGGCGCCGTCCTCTGTTTTTCATACACCGCCGCAGCAATAGCTCACGACGACCCCAGCGGCTATGCGGATGATCCAAGCGGCGTCGCCGTCAAGACGGTGGACGGCTGCCTCAAGACCCCGCGCTGGACGCCCGAGATGGCCACCATGGAGTGCGATCCCGCCCTGGTGCCAGTGGCAGAGACCCCCCCGATGGTCGAGCCCACGATGGTTCAGGAGCAGATGACCCTCGAGGCCGATACCCTGTTCGACTTCGACAGTGCCCAGATCAGGCCCGAAGGCGAGGAGCAGCTGCGCCAGCTGGTCGGCAACATGGGCCAGGCCAGCAACATCGTCAGCATTCAGGTGGATGGTTACACTGACAGCACCGGCCCCGAAAGCTACAATCAGGGTCTGTCCGAACGCCGCGCCGCCTCCGTCAAGGACTACATGGTGGGTCTCGGAGTCAATCCTGACCTGATCAACACCACCGGTTACGGTGAGTCCAATCCCCGCACCTCCAACGACACCCGCGAAAGTCGCCAGCAAAACCGCCGCGTCCAGGTCGACGTGGAAGCCGTGGTGGAGTCCCAGCAGTAAAGGTTGTAAGGAGCTCGCGCCGCGGCGCGAGCTCGACCCACGCCGCCCTTGCCAGGGCGGCGTTTTCCGTTGCCGGGTAGCCATGCCATATACTCCAGCGCCGTAGACGGTCTGGAGATCTCATGGCGCAAATCGACACGCTCCTCCACGCCGGCTGGGTCATACCGGTCGAGCCTGAGGGATTGGTCCTCGAGGAGCACTCCATCGCCATCAGCGGGGGGCGAATCCACGCCTTGTTACCGCGCTCTGAGGCTTCTGCGCTGGCCGCAGAGCAGGTGGTCGATCTTCCGGGCCACGTTCTCGTTCCCGGCCTGGTCAATGCTCACACCCACGCCGCCATGACTCTATTGCGCGGGCTGGCCGACGACCTCGGGCTAATGACCTGGCTACAGGATCACATCTGGCCTGCCGAGGCGCGCTGGGTGGATGAGGAATTTGTCGCCGACGGCACCCGCCTGGCGTTGGGCGAGATGATTCGCTCGGGCACCACCTGCTTCAGCGACATGTACTTCTATCCCGATGTCACGGCTCGTGAAGTTCGTGCCAGTGGGCTGCGTGCCACCCTGGGTCTGATTCTGATCGACTTTCCAAGCCGATGGGCAGCCACTACCGCCGAATACCTGGGCAAGGGAACGGCTCTGCTCCAGCAGATTTCCGGCGATCCGCAGTTGCGCGCGGCGCTGGCACCTCATGCCCCCTACACGGTTTCCGACTCGCCGTTGCTGCAGGCCGCGCAGCTTGCCCGCGAGGCCAACCTGCCGATCCACATGCATGTGCACGAAACCGCCCACGAGGTTGACAGCGCCGTGCAGCACTCGGGTGAACGGCCCCTTGACCGCCTGGCCAGGTTGGGACTCCTGGACGAGCGCCTGGTTGCGGTGCACATGACGCAGCTATCCAACGACGATATCGCGATGATTGCCGACGCGGGTTCCAGCGTCGTTCATTGTCCGCAGTCAAACCTAAAGCTCGCCAGTGGCCTGGCGCCCGTAGCCGCGCTCGACCGCGCCGGAGTGCGGTGCGCGCTTGGCACCGACGGCGCGGCCAGCAACAACGATCTGGACCTGCTCGAGGAGATGCGAACGGCGGCGCTGCTGGCGAAGGCTGTGGCTGCTGATCCCACTGCGCTCCCGGCACCTCGCGCGCTGACCATGGCCACGCTGAACGGCGCCCGGGCTTTCGGCTGGGATGACCAAATTGGTTCGTTGCGCATCGGCAAGCAAGCCGACATCGTGGCCGTCGATTTGCGCCGCCCAGAATGCGTACCTTTACACAATCCGTTGTCGCTGTTGGTGTACTCGGCGAGTCGGGATCAGGTGACCGACGTCTGGGTGGGCGGCCGCCGCCTGCTCGAGCAGCGACGTCTGACGACGCTCGACGAGGACTCCCTGCTGCGCAGCGCCGATGCCTGGCGCCAGCGACTCGCCGGCGTCGCCGTTCTAGGTGATCAGCATGAGCCAAAGCAACGTCGATAGCCGCGAGCTTCGCAAGTTCCAGGACATTGCCAGTCGCTGGTGGGATCCCGAGGCCGAGTTCAAGTCGCTACACGACATCAATCCCCTGCGCCTCGACTACATCGCCGGCCGTGCGGTGCTCGACGGCAAGCATGTCGTCGACGTGGGCTGCGGCGGCGGGCTGCTGGCCGAAGCCCTTGCCACCCGTGGCGCCAAGGTGCTGGGCATCGACCTGGTCGCTGCCAGCCTGGAGATAGCGCGACTACACCTGCTGGAATCCGGGCTCCAGGTGGAGTATCGAGAGAGCACCGCCGAAGCCCTGGCGGCGGCCGAGCCCGCCAGCCGCGACGTGGTAACTTGCCTGGAGCTGCTCGAGCACGTACCCGACCCGGGGTCGGTGGTGCAAGCCTGCGGAGCGCTGGTGCGCCCTGGCGGCCGAGTATTCTTCTCCACCATCAATCGCAACCCCAAGGCCTGGTTGCTCGCGATCGTGGGAGCCGAGTACGTGCTGGGAATGCTGCCCCGGGGCACCCACGAGTATCGGCGCTTCATCCGCCCGTCCGAGCTCGCCACCTGGTGCCGCCAGGCGGGGCTGGATGTCATTGACATGACCGGCCTGCACTATGACCCACTGAGCCGGAGCTACCGGCTCGGGCCCGGCGTCGATGTGAACTATCTGGTGTGTTGTGGGAAAGCCGCCGAGGCCGCATCTTGAAGCTCAATACCCGAGCCGTCCTGTTCGATCTGGATGGCACTTTGCTCGATACCGCCCCCGACATGGCTGGTGCGCTCAATCGCTTGCGCCTGGAGGAACAGCTAGCGCCGCTGGAGTTCTCTGCAGTTCGCCCTCACGTGTCCAATGGCGCGCGCGCCATGGTGCGGCTGGGTTTCGGAGTGGACCAGGGCGAGCCTGGTTTCGAACCGCTGCGGCAGCGTTTCCTGGTCTGTTACGAGCAAGGACTGTGCATCGAAACGCGGCCGTTTCCCGGCATCGACGTCGTGTTGGACGTGCTCGAGCAGCTCGGCGTCCCCTGGGGGGTCGTCACCAACAAGCCCGGCTGGCTGACGCAACCGTTGCTGGCGGCGCTGCAACTCGCCGAGCGGGCGGCGGTGGTGGTCAGCGGCGACTCGACACCCCAGCGCAAGCCGAATCCCGGGCCTTTGCTGCACGCCTGCCGAGCGCTCCACCTTCGACCCGCCGAGTGTACCTACGTGGGTGACTCCGCCCGCGACATGGAGGCTGCGTTGCGAGCCGGCATGCAAGCTCTGGCAGTAACCTTCGGCTACATACCTGCGGGCGACGATCCAGCCCGATGGGGCGCCCATGCGCTGGTCACCTCCCCAGATGAGATCCTGCAGCGGTTGACAGCCAGTGCTGCCTGACGCCGATCTGGCCCGGGCGCACCAGTGGTGCGCCGATCTGGCACGCCAGCACTACGAGAACTTTCCGGTGGCATCGCTGGCGATTCCGGGCCGGCTGCGCCCCGCAGTCACGGCGATCTACGCTTTCGCCCGCACCGCGGACGACATTGTCGACGAGGGTGACGCCACCGTGGCCGAGCGAACGGTGGCCCTGGCTCGGCTGGAGCGAGCCTTGGCGGAGACTGGGCAAGCCGAGCTCGTGGATGATCCGATGCTGCTCGCCGTGGGTGACATCCGGCGCCGTTTCGGGCTGCCGACGCAACCGTTCCTCGACCTGCTGGCGGCGTTCCGACAAGACATCACCCAGAGTCGGTATGGAGACTTCGGCGAGCTGATGGGTTATTGCCGTCGCTCCGCCAATCCCATAGGTCGGCTGCTGCTGCGACTCTATGGCGCGGATACGCCCGCCAATGTGGGTTGTTCCGACGCCATCTGCTCGGCCCTGCAGCTGATCAACTTCCTCCAGGACTTCCGCGATGACCTGTTACAGAGGGATCGGATCTACCTGCCCCAGGACGAGCTGCAGCGCTACGGGGTCAGCGAGAACGACATCGCCGAAGGTCGGACCACAGCGGGACTGTCCCGCCTGATTGCGTTTCAATGTGAGCGCGCCCACCGCTTGTTGCGCAGTGGTGCCCCCCTGGGACGCGCCCTTTCCGGACGGGCGGGGCTCGAGCTGCGCATGATCGTGCTTGGGGGCGAACGCATCGTGGAGGCCAAACGCCGCCGCGCCCGCAGTGCTCCGTTCGAGCGACCGACGCTTGGCGCTGGCGATCGGCTGGGCATGTTGTTCGGCGCCCTCGGCAATTTCTGACGTCCGATTGACGCACGCAGGCCGAGCGCCGGCCCCCGGTGGCTATCCTTGAACGCTAACCCAGGCACCTGATTTGACACCGGAACAGTACTGCGCCGAACGAGCCGCCCGCAGCGGATCGAGCTTCTACTATGCGTTTCGCTTCCTGGCGCCTCCGCGTCGCCGTGCCGTGACCGCCCTCTACGCCTTCTGCCGAGAGGTGGACGACGTGGTGGACAACCACTCGGAGTCCGCGGTGGCTCAAGCCAAGCTCGATTGGTGGCGAACCGAGGTCGAACGCCTCTACGCCGGCCAGCCCCAGCACCCGGTCACCCGCGCCTTGGCTCCCTCGGTGCAGGGCTACGACATGGCGCGGGAGCACTTCATGGAGATCCTGGATGGCATGGAGATGGACCTCGCCCACCAGGGCTATGAGAACTACAGCCAGCTGCGGTTGTACTGTTACCGCGTGGCCGGTGTGGTCGGCCTGCTCAGCGCGCAGATCTTCGGCCATGAGCACCACGCCACCACCCGCTACGCCAGCGAGCTCGGGATCGCCCTCCAGCTCATCAACATTCTGCGCGACATACGCGAGGATGCCCACCGGGGACGGGTGTATCTGCCCGCAGAAGCGCTCGAGCGGCATCGAGTACAGCCACAGGATCTGACCGTCGATACCACCTCCAGTGCGCTTGTCGGCTTGCTGCAGGAGCATGCTGGCCTGGCGCGACAGAGCTACACCGGGGCTCTTGCCCGACTGCCGGAAGCCGACCGATTCCGCCAAACCCCAGGCCTGATCATGGGGCAGATCTACTTGACGCTGTTGGAGGAGATGGAGGCCGACGGCTTGCGGGTGCTCGAGCATAGGGTGCAGCTGACGCCGTTGCGCAAGCTCTGGATCGCATGGCGCTGTTACCGGGCCGAGCGCCGCCGCCGCGGCCGCACTCGATGATCCGCAGCCAGGACCCGGTCCTGGTGATCGGCGGCGGCTGGGCCGGGCTGGCCGCGGCGGTATCGCTGGCCGCCGCGGGTTGTCCAGTGCGTGTCCTGGAGGCTGCGCGAAGGCCGGGCGGTAGGGCCCGCGCGGTGACCGTCGGGGGACAGACCCTGGACAACGGCCAGCATCTGATGCTGGGCGCCTGCCGAGAGCTGCTCAGACTGATAGAGCTCATGGGTGAGCGGCCGGAATCCCTGCTGCGGCGGTATCGTCTCGCCCTGCCCATGCGGCATCGGGACGGACGCAGCGTCACCCTACGGGCCGCACCCCTGCCCGCACCACTGCACCTAGCGGCAGGCCTCGCCTTCAGTCGTGGTTTGAGATGGCGGGATCGGATCGGAGCCTTGCGCCTGTGGTCCTCACTACAGCGGGCATCGAACGACGGCCGAGCGCTGAGCAGCTTGACCGTGGCAGAAGCGTTGCGGCAACTGCAACAGCCTCCCGCGCTCATCTCCTGGGTCTGGGAGCCGCTGTGCCTGGCGATCATGAATACACCCGCCCACGAAGCCGCTGCGGGACCTTTCCTGGCGACGCTGGTGGAGGCCTTGGGCGGACCCGCCGACAATGCGGACCTGCTGCTGCCCCGCGGCAGCCTGGAAGCGGTGTTTACCACGCCGGCACTGAGTTTCCTCAGGCGCCACGGCATGACGGTAGACGCCCGCTGCCGAGTGGAGGCCATTGAGCTGAAGGCAGACCGCGTGGCGGCCGTTCGAGTCGGCGGCGAGCGACTGCCCGCGGCCGCTATCGTGCTGGCGGCGGGCCCCTCTGCCAGCACCAGGCTGCTGATGCGCTCGGGATTGGACCGGCTCGCCGTTCCGCTGGCGAGACTCGAGGAAAATACCATCAGCACCGTCTACGTCAGACTGCGGAGCCCGCTGGGCCGACCGAGACAGCCCCTGGTAGGGCTGCTGGGGACCACTGCGCAATGGTGCTTCGACCGCAGCGACGAGGGTGACACCGGGCTGCTCGCGGTGGTGGTCAGTGCCGACCCTTGCCGTCACTCCGGCCGCGAGCTGGCCGCGACAATCGCCGGAGAGCTGAAGTTATTCTGGCCCAGCCTGCGGATCGGGGACTGCCTGACCGTGCGGGAACGCCGCGCCACCTTTCGCGCCAGCCCCGCCAACGAAGCGCTCCGACCGGCGCCCGACACGCCCATTTCCGGGTTGTGGCTGGCCGGGGACTATACACGCACCGGCCTGCCTGCCACACTCGAAGGCGCCGTGCGCAGCGGGGTAACGGCAGCCCAACTGGCGCTAGCGGCTTCCCCGTTTGCAAGCTGTTCCCGAGCACCTAGATGAGCGCCTACCAGCCCGCCCCCGACCTTCTTCGTGAACGCACCGTGGTCGTCACCGGCGCCGGCGACGGCATCGGTCGAGCGGTCTCGCTGGCGGCGGCGAGGTACGGGGCGACCGTCGTGCTGCTGGGCCGCACGATCAAGAAGCTGGAGCAAGTCTACGACCAGATCGAGGCCGCCGGCGCACCCCAGCCCGCCATCTATCCCATGAACCTGGAAGGCGCCACCCCCAAGGACTACGAGGATCTGGCCAACGTCATCGGTACCAAGTTCGGCCAGCTGCACGGCCTGGTACATGCGGCCGCTGAGCTGGGAGATCTGCGACCGATCGCCCACTACGATCCGCTTACCTGGGTCAAGGTCGTGCACGTGAATCTCACGGCACCTTTCCTGCTCACTCAAGCCTGCCTCGGCACCCTGCGGGAAGCGCCCTCCGCAGCCGTGATCTTCAGCCACGACTCGGTGGCGGACAAAGGTCGCGCCTACTGGGGCGCGTATGGAGTCTCCAAGGGCGGCGCCCTGACCTTGATGAAGATTCTGGCCGACGAGTTGGAGTCCCACACCCAGGTGCGGGTCAATGCCGTCGACCCTGGACCGACTCGGACCGGGCTGCGTTTGCAGGCTTATCCGGCCGAAGATCGCGATCGGCTATCGACACCAGATCAGGTGGTGTGGCCCTACCTGTTTCTGCTCGGTGCCGACGGGCAGGCCGTGAATGGCCAGGTGTTGCGGCCGAGCGACCCGGTTCCGATGCCGGTCGGTGGCTGACGGCGGCACGGTTTCACCAGAGCTCCACGGTTTCGCCGGCCTCCCGACGCTGGTCGGCTCGATGCTGCACGTAGCGCTGGAATTCCGGCCACTCCCGCCACGCGCCGGTTACCACGTACTCGAGCACCGAGCTCACGTGGAATGGGCGCAAGTAGGCTTCGCTGCGAAAGATCTCCTCTCCATCGGTGGCGAAGAAAACCATGCTCGGCGCATAGCTCACCCTCAGCTCTGCCGCCCACTCCCGGGCCGGAAGCTCACGCCCGTGCGGAGTGGTCAGCGGTTGCGCCGACCACATGTCCACCACGGCGGCCCGCAACTGGGCTAGCAGCTCGCGGGTTTCCGGCTGCTGGAAAGCCTGCTGGTGCAGCTCGTCGCAGGCCCGACACTGGCGCTGCTCGAACAGGATCAGCAACGGGCGCTCATCATCGGCGGATCGCCGGTCCAGTCGCAACGGCGGCTGTAGAAATCCCAGCTCGCTGTGCAGCTCGCCACTCGCCGGCTGCGGCTCTCGCTCTGCCACATAGTCGCGAAAGCTGAGCTCGCGATGATGACCACCGGCGACGAAATCCAGGGCGGTGGTAAAGAGATGCGGGGGATAGTAGCCGTTGATGCGCAGTGCCACCCGCCCCTCTTGATCCAGCATCAGCAGGGTCGGGGTGAACATGACTTTCAGCGCCCTGGCAAACTCCTTCTCGCTGACATTGCGACCGTTCAGATCCGTCACTTCTTTGTCACCCCATAGATTGACGGCGATCACGTCGAAGTCAGTTTGGGTGCGCTGGGCGATTTCGCGCTGACCAAAGTTGTCCCGCAACAACTTGGCGCAGTAAGGACATCTTTGCTGGTGGAAGTAGAGCACCACCTGCTTGTCCGCATCGGCCGCATCGGCCACGTCTTCCCGCAGGTCCAGGAAGGACTGCTTGAACCAGGGTAGGGAGTCGGTGGGCCCGTGCGGACGCGCCTCCTGGGCCAAGGAAGCGTTGACGCACAAGCTCGCGAGCGCCGCCAGGATGAGCAACCGAGCCATCAGCTTTCCTCCAGTTCGGCGGGCCCATCATGGCCGGGCTCGCCCATGAGTGGACCCACTCCAGCCGCCCCGTGGACAGGCGGCAGGACGCTCAGCGCCGCCGAGGGGAGCCGGTTCGCGGTCGCCTCTGGGCGACGGTGGATTTCGCCGCCGGCGACGCTGCTGGGGGTGGCAGATCCACTGCGCGATAGAGTTCCGCCAACGACGCAGGTTCGAGCTCGAGGCTGCGTCCAGCCCGGAGCCGCCGCGGCAGGGCCACCGGACCATAGCGTACCCGCAGCAAGCGGCTGACCTGAGCTCCGATGGTCTCCCAGAGGCGTCGTACTTCGCGATTCCGGCCCTCGGCCAACACCACGTGATACCAATGATTACTGCCCTCGCCACCGGCGTCCACGATGGTGCGGAAGCTCAAGTGTTCGCCATCCAACTCGACACCGGATTGAAGTTTGGCGAGCGCCTCGGGAGCCACCGGCCCTCGTACGCGAACGGCGTATTCGCGCTCCACGGCGCTGGAGGGATGCATCAGCCGGTGAGCGAGCTCCCCGTCGGTGGTGAGCAGCAGCAGCCCCTGGGTATTGATGTCGAGTCGACCCACGGCGACCCACCGACCCTGGCGCGGCCGTGGCAGATGCTCGAACACGCTGTCGCGGCCCTCCGGGTCACGGCGGCTGGTGATCTGCCCTACTGGCTTGTAATAGATCAACACTCGAGGGGTTGGCGCGGTGGCGACGGCCGGCAACGATTTCCCGTCCAAGGTTACTTGCCGGGGATCACTGATTCGGTCTCCCAGGTTGGCTCCTCGGCCGTCGATGCGCACCCGACCTGCGCTGATCCACGACTCAATCTCCCGCCGCGAGCCGTAACCCAAGCGCGCCAGCAACTTCTGCACGCGCTCGGCCGTGGCGGGCTGTTCTGCGGACCCTTCAGGCCGTGTCGAAGTAGTCCTGCGTCGATGGATTTGGCGGCGGTCGTTCATGCTCCGCATCGGGCTCCAGCCGGGGCTTCGCCTCGGCCTGCTCGGGTTCCGGCATCAAGGCCTGGACCTCAGACAGTGCTGGCAGCTCAGCCAGGCTGCTGAGATTGAAGTAGTCGAGGAATTCTTTGGTGGTGGCGTATAGCGCGGGACGACCCGGGATCTCGCGGTGCCCGACCACTCTCACCCAACCGCGCTCGAGCAGGGTGCGAACGATATGGGTGCTGACTGCGACTCCCCTCACCTCCTCGATCTCACCCCGGGTGATGGGTTGGCGGTAGGCAATCAGCGCCAGGGTCTCCAACAGGGCGCGGCTATAGCGTGGCGGCCGCTCCTCCCACAAGCGGCCGATCCAAGGTGCCAGCTCCCGCCGTACCTGTACCCGATAACCCGATGCCACTTGCACCAGCTCGATGCCGCGTTGGGCATAGTCGGCTTGCAAGGACTCCAGGGCTTGTGACAGCTCACCCCGGTTAGGTCCGCCATCGACTTCGAACAGCGATCGCAGCCGCTCCATGGAAACCGGCTCCCCAGCGGCTAGTAGGGCCGCCTCCACCACGTGCTTGAGCCTGTCCTGGTCCAATGCAAATCCCCTGCAGGCGAGTGGGCGCCGGTGACCTGGGCGCCGTAAACAATCAGCGACGGCTCAGGTAGATCGGTCCGTAAGCCTCATTCTGAATCACCTCCACCAGCTGCTCCCGGGCCAGCTCCAGCACCGCAAGCAGTGTCACCACCACCCCCATGCGTCCCTCCTCGACCTGAAACAAGCTGGTGAACTCCGCCCGTATACCGGACTCCAGACGCGCCAACACGATCGACATGCGTTCCCGTACCGATAACTGCTCGCGCCGCACCGTGTGGTGCGCGAAGTTCTCGGCCCGCGCCATGACCCCGGCCAGCGCCAGCAGCATCTCGTTCAGCTCCACCTGTGGTCGTGGCCGCGGCAGATCAATGTGATCGCTGAGCACGCCGGCTGGCAACAGATCCCGCTCCATGCGGGGCAAGGCATCCAGATCCTCGGCCGCACGCCGGAACTGCTCGTACTCCTGGAGCCTGCGTACCAGCTCCGCCCGCGGGTCTTCTTCCTCCTCATCACTGGCGGCGGGTTTGGGCAACAGCATCCGGGACTTGATCTCAGCCAGGATGGCCGCCATCAGCAGATATTCCGCCGCCAGCTCGAAGCGCAGATCACGGATCATGGCGATGTAATCCATGTACTGTCGAGTGATCAACGCGATGGGGATGTCGAGGATGTCGAGGTTGTGACGCCGGATCAGGTAGAGCAGCAGGTCCAGGGGCCCCTCGAAAGTCTCTAGAAAAACCTCCAACGCGCCCGGTGGAATGTACAGGTCCTCCGGAAGCCGGCGTAGCGGCTCACCGCGAACGCGGGCAACACAGATGTCGGCGCTCCCGATATCGGCACCGCCAGGCGTTTCGGAAGCCAAGGCGTCGGCGTCCACGTGCTCAGCGACGGCTCCTGCCGTCATTGGTCCGGGGCCCCGCTCCGGAGCCGCGTGAGTCCCGTATGACACGGTGACTGGGGAGGAACGCGACCGCCTGCCGCGAACGCACGCAGGCAGTGCTCGGTCACCTTCATGAAAACCCCGTCGATCCGGGAGCTCGCAAGGGAGCCGACGCTAGCCATCGAGCCGCCGTATTCCCACGGCATGTCGCACGTCAGCCAACAAGGGCACGCTCGAGTCCCGAGCCTTCGCGGCACCTTGCCGCAATACGCCCTCGATGTGGTCCGGTTCAGCCATGAGTTCTTGGTAACGCTGGCGCAGAGGGGTCAAGCGAGCATTCAAATACTCGAACAAGACCTGCTTCATCTCGCCCCAGGCGATCCCTTCCCGATAGCGCACTCGCATGGCCTCGGTCTCCTCCGGGGTGGCAAATGCTCGATAGATCTCGAACAATGTGGAGGCCTCTGGATCTTTCGGTTGACCAGGCTCTTGCGAGTTAGTCTTGATGCGCATTATAAGATTCCGCAGGGCTTTCTCCGGGACGAACAAGGGAATCGTATTGTCGTAGCTCTTGCTCATCTTGCGGCCGTCCAGGCCCGAGAGCACGGCCCGGGTCTCATCCACCACCGCTTCCGGCAGGGTGAAAAGTTCCCCGTACAAGTGATTGAACCGCTGAGCAATGTCCCGGGCCATCTCCAGATGCTGGATCTGGTCCTTGCCCACCGGCACCTTGTTGGCGCGGAACATCAGAATGTCGGCTGCCATGAGTATGGGATAGCAGAACAGGCCCATGCTGATGCCTTTGTCCGGATCCACGCCCTGCTCGCCCTCGTTGGCGGCTACGGCAGCTTTGTACGCGTGAGCGCGGTTCATCAGCCCCTTGGCGGTGACGCAAGTCAGCACCCAGGTGAGCTCCGTGATCTCTGGAATGTCCGACTGGCGATAGAAGGTGCAGACTTCAGGATCCAGACCACAAGCCAGCCAAGTGGCCGCGATCTCCAGGCTCGAGCGCTGCACCCGCATGGGATCACCGCACTTGATGAGCGCGTGGTAATCGGCCAGGAAAAAGAAAGTTGACACCCCCGGGTCGCGGCTGCTGACGATTGCCGGTGCAATAGCGCCCACGTAATTGCCGAGATGAGGGGCTCCGGTGGTGGTGATCCCGGTGAGGACTATTTCCTTGCTCATGTTGGAAAGCTGTTCATTGTTCTGTGAAATCGGGAACTCGCAGCGACACCATCGAAGTACTGCTCCGTAGTGGGCAGTTGAGCCCGCGGACGGCGCAGCTGTGATTCGTCATCAGCCATCCTGCATTTCCGCGGGTCTTCCTACTTGACGACCATATTCAGTATCAGCTGCTGAAGATAGTTTACCGGCGGTCCCAGGATGTGACCGAGCACGCCGCTGGCGAGCAACACCAGCAATACCACCAAGCCGATGGGCTCTAGCCGCGCCAGCATCCGCGCCGGTCCCAGGGGCAACAGACCGGTCGCCACCCGGCCCCCGTCCAATGGCGGCACCGGGATGAGATTCAACACCGCGAGCACGATGTTCACCATCACGCCGGCGAGGCCCATGTACGACATGGGCACCACTACGGCCGCTGGCAGCACGCCGTGGCCGACTGCGGCGATCTTCAGCAGCGCCGCCCAGGCCAGAGCCATGGCCAGGTTTGCGGCCGGCCCCGCCACCGCGACGATAGCCATGTCGCGGCGCGGATCACGCAGCTGGCGGTAGTCAACGGGAACCGGCTTGGCCCAACCGAAGATGAACCCACCAACCAGCAGCAGTATCGCCGGAACCAGGATGGTGCCCACCGGATCGATGTGGCGAAGGGGGTTGAGGCTGAGTCGCCCTTGGGAGAACGCCGTGGTGTCGCCCAGCTTCAAGGCCATCCAACCGTGGGCGACCTCGTGCAGGGTGACGGCGAGCAGAACGGGAGGCGCCCAGACCACTAGCTGCTGGACGAAAGACAGGCCTTGCATCGGCGCATTATACGCAGCGAGGCACGGTCGGGCACGTGCGAGAATCGCCCCCTGCCGCGTCGGTGTCTTCGCCTTCCCAAGTGGCCTGGCGTCTGGGGCGCCGCCCCATGGAGCGGTGGGTGTTGACACCCGGCACGCAACGGCAGCGGTGCGACGGTGCCAATAGATTCAGAGCTTTTCTAAGCCTCGACGCCCATGAACTCCACGCTGCCCCGCCCCTGGCGCACCAACACTGGCACCTCCCCGAGCAGGTCGAGCACCGTCGTCGGCTCGTGATGGCACACGCCGCCATCCACTACCAGGTCAACCATATGCTCCAAACGCTCCCGGATATCCTCGGGCTCAGTCAGCGGCAGGTCATTGCCGAGAAGGATCAGGGTGGTGCTCATGATGGGTTCGCCCAGTTCCTCGAGCAGGCTATGGACGATGGCACTATCCGGCACCCGGATGCCGATGGTGCGACGCTTCGGGTTGAGAAGACGGCGCGGGACCTCGTGGGTGGCCTGCAGGATGAAGGTGTATGGGCCGGGGGTCAGCGCGCGCAACAACCGATACTGGGTGTTGTCCACCCTGGCGTAGGTCGCAATCTCCGACAGATCGCGACACACTAGAGTGAAGATGTGGTCTCGGTCCGTCTGTCGAATACGACGAATTCTTTCTGCCGCGTCCTTGTTGCCCAGGCAGCAACCGAGCGCGTAACAGGAATCGGTCGGGTACGCAATCAGGCCGTCGCCACGAAGTATCTCCACCGTACGGCGAACCAGCCGGGGCTGGGGATTGTCTGGGTGCAGCTCGAAATACTGGCTCACGGCGCCAATTGACGCACGCAGGCGCACACGGGTCAACGCAGTTGAGCGGAACCCGTGCCCCTGCCATAGTGAGTGCCCTCTGCGAGGTACGACCCATGCTCTATGCAATCATCGGCAAGGACGTAGCGAACAGCCTGGAGCGTCGAAAAGGTGCGCGCCCAGCCCACACCGCCCGTCTGCGCACGCTCCAGGACGACGGTCGTCTTGTGCTCGCCGGCCCGTTTCCCGCGATTGACTCCGCGGACCCCGGCCCCGCCGGCCACAGTGGCAGTCTGATTGTCGCCGAGTTCGATTCCCTCGATGACGCCCAGGCTTGGGCCCAAGCAGACCCTTACCTCGAGGCAGGCGTCTATGCCGACGTTCAGGTCCACCCTTTCCGCAAGGTCCTACCAGACTGAGTCCAACGACGGTCCCCCAGGGCCGCTAATTTCGCCCACAGCTACTCGGGAGATCCCATGCCTAGCTCCAATCATTTGTGGTGGCCGTTCCTGGCCGCCGCCCTGGCGGCCTTACCCGCCGGGGCCGAGACCGTAGCCACCGTCAACGGGGAAGCCATCGACTCCAGCCTGCTCGACGCATACACCGAAGCGCGCGCCTTGCAAGGCGGCGGCGGGTCGGACTACCTGGACGAGTTGGTAACCCAGGAGCTTCTGGTTCAGGAAGCGGAAAAAGCCAACTTGGCTGACGACCCGAAGGTGGCACAGCGGCTGAAGCTGCAGCGCAGGGGCGTGCTGGCCCGAGCCGCCATCGATGCCTACATGGAGCAGCACCCCGTAGACGAAGAGGCCGTCCGCGGACGCTACCAAGCCATGGCAGACGAGATGGAAGGGGCCAAGGAGTACAAGGCTCGGCACATCCTGGTTGCTACTGAAGACGAGGCCCAAACCGTAATCGGCCAGCTCGATGAGGGTGCCGACTTCGCCGAGCTGGCCCGGAGCAAGTCCACCGGACCGTCTGGACCCGAAGGCGGCGATCTGGGGTGGTCTCAGAGCGATCGCTTGGTGCCACCCTTCGCCGAGGCCGTTGCCGAGATGGAGGTGGGCAGTTACTCCAGCGACCCGGTGCAGACCCAGTTCGGATGGCACGTGATCCTGTTGGAAGACACTCGCGACGCGGCCGCGCCGCCGTTCGAGGCTGTGCAGCAGCAGCTCGAGCAGCAGATGCTGGAGTCCCGCATCCAGGACTACCTGGAAAGTCTGCGCGCGGGGGCCGAAATCGAGCGCCCCTGAGCGAACTTCGGAGCGGATATCCCCGGCGCCACCTGACCCGCGCCGGGGCACTTGGCATCTAGCCCGAATAACTCACCAGGACAGCCTATGGCTCAACCTTATCTGGTTGATCGACAAAACATTGTGCGGCATCCGTAGGTCAAGGTTGCCGGTACAATGGCTCTGCCGCCATTGGCTTACTCCGGGCCTGGCGGTTGTTCGCTCGGCCTGGACTGGGCTAGTCCTCGTGCTCAGCGAGCAGACTGAGCAGCTCCTGCTCGTCGGCTATGGGTATGCCTAGCTCGCGCGCCTTGTCGAGCTTGGTACCGGCCTTTTCACCGGCAATGACACAATCGGTGCTGCTCGACACGCTGCCTGCTACCCTGGCCCCCAGCGCCTCCAGGCGCGCCTTGGCCTGGTGCCGGGTCAGGGTGGCAAGCGTGCCGGTTAGCACGTAGGTCTTGCCCTGCAGCGGG
>CAZLYT010000483.1:0-1716 GCA_964563515.1 uncultured Candidatus Competibacteraceae bacterium | reverse complement strand
CGCGACGAATCCGGAGTGATACACGAGGAAGTTGACATCCGGATACCGTTTGGCCACGCGCCCGATGTCGTCGCAAAGGGAATGCTGGTAGGACCGACGCCCGAACGGCAGCCCCTTGTGAATCGCGATGTTGTTCACGCCGAGCGTGCGGGCCTTTTCTATGAATGCCAGGCCGACGTCGTCGTCGAGGTAGAAGCCCACGGCATCCGGGCCCCATTGGGTGTAGGTCTTCCAGGCAGCGATCGGGTAGTTCGCGGCCAGCTGATCCATCCCCTCCAGATCACCTTCCTGGTTGGGATTCACCCGGCCGTGCAGCAGCATGCGGTGGGTGCCTTCCATCTTCTCGATGATCTCCGCGGTGGCGGCGGCTTCCTCGATGGTCAGCGGTTCGGCGTCGCGCTTGGATGGCACGAACGACAGCACGATCATGTCCGTGTCGGAGTCCTTGAACACGTCCTTGATGAATTCGTCGGGCCCCAAGCACTGCAGGTAGCTGCGCTGGCCGGGCTGCTCCGCCAGCGCGCAGTCGGTCTTGGGCGCGAACGACAAGGGCCGAGCGCCCTCGGGCACTTGCTCGAGCCAGGCGCCGTTGGGCTCCACAAAGTGTCCCTGGACGTCGAAGATGAATTCGTCACCTTCCAGCGAAGCCTTCGCTAGTGCCTCGTCCAGCCCGGCCTCCGGCGCCAGGGCGTAGAAACCGCCGGTCCTGCCGAGGGCCGCATACGCGCTGTTCATGGCTAGCAAGGTGGTGGCCGCACCACAAATCGACACCAGAAAGTCGCGCCGGCCAAGGGAGCGGCGGCGAGCGTTGACCGCCGCCATCTCGCTGGCCAGACGATTGGCTCGGTGATGAACGGGGGCCAGTGGCAATGGCTCGAACTCGCCGTTGGTAGTGGTATCGAGCTTAACGGGCAGTCGTCTGCCCTCCGGATCATATCGAGTGACCATGTCCGTGTTCTCCGTCGAATCGATCGCCGCGGCGCCAGTTGGGTCTCGGCGTGCATCAGGTCCATTTCGCGCTTCACCTCAGGAGCCTAGACCAGTTGGGCAGCGGCTAGCAGATCCAGGCTCGAATTGACCGCGAGCCGAGGCATGCCGGGGGTGGCTTTTGGGCGGTTGCGCCCAAGGGCACCACCCGCTAGCTTGCGGTGATGTCGAACAATCTCTGCGGCCTTCCCGACAATGCGGCCATCCTGGTTCAGGGCGCAAGCAGCGGCCTCGGGTTGGCCTTCACTCGCAGGTTCCTGGAGGACTTGCCCGAGGCCACGGTCATTGCGACCAGCCGTGATCCCTCGTCCTCGGACGATCTAAGGAGCCTCGCCACGACTCACGGAGAGCGACTGATCTGCCTTCCCATGGACGTGGCCGACGAAGATTCCATTGCGAGCGCCGCGGGGCGTGTCGGCGAATCCGTCGAGCGTCTCGACCTGCTGATCAACTGTGCCGGCATCCTGCATGACGACCAGGGCCTGGCGCCGGAGAAAAGGCTGGAGGACGTTACGCCCGGCAACCTGGAGCGCAGCTTTCAGGTCAACGCTTTTGGCCCGCTGCTGGTGGCCAAACACTTCCTATCCTTGCTCAACCACGACCGGCGAGCGGTGCTCGCCTCCATCTCGGCGCGTGTCGGCTCCATCGAGGACAACCGGCTCGGCGGCTGGTATGCGTACCGAGCCTCAAAGGCGGCTCAGAACCAGTTCACTCGAACCCTGGCCATCG
>CAZLYT010000482.1:0-1633 GCA_964563515.1 uncultured Candidatus Competibacteraceae bacterium | reverse complement strand
GAGCATGTCACCGCGGTCGCGGACCCTTCGGTGGATCTGGTCAAGGTCGAGAAGCAGAAGATCAAGGGTGCGATTCGCACCGACTTCATCCTCTCCGCGGAGATCATCGCCATCACTTTGGGTGTGGTGGCGCAGGAGTCCCTGGGCACCCAGGTGGCAGTCCTGAGCGTGGTCGCGCTGGTCATCACGGTGGGCGTCTACGGCTTGGTGGCGGGCATCGTCAAGCTGGATGATCTGGGCTTGTATCTCAGCAACAAGGGCGGCGAGGGCGCAATCGATCGCCTGCAGCGGGCCACCGGGCGAGGCATTCTCCGGGCGGCCCCCTATCTGATGAAGGGTCTGTCCATCCTGGGCACCGCGGCCATGTTCCTGGTCGGCGGCGGTATTCTGGTTCATGGTCTGCCCATCATCGAGGGCTGGATTCACCACCTGAGCGCGGGCATGAGCGGTCTCCTGGCGGTGCTCGCCCCGGCGCTTGCCAACGCAGTGGTGGGCATCGCCGCCGGGGCGGTGGTGCTGGTCGTCGTCAGTGTTGTAGGCCGCATCGCTGGCGCACTGCGGCCGGGATCGAGGGCTGAGTCCTGAGGCCAACGGCCAATTACCGCATGGTCACGACTAAGATCTGCGCCGGTTAAATCAGGGGGGCCTAATTGGCCATCTTCACCACACCGCAGCACGATGCCGGAGCCTCGGAGAGGTCGGCAGTCGGCGTTGCGATTCGCGTGCACGGGCTGGTCCAAGGGGTGGGATTTCGGCCCACCGTGTGGCGGCTAGCCACGGACTGCGGCTTGGACGGCGAGGTGTGGAACGATGGCGAGGGTGTCGCTATACGCATCTGGGGCGGGGCTGCGGCGCGTCGACAGTTCCTGCAGCGATTGTGTGCCGAGGCGCCGCCGCTGGCGCACATCGAGGATCTGCAGACCGAGCCGTTGGCTGAATCGGCGCCGCATGCAGGTTTCCATATCCTCCACAGCCGTCACGGTACGGTGCATACCGGCGTAGTGCCGGATGCCGCCACTTGCGGCACCTGTTGCGCGGATTTCGGGGAACCCGGAAACCGGCGCTTCGGCTATGCCTTCACCAACTGCACCCACTGCGGACCGCGCCTCAGCATCGTGAGTCGCATTCCCTATGACCGCGCGAATACCAGCATGGCGGCGTTCGAGTTGTGTGCTCGATGCCGGCAGGAGTATGGCGACCCGGCAGATCGGCGCTTCCACGCGCAGCCCAACGCGTGTCCCCAGTGCGGGCCGCAGCTGTGGCTGGAAACTGGAGACGGCGTTCGATTTGCGGCCGAAGATGTCATCGCTGCGGCGCGCCGACTATTGTCGGACGGTGGCATCCTTGCGGTGAAGGGGCTCGGCGGTTTCCATCTGGCGGCGGATGCGGGCAACCCGGGCGCGGTCGACCGGCTGCGTCGGCGCAAGCACCGCTACCACAAGCCGTTCGCACTGATGGCGGCTGACGTTGGGGTCATCCGCCGCTACTGCAAGGTGAGCGACGAGGAGCGAGCGCTGCTGGAGAGCGCTGCTGCGCCCATCGTGCTGCTCGATGCCAGCGGGCCCGATTCGGTCGCGCCCGCCGTGGCGCCCGGTCAGCGCACCTTAGGCTTCATGCTGCCCTATACGCCGCT
>CAZLYT010000481.1:0-14624 GCA_964563515.1 uncultured Candidatus Competibacteraceae bacterium | reverse complement strand
CGGCCCCCTCCGCGCTGGTCGTACAGCACGGCGCGAAAGCGACGCGGATCGAAGAAGCGCCGGTGCAAGGGGCCACAACCGGAGCCTGGCCCACCATGGAGATAGACGGCGGGCAAGCCGTCGGCGTTGCCGCACTCTTCGTAGTAGAGACTGTGGCCGTCGCCCACATCCAGCAGGCCTTGGACGCGGGGCTCGGTGGGTGAAAACACGATCGGCCTCAGCCCGGCCGCTGGACCCGGCCGACGGTGCCCGACTGCGGGTCGTAGCCGCGTACCGCCAGCCCGAAGAACAGCACCAGGGCGACCACCACCACCGCCAGCGCGGTCCAATTGAGCTGACCGTAGAGCGCGAACCGGATCAGCTCCACCGCATGGGTGAAGGGGTTGAAGCGCGCCAGCTGGTAGACCACGTCGGCGCCGGACTCCTGCAGCTTCCACAGCGGGTACAAGGCAGTGGAGATGAAGAACATGGGGAAGATGACGAAGTTCATGGTCCCGGCGAAGTTCTCGAGCTGCCGGATGTGCACCGAGAGCAGCAAGCCCAGGGCGCCCAGCATCATGCCACCGAGCAGCAGGGCCGGCAGCGCATAGAGCCAGCCGATCCAGGGTAGGTCTACCTGGAACAAGGCGCAAACCGCCAGAAAGGCGTAGGCCTGCAGCACCGAAAGCACCGTACCCGCCAGCAGCTTGCAGAGCAGCAGGTACCAGCGCGGCAACGGCGCGGTCAATAGCAGCCGCATGATGCCCATCTCCCGGTCGTAGACCATGGCGAGCGACGACTGCATGCCGTTGAACAGCAGCACCATGCCGAGCAGCCCCGGCGCAATGTAGACCTGGTACTCGATGTAGGTTTGGTAGGGGGGGATGATGGAAACCCCGAACACGTTCTGGAAGCCGGCGGCGAATACCAGCATCCACAAGGTCGGCCGCACCAGCGCGGAGAACAGACGTCCGGTCTGGTGCACGAACTTCACTGTCTCGCGACTGACCACCGCGGTCAACGCCTGCAGCGCATGGGACGAGTTCACGGTGCTCTCCCCTCTAAAATCACCCAGGCCATTGTCGGGTTGAAATGTATTGGCACCCAGTTTTCCCCTAGGCCGCCACTGGTAGGAGCGGCATACGCCGCGATGGGGGTCGCAATGCGCCCCCTTCTCTGGCCGCGTCGAAGACAAGCGCGCTTACGCGCGCCATCGCGACTGACATCGCTTCCTACGGCTGGATGCGCAATATCGAATCAATTGCCGACTGATCTGGAGTTGGACGTTATCTTGACTGACATTGCTCCTGGAGCCGGAACGCCGTTGGCTGCGCAATAGCGCAAATGGCGGAATGGCATCGCCTCCATTCAACGAATTTGCCCCACGATCACAACCGGCAGGCACTCTCGCGCTCGTCGAAGCCCAGCGTGTCCAGGTTGTTGGTGGCATGGAGGAAACCCCGGATCGGTGCCCGCTCCACCACCCAGTTGTGGGTGCCCAGGAGAAGCGGCTGGCGTAGCTGACGGTCCCAGGGGCGGAAGCTCAAGCGATTACCCTTGAACCCATCCAGCACCAGCTCCGGGCTCAACAGGTGCGCCTGCAGGTCGTCGAAGTCCGCGCTGCGGGTGCGCTGCACCGCCTCGGCGACGGCTTTCACCGCCATCCACGCCGCCCAGTCGGCGCCGCGCATGGCGCGGTCGGCGATGCGCTCAAAGCGACCTTCGAGCTGGGGCGCGCCGTGTCGCTCCCAAGCCCAGTGCCAGGTTAGGGCCGCCAAACCCTCGGAGCCCACCACCGGTCGCGCTCGCAGCGTGCTGTAGGGTACCGAGCGGGCAAACTCGCCATCGGTGTCGGCCACGAACACCACGTCGTAGCCGCCCTGGGTCAGCAGAGCGATGTTGTTTTGCTCGCGCTCCCGGGGGTCGTTGCTGAGTACGAAGGGTCTCGAAGCCACCACCTCGACGCCGTAGCGCTTGGCGGAGCGGCGAAACGCCTCGGCCAGAACCTGGTCGCTCGCACTCGGGCCCTCCAGCACCAACGCCTCGCGCCACTTGCGAAACACCAGGAACTGGGCGAGGGCGTCGGCCTCCATGGCGTAGCTCGGTAGTATGTGCAGCAGATGCGGCTGACACTGCTCGCCGCGCAATCGATCGTCGGCGGCGCTGATGTTGAACAGCATGAGCGGCTGGTCGCGGGTGGCAGCCGCGATCGTTGCGAGAGCATCGGCGGGCAGATCGAGCAGGAAGAAGCGCACACCTGATTCGTGCATGCGCATGACCGCCGCCAGCAACTCGTCGGTGGTGCGCTCGCGCGCATGCTCGAGCTGGAAGCTCACCCCGGCGCCAGCGCCATGGAACTTGATCTCGCCGAGGGCAGTTACGGCGCCGGCGTAAGGTCGCCCCAACGCGCCGGTGAGATAGCGTGCCGCGGTCCGCGTGCCGCCATAGCGGGGATCTCCCCGCTGCTCCAGGTAGCCGATGACAAACTCCGCCGGCTCGGCGGCGTGGGAGGGGCTGGGCGCCCCGAGGAGGGCGCCCAGCAGCAGTGTAGCCAGAATCATAGTGTTCAATCGTCGATCAGAACCGTGTGCGGTACGCGCCCCACCGGAACCGACCGCAGCACCTTGCGGCTCTCCATGTCGATGATGGAGAGATCGTCGCTGAGCCCGTTGACCACGTACAGGGTCGATTGGTCGCCATTGAGTGTGGTGTTCCAGGCCCGGCTGCCTACCAGCACGTAATCCTGTATCTCCCGGTTGGCGACATCGACGAAAGCCACATGATTGGCCCGGCCCAGTCCGACTACCAGGGTCTTGCCATCGGAGGTCATGGTGAGACCCACCGGCGTGACATCCTCCGGGCGAAAGCCCTCCGGCTCGAACACCAGCTCCGCCACCTGCTCGTTGCTGGCGGTATCCACCACCGACACCGAGCCGCTCAGCTCGTTGCTGACCCAGAGCTCCTTGCCGTCGGGAGTGAGAGCGAAACGTCGCGGCCGGTTGCCCACCAGCACGTTGGCGACGATTTCCTGCTGCTCCACATCGACCACGTGTACCAGGTTGGCGACCTCTGAGGTCACCCAGACTATGCCGCCATCGGGATGGGCCAGCACCCCTTCCGGCTCTTCTCCCACCTCGACCATGGCCAGCCCGGGAACCCCCCCTTCGTGGACTTCACCCTCGGCGCCGGACTCTTCGTCACCCTCCTCCTCCTCTTCTTCCTCCTCTCTGGCGTACTCGTCACGGTCGTCGTCCGCATCCGGCTCCGCCACTGTGAGCTCCGGCTTCGCCCCCCTTCCCGCGAAGTGCGTCTCGAGGTCGAGGATGCCAAGGGCGGCGTCGTCCTCCAGCGAGATATATAGCGTGTTGCCGTCGGCGCTGAAGTCGAAAAGCTCAGGATCCTCCACCTCGGAGATGCGGTCCACCAGCTCCAGCTTGCCTACGTCGATGATGTCGATGGCATCCCCATCACCACAGGCCGCGAAGATGCGCGTCCGGTCCGGACTGAACATCAGATGGCGCGGGCGCTCCGCGGTGGAGATCTCCTTGATCACCTCGTAGCTGGAGCCGTCCAGCACCAACACCGAGTTGTCCTTCTCGCTGCTGACGAAAAGATTACCGGTGCCGGCGCTCCAGGCGTGGGCGACAATGACGCTCCCGCCGATAGCGGCCGCCGTGGCCAGTAGTGATCGCTGATTCATGCCCTTGTTCTCCTCTCTCGGGTAGCACTTTCATTAGATTTACTTCTCCGACGGTTTGCCCCGGCTTCCGGTGAGATTCAGGAAAGCCTGGGACAGGGAGTCGGCGCCTTGCGCCACCTCAGAGGGTGGCCCGTCGCGCAGCACCACTCCTCGGTGCAGCACCACCACGCGGTCGGCGTTCTCGGCCTCGTCCACCAGGTGGGTGGCCCACAACACGGCCAGGCCGCGCTGCCGACACAGATCGTGAACATGGTCGAGCAGGCTCGACCTCGAGGCCGGGTCGAGTCCCACGGTAGCTTCGTCCATCAGCAGGATTCGGGGCTCATGTAGCAGCGCGCGGGCAAGCTCCACCTTGCGGCGGTTGCCGCCGCTGAGCGCGCGGGCTGGACTTCTCGCCACGTCATCCAAGCCCATCCGCGCAAGCTCCTCCGCGATGCGTCCCCTGGCGCGCGCCCCCATTCCGTGCAGACGAGCGTGGAACAGCAGATTGGCGGTCACAGTCAGATCCTGGTCCAGGGTGGGTTGCTGAAACACGATGCCGAGCGCCGCCAGCGCCCGGGGGCCGTCGCGGCCTAGGTCTCGTCCCTCGATGCGGATGCTGCCCAGCTCTGGTACGAACAGGCCGCTGAGGAGCTGGAACAGGGTCGTCTTGCCGGCGCCATTTGGACCCAGCAGGGCGACGAACTCGCCGCTGCGCACCACCAGATCGACGTTCTTGAGGGCCTGCACGCCGCCGTAGGATTTGCTGGCGCCGGCTACGTTGAGAGCCTCGGTCGCCGTGGCCGGCCTCACAGTCACAACACGGTCCTCTTGCCCACGGGCGCCTGGTCGAGCTCGGACGCGGTGCGGATCCGGTCGATACGGCCCTCCAGCAGCGTTGGGTGGTCCGCCAGCAGTCGCTGTTGCAGGGCGCTGACTTGCGGATCTTCCAGGCGCCGTGGTCGCGGCAGCGCCACCGGCAGATCCAGGATCGCGCGTGCCGGACCGGCAGAGAGGAACTGGACCCGATCGGCCAGCGCCAGCGCTTCCCGCAGGGAATGGGTGACGAAGACCACTGTCGGGCGCCTGGCCTCCCAGAGCTCTGCTACCAGGGCGCGCAGCGCGTCGGCGGTGGGGGCATCCAAGGAGACGAAAGGCTCGTCCAGCAACAACACCTCCGGGTTCACGCAGTAGGCCCGCGCCAGTGCCACGCGTCGCTGCATTCCCCCGGAGAGCTGGCTCGGATAGGCCTGCTCCCAGTCCGCCAGCCCTACCGCCTCCAGAGCCGTCCGCGCTTGCTCCACGGCATCCGGTTGCTCACCCAGCACCAGCGTCAGGTTCTGCAGCGTGGTCAGCCAGGGCATCAGCCTTGGCTCCTGAAAGATGAAGCCGAGCCGGGGCGTGGACACGTGACGCTCGCCGAGCCGAAACGCGATCCGGCCCTCGAAGTCCCGGTCCAGGCCGGCCACGATGGCGAGTAAGGTGCTTTTGCCGCAGCCCGAGGGGCCCACCAGGGCCAGAAACTCCCCCGGGGCGACATGAAGCTCGAGTCCGGCAATGGCGGCTCGAGTAGCTTGCGGAAAGCGCTTCTCGACCACCTGTAGGTCCAGGCCTAGCATGCACGCCAACGGGTCAACCGCCGCTCCAGGGGACGCATCAGCAGTGCCTCGATCACCAGCACGACGGCTGCGAATGCCACCGTGTAGGCGAGGATGCTGGTGATGTCGAAAAACTGAAAGTAGGTGCCGAGCTGAAAGCCGATCCCGTTGCTGCGACCGAGCAGCTCCACCACCAACACGATCTTCCAGATCAGCGCCAGCCCGCCGCGTGCCGCCGCCATCAGGTACGGATATAGCTGCGGCAGGTAGACCTGGGTGAGGGTGTTATAGCGCCCGACCTGGAACACCTGGCCTACGTCCATCAATCGTCGATCCACCGCGCGCGCGCCTTCCCGCACTGTGACCACCACGGTGGGTATCTTGTTCACCGCCACCGCCAGTATCGCAGCCACCTCGGTGAGGCCGAGCCAGATGTAGCAAAGGATGATGGTGACCAGAGCGGGAATGTTGAGTGCCACGATCAGGAGACCGTCCAGGGATGCGTCCAGGGCGCGGGAGCGGCCCATTGCGATACCGAGGGCGCTGCCCAGGGCCATGGCGATGGCGAAGCTGGCGAGCACCCGCCACAAGGTGACGCCCAGGTGCATCAATAGCTCTCCGCTCTGGGTCTGCGCCAGCAATGTACCCAACACGGCAATGGGGGATGGCAAGTTGGCGCTGGCAGCAATGGTTGCCCCCACCTGCCAGAGCACCACCAAGCCCACCAGCGATCCGGCCCGGAGCAGTGTTTCCCGCGAGGCGCTTGCGCTCGACCTCATGGGCTGGGCTGAAATCCGTCCCAGAAGGTACCTTCGGGCAGTCTGGTCGCGGATCCTACCAGGTCGCTGCCACCTTCCTCGGCCAGAATCTCGAAAACTCGGGCCGCCGCCGCTCGATCGGCGGCGTCGAAGTGCCGCGGGATGCCGTCGCGGTAGGCCTCGCGCAGCTCCACCAAGGTGGCGTCGTCTTCGGCCCGGGTGAGGGGGCGCAGCCGCTCCCACTCGGCGTCGGACTCGGCCAGGATGGCTTTGGCGCGATAGGTAGCTTGCAGGAAAGCGTTCATGGTGGCCGCGTGGGCATCGGCCCAGTTCTGGTCGAACACCCACCCCAGCAATGGCACCGGGCGCTCGACACCCAGGCCCTGCAGCACCTGGGACACGGAGATCAAGGGTCGAAATCCGGCGGCCTCCAGCCGGGCGCCGTAGTGCCAGTAGTTGATCAGCGCCGGTAGGTCCCCGCGCAAGGCCAGCTCGTTGAGTAATGGCGGAGCGCCGTAAGTGGGCTCCACCAGGTCGGCCAGATCCTCGCCCAAGGTCTGGCGGGCGTATGCCCGTAGCAGCAGCCAGCTCTTGTCCACTGGGCCGCCCGCCACCCCCAGCTTCTTGCCCGCCAGCTGCTCCAGGCGCTCGATCTCAGCATCTGGTCGCACCAGCACGCTGCCGACTGCCAGGGAATACGGAGCAAAAGTCCAGGTTCGGCCCTCGGCCCGCTGGCGCGCCACCCAGATCCAGTCCGAGACCACCGCATCGACGGCACCCCCCTGGAGGGCCACCACGGCTGCGTTGGGTGAGCCCACGGGGGTGATTTCGAGATTCACGCCCGCGGCCTCGTCGAGGCGGTGGTGCAGTAGGGTGTCGATCTCCCAGCTCACCGTGCCGTACTGCAGCAGCGCTAGCCGCAGCTCTCTCCCGGGTTGTTCGGCCTGCGCGATACCGACACCAATGGTGCAAGCGAGCAACAGGGTGCGCAGGGCCGTCATTCGTGACTATCCTCCGGTGGTCGAACCTAGTCGCGATAGGAACCTTTGCAACTGTACCAAGGCTCCGCCCTGCAATGTCATTGCGGCCTGTATCGCCGTGTGACAAATTGCACCGCACCCGGAATACTGCCTCAACCGGGTCGTCCGGGAGTCGATCCGTTGCGCACCGGGCAGCAGGTCTCGGTGCCCATTCGGAGGATGGGACTCAGGTTGGAGGGCTCGGCTCCGCGCCCAAGGAAGATACTGATCGGATCGTGGAATGCCTCCGGAGGGGAAAGGTATTGCACCACTGTTGCGACTTTGGCCGTCGATTGTTGGCAGGAACCCAACGATGTTCCAGGTGTTCGCAAGCCAGTGCCTATCGGCTCAATCGCAGTTGTAGGCATCGATCAGCATCTCACTTCGGCTCGCAAGCCTGGACCCTACGACACCAAACCACTAAAGGGTCATAATCATGCGCACTGTGAAACTGCTTGGGGGCGTGGTGCTGGGTAGTACTGCGCTCGCGGCCGCCAATGCCTTTGGCGGCGGCTTCCAGATCACCGAGCTGAACGGTCGGGCTCAAGGCGTTCGCAATGCAGGGGCCGCCGCACTGGCGGAAGATCTCTCGACTGTCTGGTACAACCCGGCGGGGCTGACGCGGTTAGAAGGGCAGCAGATCGACGCCACCGGCCACGCTTTCGATGGCTCCTTCGAGTTCAAGGACACCGGCACCATGACCCCCATTGGCCCCGGCGGGGGGCCGCCGGTTCCGGTACAAGGCAAAACCAGCAACGACGCCGGCGAGTTCGCCTTGATACCCAACTTCTACTACAGCTATCGCCTGAATGATCGAACCACTTTGGGTGTGGGCATGAATTCGCCTTACGGCCTGGTCACCGACTACGACGACGATTGGGTTGGACGCTACCATGCGGTGCGCTCCGAGCTGCTGAACATCAACATCAACCCCAGCATCGGCTACCGCATCAACGACCAATGGTCGATAGGCGCCGGCGTCAACATCGCCTATGTGGACGCCGAGCTAACTAACGCCGTTGACGTCGGCACCATTATGACGACTCTGCTGCCGGGGCCTGCCGCCGCGCTCGGCTTGAGCCCGGGTACTTTGGAGTCCGATGGCTTCGCCAAGCTCACCGGCGACGACTGGGGCTATGGCTTCAATCTTGGCGTGCTCTACGAGCTTTCAGACGCTACCCGATTCGGCGCCAACTTCCGCTCCGAGATCGAAACCACCGTGGAAGGCGAGCTTAAGACCGACCTCCCCGATCGACTGGTGAACAGTCCCCTTGGCTTGGCCCTGGGCTTGGAGGAAACGTCCAAGCAAGGCGGGAAGGCCGATCTGACCTTGCCTGCAACTGTCAACTTGGGTGTGTACCATCGGCTCAGCGAGCAATGGACGCTTCTTGCCGGTGCAACCTGGACTCGGTGGTCCTCCTTCGACGAGCTGCGAATCGAGCTCGAGGAAGGCGGTGAGATCGTGCAGCCAGAGGACTGGGATGACGTCTGGCGTTACAACATCGGCTTCGAGTACCACCACTCGCCCCTGTGGACCTTCCGCGCTGGATACGAGTATGACGAGACGCCGGTCGATGGCACTGCCAACAACACCGCCCGCATTCCGGACACCGATCGCCAGTTTCTTGCTTTGGGCGGAAGTTATGCACCGGCCAAAAATCTGAGCATCGACTTCGCCTATACCCGCGTCTCGGGCAAGGATTACGAGATCAACGAGACAGAGGTCATCACCTCCCAGGCGGGCGCGCTCATCGGGGATGCGTTGCCACCAAACTTGTCGGCACGTCTCGACGGCGTTGGCACCGTGCTCCGAGGCGACTACGAAGCCTCTGCCGACATCTTCACCATCGGATTGCGCTACCGTTTCTGACGGTAGTCCCACACGCCGCGGCCCGAGCCGGTTTCACCGCCCGGGCCGCGGCGTGAGTCACAGCCGCTGAGCGTCGAGCCCGAGGTCGCCAGCTTTGGCCAACAGATCCGATGCCGTGACGACGGCAATGCTGGCGTTGGAAGGGCTGAGGTAACGCTCCGCCACACGCCGCAGATCGTCCAGGGTTACGGCGAGCACCGACTGGCGAAACGCCCGGCGTCGCTCCGGGGTTCTGCCGTGGAGGTTGGAGAAGTAGGTGGCGGCGGCTTCCCCGGCCGGCGAGTTGGGACGGTCGATGGCACCGATGACACCCAGAATGGCCTCCTCCAGCTCCCGGTACTGGTGTTGCTCCGACAGCAACCAATCCAGCGATCGGTCGAAGTCTGCGAGGGTCTCGGCGAGCCGAGGATCCCGGTACGAGAAGAAGCGGAAGCCGCCGCTGTCGGCATCGTAGGATGCGCCCGCGCCGTAGGCACCGCCCTGCTCACGGATGGCCCGGTGCAAGAAACCGTTGCGGAGGAATCCCCCCAGCACCGTCAGCGCTGCGGCGTCCGGATGTGCTGGCGGGACGCTGGGATAGGCCTTGGCACAGAAGCTGACTTCGGTGCTGGTGAGCCAGGCCTCCCGCACCCGGTGCGGTTCCCATCCAACCTCAGATGCTGGCGTGGTTGGGCCAACCGCATCGGCAGCACTTTCCCAGGTCGACTGCAATGCATCCAGCAGCTCCTGGCGGCGCTCGCCCTCGCCCACCAGCAGGAAGCGCGGAGCCTGCGCGGTCAGCGCCTGGAACAAGTGCTCCAGGTCCTGGCCGAAGCTCGCCAGATCCGAGTCTTGACGCAGCCGCTGGTCCAGAAGTTTCAGCCCTCGCAGCCCTTCGAGCCCATCCCAACGGTGGTGCAGATCGGCCAAGGGCGTTAGCCCGGCGCCGGCCGCCATCATCGCCAGCGCGTGACCGTGACCGGTGACCGCCGCCTCGCGCTGGTTGCGACTCTCCCGCACCAGCTCCCGCAGCTTGCCCAGCTCATCGAAGCGGGCCGTGCTCCAAGTCTCCTGCAGGAGCTGCAGTAGCGGCCGCTGGTTGCGCACCAACGCCTTGCCGGAGATAACGGTGTAGCCACGATGGATGGAGACGTCCTCGAGCTCCCCGCGCACCGACATGCGCCCGGCCAGACCACCGGTGACGGCGGCCTGCAGCGCTTGGGTAGCCCGATAGTCGCGCCCGCCGGTACCGACTTCGCCGATGACCTCGAACAGCTGGGGCAGCAGCGCGTTGGAATCCGGGTCCAGGGACGGCAGCTCGGTCACGGTATAGGCGTAGACCATGCCGTTGGTGCGGGCACCAAACCAGGTGGTGGGCCATGAGCCGGCGCTGGCGTCCTCGCCCTCCGGAATCCGCAACTCAGCCGGCACATCTTCGAGGCCGACCTTGGGCAGCAGCTCCTTGTCGCCTTCCTGGCCCTGCCGCGCCGTGAGCGCTCGAGCGCGCTCCACCAAGGCTTCCTTCTCCGCTGCGCTCAACTCTTCGGCGATCTGTTGCAGTCGCTGCGCCTCCTCACTCGCGCGGCGCTCGCCGAGGGTCGGGTCCGGTCGCATCACCAGCCGCACCCGGTGGTTGTTGTGCAATAGCCGATCGCGAACCAGCCGTGGAATGAACTCAGGATCCTCGATGGACTCGCGAAGCTCGCTGAGTACCTGGTCGATGTCCAGGATCGCAGCCGGGTCCGCCCCGTGCAGCGCCGGACCCAAGGTGGTGACCATCAGTCGCAGACCGTAGGGAAAGCCGCCGCTTTGCACCTCGCGCTGCGCCAGCTCGATCTGGTGCAGCACCGCCGCCACCAGCTCAGGCGGCACTCCCTCGCGCGCCACCGCTTCCAAGGTGTCGAGAACGAGGGCTTCGATGGCCTCGACGTGCTCCGGATTGCTGCCCTCCAGGCCGCAGGCGAAGGTCATCTCCCGGTTGGAGTCGTCCAGCCCACAGAGCTCGGAAGGGGATGTGCCGAGAGCGCTGGTCTCCAGGGCGTATCGCAACGGGGACGCGCTGTTGTCCAGCAGCACACCGGAGAGGAGTTGTGCCAGCAGCAGCTCGCGCAGATCCATGGCGTGGCCAACCAGCCAGCCCAGCACCACGTGGGTACGGTCTCTGGTGTCCTCGTCGCGATCGATGGCGTAGGTTTCGTCCCGCTGCTGCGGCGTGTCGTAGCGGCGTTCGTCAGCTACCGTCAAGTCGCTCGCCTGCGCCTCGAAGCGTGCCAGCGCCCACTCCTCCATCCGGGCCTGGTGCTCGGCCGCCGGGAGATCGCCGTAAGTCATGAACACTGCATTCGACGGGTGGTAATGGTAGCGGTGGAAGTCCCGCAGCTGCTGGTAGGTGAGGCTCGGAATGACCCGCGGGTCGCCGCCGCTGTTGTAGTGATAGGTCACGGTGGGGAACAGCGACGACTTCAGATACTCCCAAAGCTGCGCCACCGGCGAGCTCATGGCGCCTTTCATTTCGTTGAAGACGACGCCGCGGTAGGTCAGGGGCGAGCTGACGTCCTCGGGATCGCTAAACTCCAGCCGATGGCCCTCCTGGGCGAAATCCAAAGGATCCAGCCGAGGAAAGAACACCGCGTCCAGGTACACCTGTAGCAGGTTGTAGAAATCCTTGCGATTGCGGGTGGCAAACGGGTAGGCGGTCCAGTCACTGGAGGTGAAGGCGTTCATGAAGGTATGCAGCGATCGCCGGATCATCATGAAGAAGGGATCGCGGACCGGGAAACGCTCGCTTCCGCAGAGCGTGGTGTGCTCCAGGATGTGGGCGACCCCGGTGGAGTCCTGGGGCACGGTCGGAAACGCCGCCAGGAAGGCGTTGTTATCGTCCTCGGCCTCGAAGTGATAGTGCCGCGCGCCGGTTCCCCGGTGGCGATACTCGGCGATGGTAATGCCCAAGGAATCGACGCGCCGGCTGCCCACCGGTTCGAACCCCGTCATTGCGGCCGCAACTGCTTGGTGACTCATGCTTTGCTCGCAGTCCTTTTGAATTTCAATCAATGGTTAGATGACCTCAAGGGCGAGCGGTAGTTTCGAGCCGGGTCTCGCGCCAGGCGATCAACAGGTTGACCACCAGCGCCACCGCCAGGAGCACGATGCTCAGCGCAACACTCTCGGCTCCGCCGCAACCGACCAAGCCGGTGCCGAAACAGTTGCTGGCCTCGGTCCCACCGCCGCCCCAGACCAGGGCCGCACAACCGGCTTCCGCCGTCACCCGACCGGCGGCGACCAGCAGCGTAGCCCGCAGCGCCGGACGCTGGTCGCGCAACTGCGCCAGCGCCGCCCGCAGGGGCGATGCGCCGAGGGTAATTGCCGTTTCCCACGCCCTTGGATCGGCGCTTCGCAGCACCCCGATGAGCAATGCCGCCGGCACCGGCATCGCCACAACGGCGAGCAGCAGCGTGAAGGTCGCCCAGTTGGGCGCGATCAGGCCCTCGCTCAACAGCCAGAGTGCTCCCACGCCAAGCACGACCGTTGGCACGAATAAGCTGCAGCGCACCAGCGCAATCAACAGCATCCGGCCGGGAAAGCGTGCTCTGACCAGAAACACCGCCAGCGCCAGCGCGGCCCCCATGGCAAGCATCAGCGCTGTAGCTACCGCCAACACGTCGGCCGCAATGCGCCACCAGAGCACCACGCTGCCTTGCTGTAGCAGATCGAGTGCGGACGTCAGCGTGCCGGCGTCTGCCTCCACCGTAACCTGGACTCCTCGGCTGGTATGGTCTGCGGGTATTGATGAGGCCCGGAATTGTAGGCCTACCCGGCGGGTTGTGTCAGTCGCTGCCGAAGTCTACCGACGGCGGTGGGGCGTGCTGGCTTACCCGAGCAATCCTGCCATCCTCGATCTGGAAGAAAAGCCCGCCGCTGATTCGGTAGGTCTGGGAGCCACCGAGCTCGTCGTGGGGGCCGTTGGAGAGGGGAAAACCGAGCAGAGTGTACTCGGCGGCTGCCCGCGTGCCGTCCTCGTTGACCATGAGCTCGATGTCAAAAATATGCTCACGGTACTGATCGGCGCGGTTGCCGAGGTAGGCCAGGAAAGCCTCGCGACCGAGCCGCCGTTCCACCGCATCCACATCGTGGATGATGTCGGGGCTTACGATTGCCTTCATGCCCTCGAGTTGTTGTGAATTGAGCGCCTCGAAGTAGCGCTGGACGAGTCCGCGAGCGAGTACCACCGGATCGGTTCGTCCGCGGCGCTCTGACTTGATGCTGGTTGATTCGGCTGTGGCCGATATTGCTTCGGAATTTTTCACCTGAGCTCCGGGTCAACTACGATCGCCAAGGCAGCGCCCTCCGGATGGGCGAGCTAGCCGGCGCATAGTAGCCTCCGGGTGTAGAGGCGAATGACCCTGCAGCGACGCCGCTCTAGGTGACGGCGACAGGGCTGAGCTACGGCTGGTCGCGCGATGGCATCGCCACGTCGTGGCCGAACAAACCGGGCCGATACGCCTGCGTATCCTGAGCACCTTGCGCTTTCGCGCCCCGATCGCAACCCACCGGAGCCCTCATGGCGAGCAACCGTTACTCGATTTTCAGCTTGGTGCGGAATGCCCTGAGCTATCACGAGAACTGGCAGGCGGCATGGCGCAGCCCCGATCCCAAGCAAGGCTATGACGTGGTCATCGTGGGCGGCGGCGGGCATGGCCTGGCCACTGCCTACTATCTGGCCAAAGAGCATGGCGTGCACAATGTGGCGGTGGTCGAGAAGGGATGGATCGGCGGCGGCAACACCGGGCGCAACACCACCATCGTGCGCTCCAACTACCTCTGGGATGAGGCTGCGCACCTGTACGAGAAGGCGTTGAAGCTGTGGGAAGGCCTCAGCCAGGACTTGAACTACAACGTCATGTTCAGTCAGCGCGGCGTGTATAACCTGGCCCACTCGCTACAGGACATACGCGACGTACAGCGCCGCGTATCGGCCAACCGGCTCAACGGCATCGACAGCGAGTGGGTGCCGCTGGAAGGACTGCAGCGGATGATTCCCCATCTCAACTGCTCCACCGATGCTCGCTATCCGGTGCTGGGGGCCTCGCTGCAGCGCCGCGCCGGCACTGCCCGCCATGACGCCGTAGCTTGGGGCTACGCGCGTGGCGCCGATAGTCGCGGCGTCGACATCATCCAGAACTGCGAGGTCACGGGGATTCGCCGCGAAGGCGGCCGCGTGACGGGCATCGAAACCTCGCGGGGGTTCATCAAAGCGCCCAAGGTCGGCGTGGTGACTGCAGGCCACTCCAGCGTGCTCGCGGCGATGGCGGGTCTGCGGCTACCGGTGGAGAGCCATCCGCTGCAGGCGCTGGTCTCGGAGCCTATGAAGCCCGTTCTCGACACGGTGGTGATGTCCAACGCCGTGCATGGCTACATCAGTCAGTCCGACAAGGGGGAGCTGGTGATCGGGGCCGGTATCGATAGTTATTTGGGGTATGGTCAGCGCGGCAGCTTCGCCGTCATCGAGGGCACCCTGCAGGCGATCAAGGAGCTGTTTCCCATCTTCTCGCGAGTGCGCATGTTGCGGCAGTGGGGTGGGATCGTGGATGTCTGCCCGGACGCCTGCCCGCTCATCACCAAGACGCCGGTGCAGGGTCTGTACTTCAACTGTGGTTGGGGCACCGGCGGATTCAAGGCAACGCCTGGGTCGGGTTGGGTGTTCGCCCACACCATCGCACGAGACGAGCCGCACCCCTTGAACGC
>CAZLYT010000480.1:0-6570 GCA_964563515.1 uncultured Candidatus Competibacteraceae bacterium | reverse complement strand
GAGCGGATTGCCGGCGTAGGTGTAGCCGTGCTGGAAACCACCGGCATCCAGCACCGGCTCCACCATCCAAGCCGGGGCCACCATGGCGCCCAGGGGGCTGTAGCCTGAAGCCAACCCCTTGGAAAGCGCGAACAGGTCTGGCTCGACCTGCCAGTGCTGGGCTGCCACGAAACGGCCAGTGCGGCCAGCTCCGGACATGACCTCGTCGTAAATCAGCAGCACGCCATAGTGGTCGCAGATCTCACGGATGCGCGGATAGTAGCTGTCGGGCGCCACCAGAGCGCCGGTGCTGGCGCCGCCGATGGGCTCCATGAAGAAGGCCAAGACGGTTGCCGGGCCTTGGCGCAGGATTTCCTGCTCCAGCAAGTCTGCATAGCGCCGCCCCCGCTCGGCCATAGAGAAGGGATCCTGGTCCAAGTAGCACGTAGGCGCCGCGATGCGCGGCATCTCGTGGACCATGGGCGCGAATGGCGCCGTGAACTGCGCCGAGCCCGTGATCGCCAGAGCACCGAAGGTAGCGCCGTGGTAGGAGGGGTGGCGGGCGATGACCTTGAATCGGTTGCCCTGCCCGATCGCGAGCGCGTACTGCCGAGCCAACTTGAGGCAGGACTCCACGGCCTCGGAGCCGCCGGAGACGAAGAACACCCGGTCGAAGCCGGCCGGCATCACCGCCGCCAGCTCGCGGGCATACTCCTCGGCGGCCTCGTTCTCGAAGTGGAGCCGGTAGGCGAAGGTGGTCCTCGCCATCTGCGCTCGCATGGCATCCAGCACCCGCGGATTGCCGTGGCCGATGTTGACCACCATGGCGCCGGAGCTGCCATCGATATAGCGCCGCCCGTACACGTCCCAGATGTGGATGCCTTCGGCTCGATCCACCAGGGGCCGGCGCTTGCGGCTTTGATAGAACAGATGGGTTGGCCGCGGCCCGTCGGATGCAGCGCAAACCCTCGCCCCGAACGCGGTGTTCACCGACTGCCCCCGGCGCGTAGCAGCACGCAGTCCCGCGCCCGCACGTGCAACTTCACCGGGCTGCCCTCCGCGAAGGGACGGCGGTCGATGCCGTTGATGGCCTGTAGCGACAGCGGGCCAGCGGTGAGGAAGTAGCGGGCGGCGACGCCTTGATAGTCGACGGCATCCACCCTGCCTTCCAGCACGGTCTCATCATCGGCAGCTTCCGCCCCGGGCTCCCGCACCTGGACCTTTTCGGCCCGGATCACCAGCTTCACCGCTGCGCCGGGCGCCTCGCCGGCATCGGTCTCGGCCAGGAACTCGGCACCGTCGCGCAAGCGCACCCGCAGCCGGTCGCCGTCTCGGGCTACAACCTCGCCGTCGAAACGGTTGGAGTTGCCGAGAAAGTCGGCGACGAACTCGGTGGCGGGCCGACCGTAGACCTCCTCCGGACTGCCCACCTGCTCCACCCGGCCCTGGCTCATGACGATGACCTGGTCCGACATGGCCAAGGCCTCGGACTGATCGTGGGTAACGAAGATGGTGGTCACGCCGAGCTTGTGCTGAATGCGCTTCAGCTCGACCCGCATGTTCTCCCGCAGGTTGGCATCCAGGGCGGATAGAGGCTCGTCTAGCAGCAGCACGTCGGGGCGGATCACGATGGCCCGGGCCAGCGCGATGCGCTGCTGCTGGCCTCCCGAGAGCTGGCCCGGGTAGCGATCCCCCATCTGCGGCAGCTCCACCAGCGCCAGCGCCTCCCGCACCCGCTGCGCGGTCTCGCTTTTCGACACCTTGCGGTACTTCAAGCCGAAGGCCACGTTGTCGAAGATGGTCTTGTGGGGGAACAGCGCATAGTTCTGGAATACCAGTCCCAGGTTGCGCTTGTAGATGGGCAGCTCGTTGACCCGGCGGGACTTGATCTGGATTTCCCCTTCCGTCACCGATTCCAGCCCGGCGATCATCCTGAGCGTGGTGGTCTTGCCGCAGCCCGAGGGGCCCAGGAAAGTCACGAAGCTCCCCTCCGGCACCTTCAGATCCATGCGCTCCACCGCGGTGAAGCTGCCGTAGCGCTTCACCACCTGGCCGAGCTCGACGGCGGCAGTACTCGCGTTATTCATAGCGACTCACCCCGCCACCGCCTGCATCTATCGCCCAGGCCATTTTCGAGCCGAAAGTGATTGGCACCCGGAGTTCTCTCAGGTCAATCCATATCAGGAGCGGCACGCGCCGCGATGGGGCGCAGGGCGCCCCTGCTCTGGCCGCGGCGACAATGGGCGCGCTCAGGCGCGCCATCGCGACTGACATCGCTCCTACAGTTGGAACATGGTTAGCAGCGCGCCAGCCGGCGGCGGGAGGCTCGGCGGAGGCTGCCACGGGGACGCGCAGGTCCATCCTCAATAGCCCTTCTGCACCCGGCCGAAGGTCTTTGACCATTCCGCCTCGTGGCTATTCCAGTAGGCCGCGTCGAAGAAGGAGAGGTCATCGAGGGTTCCGCTCGGATCGAAGGCCGGCAATGACGTCACCTTCTCGCTCAGCTCCACTTTGGTGGGATCCAGCGCCGGCGGGTAGTTCTGACCCTCGGCCACGGCGATGGCTACCTCGGGCTCCAGCATGAAGTTCAAGAGCTCTTCGCAGGCCGCCATGGGGCTGCCCTTGATCACGAACAGGCATTCCTGCCAGGCCAGACCACCGGGCGGGTCGTAGTAACCGATGTCGTGGCCCTGCTCCTGCAACGCCACTACCCGCCCCGACCAAGCCTCGGTCACGTAGATTTCGCCTTCGGCCAGCAGGCTCATGAGCTCGGCGCCGGAGTTCCAATACTTCAGCAGCAGATCGCGGTGCTCGCGCACCTTGTCCCACACGGCGTCCACGTCCTCGATGTTGTTGGGATCCTGGTCGGTCTGCATGGCGGCATACCAGATCCGGGTCTTCCACTCCCCCCAGCCACCGATCTTGCCCTTGTACTCGGGGTCGACCAGGATCTTGGCGCCCGCCTCCTCGACCTTGTCGGCGCTAATCTGGGAGCGGTTGTAGGCGATGCCGGTGGTGCCGTAGTCGTAGGGCACCGCCGACAGTGTGCCGTTGGTCACCTGCCGGAAAACCTCTTTCAGCTTGGTGATGACGGTGTCCAGATTGGGGATGTTGTCCTCATTGAGCCCGGTACTGAGCTCGAGCTGGTGATAGCGGGCGTAGTCGAAGACACCGCTGAGGTGGGCGATGTTGTACTCGCCGGGCTGGCTGGCCTTGACCCGGCTCAGGTACTCGTCGGCACCGCCGAAGGTGCCGTCGACCACCTCGATGCCGGTCTTCTCGGTATAGGGCTCGAAGGCGTACTGGCGGAAAGCTTCCGAGACCACACCACCCCAACCGTCGAAGCGCACCTGCTCAACCTCGTCCGCGGCCCGGGCGTAGCGACCGAACAGCGCCGTCGGCAGCCCCCCTACCCCGGCGGTGACGCCGGCCGCGCCCAACAGCCCCAGGAAAGTTCGCCGACTGATATCGCCGGCGCGATAGCGCTCCAGCAGGTTTTGGTAGCGGCGGGTGTGGTCCATAGCTCGTTCCTCTCGTCACAAGTTCATGCCAGTCAGTTCTTGCCCCGACCCAGACGCCGCGCCAGCGCCATGCCGAGCAGGGGCAGGGCGACCGTGACCACCACCATCACGGTGCCGAGCGCATTGAGCTCGGGGCTGATTGAGTGGCGCAGCATGGCGAAGATCTGGGTGGGCACGGTCTCGACCCCGCCCGGCTTCCAGAACAGCGTACCGGTGATGTCGTCGAAGGAGATCGTGAACGCGAACAGGAAACCGGCGAGCACCGCCGGCAATAGCAAGGGCAAGGTCACCTGCAGGAAGGTCTGCAGCGGGTTGGCGCCAAGGCTCATCGCCGCTTCCTCGAAGTCGCGTCGAATGCCGGCCAAGCGTGCCTGCACCACCAGCACCACGAACGGCAGGGTGAAGATCACGTGTCCCAACAGCAGCAGGAAGAAGTTCTTGGGTACCGACAGCCAGCGCAGGAACAACAGCAGCGCCACCGCCAACACCACCTCGGGCACCAGGATCGGGGCAATGAGGGCGGTGTTGATCAGGTTCTTGCCGCGAAAGTCGTAACGCACCATGGCCATGGCCGCCAACACCCCGAGGGTGGTGGAGATAACGGCGGTCAAGCTGCCGAGCAGCAGCGAGGTCTGGAAGGCGCGCACGATGGCATCGTTCTCCCACAGGGCCACGAACCACCGAAAGCCCAGGCCCTCCATGGGGAAGCCGCCGAACTGGCTGGTGTTGAAGGCCAACAGCACCACCACCGCCACCGGTGCGAACATGAACAGGTACACCAGAATGGTGACCAGCCGGATGGCGCTCCAGCCGCTCACCGTCCGAGCCCCTTGGCAATCTGGCCGATCCCCATCAAGCGGTTGTAGACCATCACCAGCGCGCCCAGCAACACCAGCAGCACAATGGAGAGCGCCGAGCCCAACGGCCAGTTGAGCTGAGTGATGATGGCCTCGAAAACCAAGTTGGCGAACATGGCGTCGGTGGGGCCACCCAGCACCAGAGGCGTGATGTAGGTGCCAGCCGCCAGCACGAAGCACAGCAGGGAGCCCGCGCCGAGGCCCGGCATGGACAGCGGCAATGTGACCTCCCGAAACGCCTGCCAGGCAGTGCAACCCAGGCTCTGGGCGGCGTCAGTGAGGTTGGGGTCGATGCCGTCCAGGCTGACGTACACGTTGAGGATCATGAACGGCAACAGGAAGTGGACCAGCCCCAGTATCACCGTGGCTTGGTTGTAGAGCATCTGCAGCGGCTGGTCGATGACGCCGATCCAGAGCAGCGTCGTGTTCAGCGCTCCGCTGACCCCGAGGATGCTGATCCACGACATGGTGCGGATGATGTAGCTGATCCAGAACGGCAGCATCAGTAGGAGCAGCAGCACGGCCTTGTGCTTGAAGCGGGTGGTGGCGATGAAATACGCCGGCACATAGCCCACCAGGGCGCAGATCAGCGTGGTGACAAAAGCGATCCGCAGCGTCTGCAGCAGAATGTCGCGGTAGAAGGCATCGCCCAGCACCTCCTGCCAGTTGCCCAGATGGAGCTCCGGCACATCGGCGCCGGTGGCCGTGCGTAGCCAGAACGAGTAGACGAACACGAACAGGCAGGGGATCACCAACAGGAAGACTATTGCCGTCAACGCCGGCGACAGCAGATACCACGGGCGCGGGTCGAAGCTCGACCCGCCGGTTTCGACGGCAGACTGTTCGCTTACTGCGCTCACTGGATGCTCTTCTCGGCTAGCCTTCAAGGTGGCTCACCGGCAGCGATAGCGCCAATAGATATGAGATATGCTCCGTATAGCGAAGCGCTATGTGGCGGAGATCCTAGGCAAACCATGGCGGAATCAGAGCCCGAACGCTTCAGCCGACGACTGGATTGGAATCTGCTCCGCACCTTCCTGGTGATTGTCCAGGAAGGGGGTATCTCGCGGGCCGCCGACCGCTTGTTCCTGCGTCAACCCTCGGTCAGCAATGCCCTGAAGCGGCTCGAGGAGCAACTCGATTGCCGCTTGATCGAACGCGGCCACGGCAGCTTCCGCATCACGGACGCCGGCGAGGCGCTGTATCGGGAGTGTCTGGAGATATACGGCAACGTCTCTCGGCTAGCGCTACTCATGCGAGAGGTGGAGGAAGAGATCCGCGGACATGTGACTGTATCGGTGGCGAGCCACGTCACCACCCCGTTGGTGGACGAGACGCTGGCCGCTTTTCACCAGCGCTACCCGGAAGTGACCTTCCATTTCGACGTGGCCACCAGCGAGGATGTGGTCCACGCCGTGCTGCAGAAGACCGCCAGCTTAGGGATCTGTCTGGCCCGCACACGGAAACCCGGGCTGGAGTACCAGCTCATGTTTCGCGAGCACTTCGCTTTCTATTGCGGCCCGCGTCATCCCCTGTTCGGGCGCAGCGAGCTGACTTTGGCGGATCTGCGCGGCCAAAGCTTCGTCTCCTTCAAGACCGACCTCTTATCCGATGTCCTGCGACCAGTGGCTTTGTTGCGGGCCCAGGCCGAGCTCGATAGCGCCGTCATCGGCGCCTCCAGCAACCTGGAGGAAGTGCGGCGGATGATTGTGGCTGGGCTTGGCATCGGCCCGCTGCCTATCCACGTGGTGGAGCGCGATGTGCGCGACGGCCTGTTGTGGCGGTTGCCGCCGTACCAGGCAGCGCCGTCCATCGACGTGTTTTTGGTCTCCAACCCGAAGTCGCACCTGGGCCGGGCCGAGACGGCGTTCCTGCGCAGCTTGCGGGAAGCCATCGCGGGGCGGTCGCTGGAGGAGCGGGTCTATCCCGCGCCGGCATTACCCGGTTAGGTCCGCGGCCCCAAACGAGTCAGGAGCCCCTCCAGGCTGTGGACGCAATCCACGGCACGGTTGGCCTCCCCACGCTCTCCACGCTGCAACAGCAGGGCCTGAAGTCCGGCGTCGCGGGCACCCTCGTAGTCGTTGCGCAAACCGTCTCCCACGTGGAGCGCCTGGTCCGGGTCCAGGCCGAGCTTTTCCAACGTGCCGGCGAATATTCTGGGATCCGGCTTGGCGGCACCCGCCGCCGTGGAGAATTCGATAGCGTCCAGGAAG
>CAZLYT010000479.1:0-2308 GCA_964563515.1 uncultured Candidatus Competibacteraceae bacterium | reverse complement strand
CGCGCTGGCGCAGTCCATCCTCGACCTCGGCCAAGCCCTCCAGCATGAAAGCGAAGTGTCGGGCGTTGGCATCCGGGTAATCCGCCATCAGGCCGAATCCCACCACCACACCCAGGTTCAGATCGGCGGCGCGCCGGATGGTGTACTCCAGCGCGGGATTGAACTCCGCCCGCTGCGACGCCTGCATCCAGTAGAGCACGTAGCGCCCGTCGCCGACGGGCCGCTGATTGAGGGTCTGAATCCTGGCGTCCTGCACCGTCGTCGCCTCCACCTCAGAGGTAGGTATGCTTGGTGGCCGCCGCCTTGAGGTGATCGGCCTGCTTGCGGATCGCCCGGCGCTCCTCTGAATCCTTCCGCGCCAGGTTGCGCAACTGCAGCTGCATGCGACGGTTGTTGCTGATCTTGCTGCGGTTGCGGTCCAGGAAATCCCAATACAGCGTGGTGAACGGGCAGGCGCCCTCGCCGGTGGCTTGCAGCGGGTCGTAGCGGCAGCCCCGGCAGTAGTCGCTCATTCGCGAGATGTAGCTGCCGGAGGCGGAGTAGGGCTTGGTGCCCACGATTCCGCCATCGCCGTATTGGCTCATCCCCAGCACGTTGGGCAGCGACACCCAATCGATGGCGTCCGCATACATGGAGAGATGCCACTGGTGCACGGCGTACGGACGCACGCCGAGCAGCATGGAGAACAGCCCCAGCACCATCAAGCGCTGGATGTGATGGGCGTAGGCGTGATCCACGAGCTGCCCGACTGACTCGCGGATGCAGTTCATGTCGGTGTCGCCGCTCCACATGAAGGCGGGCATGGGCAGCTCGGCGCCAAGAGCGTTCAGATCTGCGTAGTCGGGCATCTTCAACCAGTAGACGCCACGGATGTACTCGCGCCAGCCGAGGATCTGCCGAACGAAACCTTCCACCGCGTTGAGGGGTGCCTCACCCTTCTCATGGGCGGCGCAGGCCGCCTCGATGGCGACGCGTGGGTGGAGCAAATGCAGGTTGAGCACGCACGAGAGGCGACTGTGATAGAGGTAGGGGCGGCCGCTCGCCATGGCGTCCTGGTAGCGCCCGAAGTTGGCGAGCCGATGCTGGATGAAGTCGCGCAGCGCCGCCCTCGCCTGTTCGTGGGTGACGGGGTAATCGAACTGCGCCAGCGAGCCCGGCGCTTCGGGGAATCGCCGCTCCACCATCTCCATCACGGCTCGGGTGGTCTGGTCCGGCCTAAAGGAGCGCGGCGCCTTGATGTGCTCGGGACCGTTCTTGCCGAAGCTCTCCCGGTTATCCGCGTCGAAGTTCCAGCGACCGCCCAGGGGCTCGTCCCCGTCCATCAAGGTGCGGTGCCGACGCCGCATCCGGCGGTAGAAGGTCTCCAGCAATAGCGATTTGTGGTCGGCCGCAAAGTCCGCGAACTCATCGGACGTGCACAGAAAGTGGCGGTCGTCGCGAACCTCCACCGCTAGATCCAGCTTCCGGCAGGTGGCGCGAATCGCCTCCGCGACCCGGTAGTCGCCGGGCTTGATCAACACCAGCTTCTGGGGCCGGAGGCGCTTCACCTGACGCTCGAGCTCGGCGGCGAAGCTTCCCTTGTTGGCGCGGTCGGTCAGCTCGATGTAGCGGACCGTCCTGCCCCGCTCCCGCAGCTCGTCGCGGAAGTGGCGCATAGCGGCGAAGAACAGCACGAGTCGAGCCTTGTGCTGGGGCACGTAGCTGGCCTCTTCCTCCACCTCCATCATCAAGACTGTGTCGGTCGCGTCGTCAAACCGGTCGAAGGCGGCGGAATCGCGATCCAGCTGGTCGCCCAGCACCAGAACGAGGTTCCTGACCCGGTCTGCGCTGGATTCAGTCTTTGCCATGGTGCTGGAATCCTATGATCAGGCGAGTGAGGTTCCGACAGGGAATGCATGGCAGCGGAGTAGGGGCGCTCTGTGCCCCATTGCAGCGTGTGCCGCTCCTGATGGCCGTCAAGGAGTAATTTGGGCGCCAATTAATCCTCGTCTTCAATGGTATAGGTGATGTTGGAAGGGAGATTTCGCCCAGCCTCCGGCCGCGCGCTGTCGCGTAGCTAACCGCATTCCAGTTGTAGGAGCGATGTCAGTGGCGATGGCGCGCGCGAGCGCGCCGGTGTTTCGGCGGCCAGCAGAGGGGGCGCTCCGCGCCCCATCGCGGCCTATGCCGCTCCTGATATGGATTGACCTGTCAACTATTGGCACCGGTATTTTTGTCTTTTCCTCCTTCGATCAGTGGCTTCAGTTCAGGGTGCGAGGGGCAGATTAGCGACGGTGGATCACTCTGATATACGTGGGTTGGTTACCGA
>CAZLYT010000478.1:0-3951 GCA_964563515.1 uncultured Candidatus Competibacteraceae bacterium | reverse complement strand
TCAAGTACTACGAGGGGCCGTTCCGGTATCTGAACAATCATTGGAATCTGGAGCCGCAGGGCGATAGTGAATGTGTTATCGATTTCTATGTCGACTTTGAGTTCAAGTCCCGCATGTTGCAGAAGGTGATCCAGACGCTGTTCAACGAAGCGGTGCAGCGGATGGTCGGCGCCTTCGAGAAGCGCGCAGACGCGCTGTACGGTCCTCGCGCTTCCGCCGCCGCAGTGCGCAAGGCAGCTCCTTCCCCGCGCTAGACTCGATGCTGCGGATTACTGCACTCTTGCCTACACCTTCGCCGGTGCGCTGCGGCTTGCGGCCGTCTCTCGATTTGCTACACTCCTGGAGCGCTCGCAAAGGTAGAAATCCTGGCTGCGGCTTGCGGCCGCCCCGCGCACTTAGGTTAAGACGCGTCTGCGGCGCCACGGGCGAGCAGACGCAGAGCAAAGGCTGCGGCCGCGGTGCGAATCGTGTCGCGATCGCCGGCGAACAGGCAGCGCTCCTGGCGGATCTGTTCGCCGACGCGAGCGATCGCCAGGTGGACGAGGCCCACGGGCTTGGATGGGGAACCGCCACCCGGTCCGGCGATGCCGGTAACCGCTACCGCAATTTGCACGGGGGCGCGCTCCAGTGCCCCTTTCGCCATCGCCACGGCGACCTCTTCGCTGACGGCACCGACGGTCGCCAGCAGCGCCTCCGGCACCCCAAGCAGCTCCATTTTTGCAGCATTGGAGTAAGTGACGAAACCGCGCTCAAACACATCGGACGATCCCGCAATCGCGGTGAGCGCAGCCGCCACAAGCCCGCCCGTGCACGACTCTGCGGTGGCGATGGCCAAGCCTGCGCGGCGGCATTCGCCGAGTGCGTCTTCGGCCAGCGCGCGAAGGTGGTCATCCGCCATCACGGCACCGGAGTTCCCGCATCCAACACCAGAGAAACAGGGTAGAGAATGATGCAGGCGTAGCCCGCTGCGAGCACGTCATCAATCATCACGCCGAATCCGCCGCGGAAACTCCGCTCTGCCCAGGAGACGGGGAACGGTTTCCAGATGTCGAAAATGCGGAACGCGAGAAACGCCGCCATGTAGTAGAAAAGATCCTGGGGCACCACCAGCAGAACCAGCCATTGACCCGCCACCTCGTCGATCACCACGGCGCTCGGGTCTGAAACGCCAATTCGGCGGGCGCAGACGTCGGCGCACCAGACGCCAAGAGCGAACACGCCGATCGCCAGCAGCAGCAGGGCCGGCCGGCCGAAGTAAGAAATCACCAGCCAACCCACGGGCATCGCGGCAAGCGCTCCGAATGTGCCGGGGGCCAGGGGCAGGAGTCCAATGCCGAACCAGGTGCCGAGAAGCACTGCTGGGTTGCCTAATGACACGCTCTGGGGTAGGGATCGTTTGCGAATCATACTGTCCTTTGGCTTCTGCTGACTGTGACATCCCGAAGCGAAGGATGGAACGGGCATTCGCGCTGCCGATGGCCCCGATAGCGCCAGCGGGACAACGGGGAACCAGGAGGTGTCTCTTTGTGCTTTTCCTGCGCAATGGAACCTCCCGATCCCCGTCCTGATCGCGGTTTAAGTGCGTATTGCCCATAAGTGACCTTTCTCGCCCTTTACTGGAGAACCGACAACGGATGATCGAACGAGCACTGTGGCCGGGGCGGCCATGAGGGAGGCCCGAAAACAAAGCGAAAGGCATCCGTCCCCTTGGTTATTCTTGCACCGCAGGCTTCGCGCCACGGTACCGAAGCCGGCGCGCGGTCATCGCTGGACGGGCGTCCCTGTTGTGCCATGGCTGAATCAAGCGGTTGTGGTTTGCCTTTTGCTTCTTGCCGCCGTCACGCTCCCCTGTACGGCATTCGCCTCTCCGAATGCACCAATAAGTCTCAGCAGTTCTCCCACAGATGGCGCCGCAGGTGCCGAAACCGGCGCATCCGCCGCGCCCATGGTCGTCGCCAGGGTCGGCAATAAGCGACAGCCAGCCGGTGTGGATGGGTCTCAGTGGGACTTCAATGGTCTCAAAATGCATCTGTTCAATCTGGGGACTGCCAGCCGCGACGTGCTGAACCGTCTGAGCGAAGAGGCTCGTGTCCAGGTTGCGGCAATGGAGCAGGTGATCGAGCGGACTGGCCTCGACGTCGACGACCTGCTTGCGCACCTCGGCAATCGGCGTCACGGAGCGGGAGGACCATTCATCGCCGTTGCGCCATCGGCTCATGATGCGGGGCCGCAGGGTGTTGAGATCGCTCTTAACTCGAGCCTGGTTCGTTGGGATCTGTTGCGCGATGTCATCCGCTCGCTGCCGCTGGCGCAGCCTCTTGCGGCCTATGAAGTCACGAGCCCGTTCGGCAAGCGCCCCGATCCTTTCAACCGACAATGGGCAATCCACCAGGGTGTTGACTTCGGTGCTCCGCTGAAGACGCCGGTTGCCGCAACCGCGCCCGGTACCGTGGTCTTTGCCGGCTGGAAAGGCAGCTACGGCCGCTTGGTAGAGATCAGCCATGGTCCCCGTGTTACCACCCGATATGCGCATCTCGCGCAGATCCTTGTGGATAAGGGCGACACGTTACAGACGGGCGATCGCGTCGGCTCGCTTGGCAGCTCCGGGCGGAGTACCGGGCCTCATCTTCATTACGAAGTCTTATTCGATGATGTTCATCGGGATCCAATGATGTTCATCCAGGCGGGACGGGTGGCACCGCCGCCCGGGGTCAACTAGTACATTGATTCCATGAAACCGACCGGTTGTGATGGATTCCGTTTGTGGCGCGATATGTGGTAGGGAGAGGCTGGTTCATGGCGACAGGTGGTGATCATGGCGGCACCTCGGAAGGTGATTGAGATAACGATCGGGGAGGACGATCTGGCTCGGCTGGCGGCGATTGCGCGGTCGCGGACGGAGCCGGCGAGCCGGGTCGAGCGGGCGCGCATTTTGTTGCGCTACCGCGACGATCCGTCGAGCTACGGGGTCGGCAGGGCGCTCGGGGTGACGCATCAGACCGTCCAGCGGTGCGTGGCGCGAGCGGTCCGGCTGGGGGTGATGGCAGCGCTCGACGACAGCCCGCGGCCGGGCAAGCAACCGGAGATCACGGCAGACGCGCGCGCCTGGCTGGTGTCGCTGGCCTGCCGGAAAGCCAAGGACGTGGGCTATCCGCATGAGCTGTGGACGACACGGCTGCTCGCCCGCCATGCCCGCGAGCACGGCCCGGCGGCGGGACACCCCTGCCTGGCGCGGATCGTCCAGGGCACGGTGTGCAAGATCCTCGCCCGCCAGGAGGTCAAGCCGCACAAGGTGCGCTACTACCTGGAGCGGCGCGACGCCGCCTTCGAAGAGAAGATGGCCGAGGTTCTGTGCGTCTATCAGCAGGTGGCGATGCTGCGCGCCGCCGAGACGCCCGACGAGATGGTTGCGATCATCTCCTACGACGAGAAGCCGGGCATCCAGGCGATCGCCAACACCGCTCCCGACCTGCCGCCGGTGCCCGGCACGCACCCGCACTTTGCCCGCGACCATGAGTACAAGCGCCACGGGACGCTGAGCCTGCTCGCCGGCATCGATCTCTTCAGCGGAACCGTCCATGCCAGCGTCGAAGATCGCCATCGCTCGCGCGAGTTCGTCGCCTTCCTCGCCAAGCTCGATGCCGCCTATCCCTTGGCCACCGACATCAAAATCATCCTCGACAATCATTCCGCCCACATCTCCAAGGAGACAAACCGCTGGCTCGCCGCCCAGCGCGAAGGCCGCTTCAGCTTCGTCTTCACACCCAAGCACGGTTCCTGGCTCAACCTCATCGAAGGCTTCTTCTCCAAGCTCGCCCGTTCCGTGCTCCGCCACATCCGCGTCGCCTCCAAGCAGGAACTCAAGGACCGGATCATCGCCGCCATCGACGACATCAATCGCCATCCCGTCCCCCATACCTGGTCCTACAAGCTCGACCAAGCCGCTTGATA
>CAZLYT010000477.1:0-5442 GCA_964563515.1 uncultured Candidatus Competibacteraceae bacterium | reverse complement strand
GGGTGTTGAGGATGTCGTCGGGGCCCAACCAGCCGCGACGGGCCTGATCCAGGCCATAGTGAAGATTGCCCAGGCCCGCGGCGCTGTGGGCGTCGGTGGAGATTGACAGCTTGAGCCCCAGATCATGGGCCAGCCGGCAGTTGAGGTCATTGAGATCCAGGCGCGTGGGTTGGGCGTTCACCTCCAGATAGCAGCCGCGCCTCATCGCCGCCTCCATCACGCGCTCCACATCGACCGGATACGGTGGCCGACTACCGATCAGGCGACCGGTAGGGTGACCGAGGATATTGAAGTAGGGATTGTCCATGGCGCGGATGATGCGTCCGGTCTGAGCTTCCCGGGACAAACCGAAGTGGTCGTGCACCGAGCACACCGTGAGGTCGAGCTCGCGCAAGATGGAGTCCGGCAGATCCAGTGTGCCATCTTCGAGTATGTCTACCTCCGAGGACTTCAGCACCCGGAAGTCGACGAGCTCCTCATTGAGGCGGTCGATCTCCTCGATCTGAGCCGCCAGGCGTTTGGGGTCGAGGCCATTCGCCACCCGGGTGTTGCGGCTATGATCGGTGATGGCGAGGTAGTCGTAGCCTAGCTCACGGGCGGCTTCGGCCATCTCCCGTAGGCTGTTGCGACCGTCGCTGGCAAGGGTGTGAGCGTGAAGGTCGCCACGCACATCTGCGTTGGCGATGAGCCGCGGCAGTTTGGCCGTTCGCGCGGCTTCGATCTCCCCATGGTCCTCGCGCAACTCCGGCTCGATAAAGCTCAGCCCTAGATACTCGTAGACCTCGCGCTCACTGTTGCCGGCCACCCGCCTGGAGCCCCGATACAGCCCATATTCGTTCAGCTTCAGGCCTCGCTTCTGGGCGCTGCGGCGCAGTGCCAGGTTGTGCGCCTTCGATCCGGTGAAGTAGAGCAGTGCGGAGCCGAAGCTTGCCTGGGACACCACCCGCAGATCCACCTGCAGCCCGGAGCGCAGCACCACGCTGGAACGGGCGCTGCCTTTGGCGAGCACCTGGCGCACGTCCTCGTACCCGGTGAACTGCTCGATGGCCGGTGTGCCCCGGCGGCAGGTGAGCAGGAGGTCCAGGTCGCCGACGGTTTCCTGTCGGCGCCGATAGCTGCCGGCAATCGCCACCTGCTTCACGCCGGGGATTGCGCCCAGATAGGAAAGCAGCGGCTTGACCTGTTCTTCGGCGCTCACCAAACGGATACGACGGGGTCGAGCGCGCTCCTGATCGATTGCCTCAAGCAGCGCCCGCTCGGTTCTGGCGCCGAAGCCAGGCATGGCCCGCACCCGCCCAGACGCAGCCGCGGCACGGAGCTCGTCGAAGTTCTCTACACCAAGCCTTGTCCACAGTGCGCGCACCCGCTTTGGCCCCAGGCCAGGGAGGGCAACCAGATCTGCCAGGCTATCTGGCACTTCTCGCGTCAGTTCTGTCAGCGCCGCAAACTCGCCGGTGGTCACGATTTCGCGAATCTTGGCGGCCAGATCGGTACCGATGTCGGGGAGCTCCTCGAGATGGGCACCGGCACTTACCAGCTCGCGGATCTCGTGGCCCTGGGACTTGATGCTGCGGGCGGCGTTCTGGTAGGCACGCACCCGAAACGGGTTGGCGCCCTGAATCTCCAACAGGGTGGCGTAGCGCTCGAACAGAGTGGCGATATCAGAGTTGCTGACGGGCATGCTTGGGTAACGGGGTTGGAGGTCCGGACTTCGCGATCAGAGCTTCGGGCTCGACAACGGTACGCCCTGTGAGCCAGCCGATTCCACTAGGCGTTGTGGACTCTGCAAGCGGCAGGTGTCTGACACGCGCCGGCTGCGCCGCCATGGCGTGGTGGTGCGTCGTCGCAGGGCAGCAGGGGGTCGCAGGCGGAATCACGGTCGATCGGGGGTGCCCAGTAATGTATGCACGCCGACGCCTGCAGGCTGGCGTGCGGGGGGAGCCGGCCCAAACGGACCGCGGCCACGGTTCCGCAAGAGCGGTAACATGGGGCTTGCCGGAGTGGCCACGTCGCCGCTTCAGGGCGTCGGGGGGCGGATCCGGCCCGCTCATCGGCTATTGACGAGGAGTAGTGGATGGAACGTGAGTCCATGGAGTTTGACGTGGTGATCGTCGGCGGAGGCCCCGCCGGTCTCGCCGCTGCCATCCGGCTGAAGCAGCTCGCGGCGGAGCGCGATCACGACCTCAGCGTCTGTCTGCTGGAGAAGGGGGCCGAGATTGGTGCCCACATTCTCTCGGGGGCGGTGATGGACCCGCGGGCCTTGGGCGAGCTCATGCCCGACTGGAAAAACCAGGGCGCGCCCCTGCACACCCCGGTGTCCGAGGATCGCTTCCTGATGTTGTCCGAGGCCAAGGCGTGGAAGCTGCCCAACGCCCTGCTGCCGGAATGCTTTCTCAATCATGGCAACTTCGTGGTGCGACTCGGTAACGTGGTGAAGTGGCTGGGCGAGCAAGCCGAAGCCCTGGGGGTCGAGGTATATCCCGGTTTCGCCGCAGCGGAGGTGCTCTACGACGAGTCCGGCGCGACCAAGGGCGTGGCCACCGGGGACATGGGCGTCCAGCGCGACGGCACCCGGGGCCCTCAGTACCAGTCCGGGATGGAGCTGCACGGCAAGTACACCTTGTTCGCCGAGGGCTGCCGCGGCCACCTGGCAAAGCAGCTCGAGACCCGCTTCAGACTGCGTGAGGGCGTCGATCCTCAGACCTACGGCATGGGCATCAAGGAGATGTGGGAGATCCAGCCCGATCGGCACGTCCCCGGTCTGGTGGTCCATACCGCGGGCTGGCCCCTGGATCGGCGCACCTACGGCGGCTCCTTCCTCTACCATCTGGACCAGAACCTGGTAGCCGTTGGCTTGGTGGTCGGACTGAGCTACTCCAATCCGTTCCTGTCCCCGTTCGAGGAGTTCCAGCACTACAAGACCCATCCGCAGATTCGGCGCTTCCTCGAGGGCGGCAAGCGCCTGGCATACGGCTCCCGGGCCATAGCCGCCGGCGGTCTGCAGTCCTTGCCCAAGCTGGTGTTCCCGGGCGGCGCGCTGTTGGGTGATGATGCCGGCTTTCTCAATGCCTCACGCATCAAGGGTTCCCACGCCGCCATCAAGAGCGGGATGCTCGCGGCCGACGCGCTGTTCGACGCGGTGGTCGCCGAGCGCTCCCGGGACGAGCTCACCGCCTACCCGGAGGCGTTTCGCCAGAGCTGGCTGCACCAGGAGCTCAGCAAGGCGCGCAACTTCAAGCCATACATGAGCAAGGGGTTGTGGCTGGGGTCGGTGCTGTTTGGGATCGACCAGGTGTTGCTGCGGGGCAAGGCGCCATGGACGCTGCACAACTCTGCCGATCACACCAAGCTCAAGCCGGCGGCCGAGTGCAAGCCCATCGAATACCCCAAGCCGGACGGCGTGCTGACCTTCGATCGACTGTCCTCGGTGTTCTTGTCGAACACCAATCACGAGGAGGATCAGCCTTGCCATCTGCAGCTCAAGAGGCCGCAGGTGGCGATCGAGATCAATCTCGCGTTATACGATGCGCCCGAGCAGCGTTACTGCCCGGCAGGAGTCTACGAGATCGTGCGCGATGACGACGGCTCCAATCCGAGGCTGCAGATCAACGCGCAGAACTGTGTTCACTGCAAGAGCTGCGACATCAAGGACCCGACCCAAAACATCAACTGGGTGACGCCACAAGGTGGCGAGGGGCCCATCTACCAGGGACTTTGAGCCGCCGCTCGCCGGTCGCGGGAAAACGTCAACGCACTAGAACGTCAACGCACTAGAGTGGAGCACCAACCCAATGAAGATATTGGTCGCGGTCAAGCGCGTCGTCGACTACAACGTCAAGATCCGCGTCAAGTCGGATCAATCCGGGGTCGACATCGCGAATGTGAAGATGTCGATGAATCCCTTCGACGAGATCGCCGTCGAGGAAGCCATGCGCCTGAAGGAGGCTGGCGTGGTCTCCGAGGTGGTGCTGGTATCCATCGGCCCCGCGCAGTCCCAGGAGACCATTCGCGCAGGGCTTGCCATGGGGGCCGACCGCGGCGTGCTGATCAAGACCGACGCCGAAGTCCAGCCGCTGGCAGTGGCCAAGCTTCTGGCCAAGGTGGCGGAGGCGGAGCAACCGCATCTGGTGATTCTTGGCAAGCAGGCCATCGACGATGACTGCAGCCAGACTGGGCAGATGCTGTCGGCGCTGCTGGGCTGGTCCCAGGGAACCTTCGCCAGCAAGATCAAGCTGGAGGATGGTAAAGCTACGGTGACCCGTGAGATCGACGGCGGCCTGCAAACGGTTGAGCTCGAGCTGCCGGCGGTGGTGACCACCGACTTGCGTCTGAACGAGCCCCGTTATGCAACGCTGCCGAACATCATGAAGGCCAAGAAGAAGCCCATCGTCGAGCAGACGCCAGGCGCGCTGGGTGTCGACATTGCACCGCGGTTGAAGACTCTCAAGGTGACCGAGCCGCCCCCGCGCAAGGGCGGCGTCAAGGTGGCGGATGTGGCGTCCCTAGTGGACAAGCTGCGCAATGAAGCAGGAGTGATCTGAGATGAGCTGCCTGGTTGTAGCCGAGCACGACAACTCGGTGCTGTTCGCGTCGACCCTCCACACCGTTGCGGCCGCCCAGCAGATCGGCGGCGACATCCACGTGCTGGTGGCCGGCCACAACTGTAATGGCGTGGCCGACGCGGCGGCCAAGGTCGGAGGCGTTGCCAAGGTCATCAAGGTAGATGCCGAGCACTACGCCCATGCCCTGGCCGAAAGCGTGGCGCCATTGGTGGCCGCGCTCGGCAAGAGCTACGACGCCATCCTCATCGGTGAGACCACCACCGGCAAGAACGTGATGCCGCGGGTTGCCGCGCTGCTGGACGTGATGCAGGTCTCGGGCATCATTGCCGTGGAATCCGCTGATACCTTCGTGCGGCCGATATACGCCGGCAACGCCATGGCGACCGTGCAGGCCACGGATCCGATCAAAGCGATCACGGTGCGCGCCACTGGGTTCGACCCGGCACCAGCCGAGGGTGGGTCTGCAGCAGTGGAGACTGCCGAGGCGCAGCCCGACCCCGGTCTCAGCAAGTATCTGGGCCAGGAGCTGCAGCGCTCCGATCGGCCGGAGCTGACCTCGGCACGCATCGTGATTTCCGGCGGTCGCGGCATGCAGTCCAAATACAACTTCAAGCTGCTGGAGTCGGTGGCAGACAAGCTTGGAGCCGCGGTGGGCGCCAGCCGGGCCGCGGTGGATGCGGGCTTCGCGCCTAACGACTACCAAGTCGGACAGACCGGCAAGATCGTGGCGCCGGAGCTCTACATCGCCGTTGGCATCTCGGGGGCCATTCAGCACCTGGCGGGCATGAAGGACTCCAAGGTGATCGTCGCCATCAACAAGGACGAGGAAGCACCGATCTTTCAGGTTGCGGACTACGGCTTGGTGGGCGACCTGTTCCAG
>CAZLYT010000476.1:0-3660 GCA_964563515.1 uncultured Candidatus Competibacteraceae bacterium | reverse complement strand
TCGATCGAGCCGGGCGAGCGATCCGTCACAAATCAGCCATGCTGTTCGGATCAACTGCATCGGGGCTCGACCTGGGACCGCCGGCGAACGCAAGGGTGCCGATGCGGTCCGATAAGGCCTAGGCGCGAGCTCCGGCTACGGCCTTGAGCGGGCCGGCGCGGGACGCCCTGGTCATCGGTCGAGTCCCTGCAATCTCGGCAAAGCAGTGCGGGTTCTCCGTGCTGCATGAACTGGAGGGCTTCATGAGCAAGATTCTGATTGCGCTGACCAGCCACGGTCAGCTCGGCGATACCGGCAAGGACACGGGCTACTACGTGTCGGAGGCGGCGCACCCCTACCACGTGTTCGTGGAGGCAGGCTACGACGTGGACTTCGTAAGCCCGCAGGGCGGTGAGCCGCCCATGGACGGTCTGGATACAAGTGATTCATTACAGAAAGCATTCACTGAAAGCCCAGACGTGACTGGCAAGTTGCGATATACCAAGCGCCCAGACGAGATCGACGGCGAAGACTATGACGCGATCTTCTACGCCGGCGGCCACGGCACCATGTGGGACTTTCCGGACAACGGCCGTCTGGCCACCATCGCGGCCAGCATCTACATGAACGGTGGGGTGGTGGCGGCGGTCTGTCACGGCCCGGCCGGATTGATCAATGTCCGCCTCGGTGACGGCTCCTACCTGGTGGAGGGCAAGCAAGTTTCGGCTTTCACCAACGAGGAGGAGGCTGCCGTGGAGCTAGACGACGTGGTGCCCTTCCTGCTCGAGTCCAAGCTCATCGAGCGCGGCGCCAAGTTCGAGAAATCATCCAAGTTCGAGCCCCATGTGACGGTCAGTGATCATCTGGTCACCGGTCAGAATCCGGCTTCCGCCCAAGGCGTGGCAGAGCAAGTGGTGAAGCTGCTGCAGGAGTCCTCGGCAAAAGCCTGACGGCACCCCGGCCCGACACCCTGTCACGCGCAGCGCATTGTTGCGCGACAATCGCAGGCCCCGACCGAGCCATCGGCCGCCGTGACAGGGCACAAGGAAGTGCTTTCGCCGAAAAGACAAGCGCAGGCATCGAGCGCGCGAGCGCCACCACCGGTCATCGACGGATCGCCGCCGGCCTTTTTTCTGGGGGTAGGACATGGATTTCGAAATGCGGCCATTTCAGGTCAAGCCCGCCTATCAGGTTTTGCGCAAGAAGGCCTCCGACTGCATCGGCGAGGCTGCCTTGGAGCCGGTGCGGGCTGAGCTGGAAGCCGGCAGGATGCCCTTCGACAACCGCCCAGTGAGGATGGTGGTGGGCGGCGCGCCCATCGAGTGATCTCCGGGGCATTGCCGCGGCTCCGTAGGGTCCGCTTGGTACCGTGCCGAGACGTAGCAGCCTTTCCGGGTCCATAATCTCGGCCCCTCAGGCAACCTGTGCCTCGCAAGCCGTCGAGGCTTCCCTGGAGGACACAAGATGTCGGTCACCGCCGCCGGCTCCGGCCAGGCGCTGCTCAGGCTGTTGCGCTATGCGCGCGGGTATCGGCCGCGGATCTTGGCCGCAACTGCCTGCTCAATCATCAACAAGCTGTTTGACATCGCGCCGGAGATTCTCATCGGCGTCGCCATCGATGTGGTGGTGAGCCGGGAGGACTCGTTTGTCGCCAAGCTCGGGGTGGTGGATCCGCTGCACCAAATCTATGTGCTCGGTGTGCTCACCTTCTTCGTATGGGCTGGCGAGTCGCTGTTCGAATATTTCTATCTCGTGCTGTGGCGCAATCTCGCCCAGACCCTGCAGCACGAGCTGCGTATCGACACCTATGCCCATGTTCAGGCGCTGGACATGGCCTACTTCGAGGAGCGCAGCACCGGTCATCTAGTGGCGATCCTCAACGACGACGTGAATCAGCTGGAGCGCTTTCTCAATGGCGGCGCCAATAGCTTGATTCAGGTGGCCACTACCATCGTGACGGTGGGGGCCGTGTTCTTCGTCATCTCACCCACCATCGCCTGGCTGGCATTCACGCCGATTCCGGTGATCGTGCTCGGTGCATTTTGGTTTCAGCGCCGCGCGCAGCCCCTCTACGCGGCGGTGCGAAGCAAGGTGGGCGATCTGGCCGGGCGACTGTCCAACAACATCTCGGGCATCGCCACTATCAAGAGCTTTACGGCGGAGGGAGTCGAGCTGGAGCGCCTTCGCGCCGAGAGCACTGCCTACTGCGATGCCAATGCGCGGGCGATTGCGGTGAGCTCGGCGTTCATCCCGGTCATTCGCATGGCCATCCTCACCGGATTCCTGTTCACCTTCGTGATTGGTGGGGTGCAGGCGCTGGCGGGCACCCTGGCGGTGGGCTCCTACGGGCTGCTGGTATTCCTCACCCAACGCCTGCTGTGGCCGTTGACCGGGCTGGCGGAGACAGTGGATCTCTATGAGCGGGCCATGGCTTCCACCCGTCGGGTGATGGATCTGCTGGAGACGCCTATCGAAATCCGCGATCACGCCACCGTGCGCCCGCTGCTCGATCCTCGCGGTCGGGTGGCGCTGGAACAGGTGAGCTTTGCCTACCATGAAGGCCATCCGGTGCTGTCGGACATCAGCCTCGAGGTGCAGCCGGGTCAGACCGTGGCCTTCGTCGGCCAGACCGGCGCCGGCAAGACCACCCTGATGAAGCTGCTGCTGCGTTTTCATTCGCCGACCTGGGGTCGCGTGACCATGGACGACCTGCCGCTGGAGGATATCGAGCTGGCGAGCCTGCGAGCCGCCGTGGGCCTGGTCAGCCAGGACGTGTTTCTGTTCCACGGCAGCGTGCGAGAGAACATCGCCTATGGCCGAGCCGACGCCTCCTTGGAGGAGATCGTCGCCGCCGCCAGGGCCGCCGAGGCCCACGAGTTCATCGAGCGCCTGCCCATGGGCTACGACACCATCGTCGGTGAGCGGGGTCAGAAGCTGTCCGGTGGTCAACGTCAGCGCCTGTCCATCGCTCGCGCGGTGTTGAAGGCTCCGCCGATCCTGATCCTCGATGAGGCCACCAGCTCCGTGGACAACGAGACCGAGGCCGCGATCCAGCGCTCTCTGGCCCGCATCGGGCAGGGCCGCACCGTGCTGGTCATCGCCCATCGACTCTCCACTATCGTCCACGCCGATCGCATCTTCGTGCTGGACCGAGGAAGCTTGGCAGAGGTGGGTACGCATTCCGAGCTGGTACGGCGCGGCGGGATCTATGCGGCCTTGTGGCGGGTGCAGACGGGCCGAGCGACCGAGGCGGACGTGGTCTCCGGAGACCTAGCGGCCGCTCTGCAGTCGCCGATATCTGGCGACTGAGGGCGGTTATCGCCTTGGACAGGCTTCGGCGTTCGATGCGAGCAACAGGACCGGCTGCTACCGGCTACCGGCGACTGGTGGGTTGGCGACCAGGCGTCGCTGGTCTAGGATCGCCGCGGCGGGTTTCAAGCGACGCGTGCTGCCACAGCATTTGCGGGCGCCAGCCATCGCAGGCGTCTGGTAGGCCGTCGCCAGCGCCGGGAATCCGCTACGTGACGACACACTTCGGCGTCTTCAGCAGCCTCTTGATGATCAGTCGATTCCGCGGCACTTCACCCCGCCGCGCCGCCGCCCTGGCACCAGACCAGCAGTCGCCTAATCCGCCGGTTGCCGAAGGCCCATCGCGCGGTACCAGAACTGTTTCAGATCGGA
>CAZLYT010000475.1:0-3544 GCA_964563515.1 uncultured Candidatus Competibacteraceae bacterium | reverse complement strand
TGGCCAATCCACGGCCATAAAAACGCTCATCAGCACCAATGATCAGGCCGTCATCTTGGGCGACGATATAAGGCAGAGCGTTCCACTCGGCCGGCATCAGCACGGCGGCGGCGTCGAGAAAGGGTACGATCTTGTCCAGCGGAATTGGCGGTATCGCTCGAGCGATAGAACGCTCGCGAACCTGGGGCGATAGCTTGACCACCGGCCGGCCGCGGCTCTCCAAACGCAGACCGGGCTTGCCATCGGCAGCTAGCGTCAAACCGACCACGTCCCCCGGATATATCAGGTGGGGGTTGCGTATCTCGGGATTGAGCTGCCACACCTCTGGCCACAGCCAAGGATCCTCCAAGAAGCGCTCGCTGATGCCCCAGAGGGTATCACCCCTCTGCACGGTATAGCGTTCCGGATGATCGGTCTTGAGCCGGACCTGCGAAGCGGGTTCCGGAGCAACCGGCGTGGCGCTGGCCGCATTGTCCAGAGCGGGCGCTTCGCCCATGGCCGTATCGACAGAGGCGGAACCTGTGTCGTCGCCATTGGTCGTAGTGACCGAAGCACAGCCGGCTAGGACGAGGGTCAAATAACCCGTGATGGCGCAAACGCGTAGCGCCGGATACCAGATTGTGTTGGGCGACATTGGCTCTTTTTCAGGTGGCTCGCAGCTTGAATGGAGTCTAGCGAAACCCCAAGTATGGGGCGAAGTGGCGACCGTATTATTGTTTCCGCTATCATTTCTGGGATTCGATAGGGATTTTTCGCAATTTCACGCGGGGATCTTGAGATCATGGCTTTGCTGGACATCCTGCACTTCCCCGACCCCCGCCTGCGCACCCGCGCCAAGGCTGTGGAGGCGGTGGACGACAACGTACGTCGAATCATCGATGACATGTTCGAGACCATGTACGCGGCCCCGGGCATTGGACTGGCAGCGACCCAGGTGAATATTCACCGGCGCATCATCGTGATCGACGTTTCCGAGGCAAAGAACGAGCCGGTGACGCTGATAAATCCGCAAATTCTCAGCCGTGCCGGCGAGGAGGAGATGGAAGAGGGTTGCTTGTCGGTGCCCGGAGTGTTCGAGCCGGTGCAACGTGCGGCCGAAGTAACGGTTCGAGCGCTGAATCGTGACGGCCAGTCCTTCGACCTCGCCGCCGATGGACTGTTGGCGGTTTGCATTCAGCACGAAATCGACCATCTCGACGGCAAGCTGTTCGTGGACTACTTGTCGACTCTGAAGCGACAGCGACTGCGCAAGCGGCTTGAAAAGCAGAGGAAGCAGCAAGACACGGAGCGCGCCAGCGCGGTTGCGCGCTGACTAGCTAGCGATTATCGGCAGCATCTGCTGTTCCCCTGTCAAGCTCCCTGACCTCGCATTCCGAGGGTGATCCCGTGCGCTCTGGTCGTGCCCGATCCGGACCCCTGCGAATCGTCTTTGCCGGCACTCCGGAGTTCGCCGTCCCGCCTTTGGAAGCGCTACTCGAGAGCAGCCATGAAGTGATTGCTGTCTATTGCCAGCCTGATAAGCCCGCTGGCAGAGGACGGCGTCTCACGGCGTGTCCGGTAAAGCTGCGAGCGCAAGCAGCGGGGATACACTTGCACCAACCTCAGCGGCTACGTGATCCCGCCCAGATCGAAGCACTGGCCAGCCTGGAGCCAGACTTGATGGTGGTGGTGGCCTTCGGTCAGATCCTGCCCCCGGGGGTGCTGGCCACACCTGGGCTGGGATGCGTGAACCTACATGCTTCGCTGCTCCCCAGGTGGCGGGGCGCGGCGCCGATTCAGCGCGCCTTGCTGGCGGGCGATACCGAGACGGGCGTCTGCATCATGCAGTTGGACGCGGGTCTCGACACCGGTCCGGTATACGCCTGCCGACGACAAAGCATCGAGTCGGGTACCACCGCCGGGGAATTGCACGAGCAGTTATCGCGAGTCGGCGCGGCGCTGCTGGCGACGGTGGTGGATGAACTGGCCAACGGCCGAGCCCAGGCTCACCCTCAAAGCAGTTCCGGTATCACCTACGCCACCAAGATCGACAAGCGTGAGGCTACCATCGACTGGGCTGACAGCGCTGCCCAGATCGAGCGCCGGGTACTCGCCTTCAACCCCTGGCCGGTAGCTCAAACTCGCTGGAATGGCCGCAGTCTTCGAATCTGGCGGGCGCGTGCAGTGGAGTTCGGCAGTGATTCGAAGCCGGGAACGGTGCTTTCGCAGAGCGCAGACGGCATCCATGTCGCCTGTGGTGAGGGCGCGATCACACTGCTCGAGGTCCAGCTGCCCGGCGGCCGGCCGCTGGGAGTTGCAGAGTTTCTTCACGGCCATTCCCTGGCGGGCGCAGTCTTGCAATGAATGCACACAGAAGTCGGCGCCAGGCGCCGGCGCAGCGGCAGCCGGCCCGTGCGGCTGCCGCGCGGGCGGTGGCGGGCGTGTTGGGCGGACGCTCGTTGACCGCGGTGTTGCCACTCGCACTGGCCACCCTTCCGCCCGAAGACCAGTCATTGGCTCAAAATCTGGTCTACGGCACGTTGCGCTGGGAACCTCGGCTGCGCGCGCTGCTGCTTCAACTCATAGACAAGCCATTGCGCCGGCGCGACGCGGAGATTGAAGCGCTGGCGCTAGTGGGACTGTTTCAGCTCCTCTATACCCGTACTCCCGCCTATGCGGCGGTGTCGGCCACCGTAGACGCCGCCAGAGCCTTGGGCGGCAGGCCCTGGGCTGGCGGCTTCCTGAATGCGCTCTTGCGGCGCTTTCAACGCGAGCAGGATACCCTACTACATCATGTGCAGAGCGCACCGGAAGCTCGCTATGCTCACCCCCCCTGGATGGTCGAAGCCATTCGCGGTGACTGGCCGGAGCGCTGGGAGCAGATTCTGGACGCGAACAACGCGTCCCCGCCAATGACCCTACGCGTGGCACTGGATCGGATCCCCCGCTCCGAATGGCTGCAGCAGCTCGCGGAGACCGGGATTGCGGCTGCGCCTCACCCGCTGGTAGCCAGCGCCGTCACTCTCCACGAGCCGCAACCGGTGAACCTACTGCCTGGTTTCGAGGCGGGTCTGGTGTCGGTTCAGGATGGCGGTGCCCAGCTGGCAGCGCAGCTCTTGGCCCCACAGGCCGGACAACGGGTGCTGGACGCCTGCGCCGCCCCCGGAGGCAAGACCATTCATTTGCTGGAGTGGCAGCCGGAGCTGGCGGAGTTGGTCGCCGTGGATCAAGACGCTCATCGGCTGGAGCGGCTGCGCCAGAACCTCGCGCGCAGCCACCGGCAGGCAAAGGTCCTGTGCGCCGATATGCTTGATTCAGACCTGTGGTGGGACAGCCGCCGCTTCGACCGCATCCTGCTCGATGCTCCATGCTCGGCCAGCGGTGTGGTCCGCCGTCATCCAGACATCAAGCAGCTGCGCCGGGCGGCTGATCTGCACGGGCTGCAGTCTCGCCAACGCAAGCTGCTCCAGGCTGCCTGGCGCCAACTGGCCCCCGGTGGAATACTTCTGTACGTGACCTGTTCCATCTTTCGCGCCGAAAACGAGCTTGTCGTGTCCCGATTCCT
>CAZLYT010000474.1:0-8532 GCA_964563515.1 uncultured Candidatus Competibacteraceae bacterium | reverse complement strand
CTCGGTGAACAGCACCTCGCCAGGTCCTATCGGGTCGGTACTGTCGACGATGATGACCTCGACGCTGCCTGCCGGGGCCTGATCCAGGTAGCGGATGCCGTCGGTAAAGAGCAGCTCCGCTCGCGGATCGTCGTTGGACTCGCAGAGCTCGGGAAAGAAGCGCTCCGCAACCCGGGTGACGCGCTCGTCGATGTCCACCTGCGCCACCTGCCGCACCTCCCTGTGCTTGAGCACTTCTCGCAGCGAGCCGCAGTCACCTCCGCCGATGACCAGCACCCGACGCGGATCCGGGTGGGTGAACAAGGCCGGATGGGTCATCATCTCGTGATAGACAAAGTTGTCACGGCTGGTCAGCATGATGAAGCCGTCGATTACTAGCAGGCGGCCCCAGTGCGTGGTCTGGAAGACCTCGATGCGCTGGAAATCGCTTTGCTCCGAGTGCAGCCGCTCGCTGATGGCCAATGAAAAAGCGCTGCCCGCCTCGGGACATTGCTCCGTGAACCAGTGGCGATGGTCGAGGGCCACGCTGAGTCTCCGATTGAGCTGGAAGTCAGATCGACGCCTGCACTCGGTCCGCTAGAGCGGTTACCATGTGCGGCCTCTCTACCAGGAGGGACGGCAGAGTGCTGGAGACGACACGAGAGGTGCCGCATTGGAGCCTCGCCAAGGCGCGCGAAGTATATAACATCGCCCGCTGGGGAGACGGCTACGTCGATGTCAGCGATGGGGGCACCTTGCAGGTGCGCCCCGACCGTAGCCGGCCCGACACCATCGACCTACACGAGCTGGCGGAGGATCTGCATCGCCAGGGGCTCGCGTTGCCGGTGCTGGTGCGCTTCACCGACATCTTGCGCGATCGCTTGACCAACCTGTGCGGCGCCTTCGACGCCGCGATTGCAGACCACGAGTACCAAGGCCGCTACACCGCCGTCTATCCCATCAAGGTCAACCAGCAGCGCAGCGTAGTGCACCAGATATTGGCCCACGGCGGCGAACGCGTGGGACTGGAAGCCGGCAGCAAGCCCGAGATATTGGCGGTGATGGCGTTGTCCAACGCCCAGCGCGGCAGCGTAGTGGTCTGTAACGGCTACAAGGACCGTGAGTATCTGCGCCTGGCCCTCATCGGCCGTCAGGTCGGTCTCGACACCTACATCGTGGTGGAGAAGCTATCGGAGATCGAACTGGTGATGGCCGAGGCCGAGCGCATCGGAGTACGCCCGAAGCTCGGATTGCGGGTCCGGTTGGCCTCCATCGCCAGCGGCAAATGGCAGAACACGGGGGGCGAGAAAGGCAAGTTCGGGCTTTCCACGGCTCAGGCGCTGGAAGCGGTCACCCAGCTGCGGCAAGCCGGCATGCTCGACACACTGGCGTTGATGCACACCCACATGGGCTCGCAGATTTCCAACGTGCGAGATATTCAGCGTGGGATGCGCGAGCTGGCCCGCTATTTCGTGGAGCTGCGACGGCTGGGCGCGCCGATTGGCGTGGTGGACGTGGGTGGTGGGCTGGCCGTCGACTACGAGGGCAGCGCGTCTCGCAGCAACTCGTCCATGAACTACTCGGTGCAGGAGTACGCCAACAACATCGTCCACACCCTGTGGGAGGCGTGCAGCGAGCACGATCTCCCGCATCCCGACATCTTCACCGAGTCGGGGCGCGCCATGACGGCCCATCACGCGGTGCTGATCACCGACGTGGTCGATTTCGAGGCCGCGCCCGATCCGGTGCGGCCGAACGCGCCGGACAACGACGAGCCGATGATCCTGCACGACCTGTGGGAGGTATACACCCGCGGCAGCAACGGCTCGGCCGTGGAGGCCTATCACGATGCCGCCTACTGGTTGGCCGAGGCCCAGGCCATGTACATCCACGGGCTGTTGACGCTGGAGCAGCGCGCCCATGCGGAGCAACTCTACTACGCCACCTGTCGTATCGTGCAGCCGCGGTTGCGTGCCAGCGCCCGGGCCCAGCGAGAGCTTCTGGACGAGCTGAATGACAAGCTCGCCGATAAGTACTTCCTCAACTTTTCTCTGTTCCAGTCGCTCCCGGACAGCTGGGCCATCGACCAGATCTTCCCGGTGGTGCCCCTACACCGGCTCGACCAGGCTCCGACTCGACGCGGCCTGCTGCAGGACCTCACCTGCGATTCCGACGGTTGCGTCAACGCCTATGTGGAAGGCGATGGCGTGGAAGCCACATTGCCGCTGCATGACTGGCGGCGCGGTGATCCGTACCTGCTCGGCATATTCCTGGTGGGCGCCTACCAGGAGATCTTGGGCGATATGCACAACCTGTTCGGTGACACCCACTCCGTGAACGTGGCCCTGGATGGGAAGGGCGGCTATCGACTCTCGGAACCGCTGCTCGGCGACACCGTCGCCAACATGTTGCGCTACGTCCATTTCGAGCCCGAAGACATGATCAAGGCGCTGCGCGCCAAGATTGCCGGCTCGGGCCTGGACGCTGAAACTCGACGTTCCTATCTTTCTGAGCTGGAGGCCGGCTTGTCCGGCTATACCTACTTGGAGGATTAGGCGACGGCCAAGGAATCCGAATCCACCGCGGCCACCTTGCCACCTGTGGCCGCCGCCCGGCTGCAGCGGCGATTGGAACGTCTCTACGGCAGCGAGCATGTCACGGAGATCCTGGCTCAAATCGACAGCCTCGCAGCCGACCACTTGCGGCGCCGGCAGCCACGGCGTCGAGCTGGCTTATGGGATGAGCGGGACGCCATCCTGATCGCCTACGGTGACAGTGTTCAGGCCCCCGGCGAGCGTCCCCTGGTCACTCTCGCCGACTTCCGGCAGCGGCGGCTCTGCGACGCCTTCAGCGTGCTCCACGTGCTGCCTTTCTTCCCGTACTGCTCGGACGATGGCTTTTCTGTCATCGACTATCGGCTGGTCAACCCGGAGCTGGGCGACTGGTCCGACATCGCCCGGCTGGCGGAGCAGGGCGACCTGATGGTTGACCTGATACTGAACCACGCGTCTCGGGAGAGCCTGTGGTTCGCCGACTACCGGGCCAATATCTATCCTGGTCGCGACTACTTCATCGACATGGATCCGGCCACCAATCTGTCCATGGTGGTGCGCCCGCGCAGCACGCCGCTGCTCACCGACGTCTACACCCGCCGTGGCCGCCGCTTCGTGTGGGCGACCTTCGGTTGGACCCAGATCGACCTCAACTTCCGTAACCCCCATGTGTTGCTGGAGCTCGTCGATATACTGCTGCAATACGCTCGCTCCGGCGCTCGAGTAATACGCCTCGATGCCGTGGCCTATCTGTGGAAAGAGCCGGGCACCTCTTGCATTCACCTGTGGCAGACCCATGAGGTGGTCAAGCTGTTTCGGGATCTGCTCTCGGCGGTGGAGCCGGAGTGCCTGCTGCTCACGGAAACCAATGTCCCTCACGCCGAGAACGTCGGCTACTTCGGAGACGGCGACGAGGCGCACGCGGTCTATCAGTTCAGCCTGCCGCCGCTGCTGCTGCATGCGCTGCACACCGGCAGCAGCCGATACCTTTCGAGCTGGGCCAGAAACCTCGCGCCGCCGCCGCCAGGCTGCACTTTCGTCAACTTCACCGCCAGCCACGACGGAGTGGGCCTGCGCCCCCTGGAGGGATTGGTGCCGGGCGAGGAGCTACAGGTACTGCTTCAGGGGATGAAGCAGCGGGGTGGCTACGTCTCCACACGGCGCAATCCTGATGGCTCCGATACTCCCTACGAGCTCAACATCAGCTATTTCGAGGCGCTCGGCGACCCTAGCCTGGCCACCGACAACCTCCATGTACCCCGGTTCCTGCTGTCGCAGCTGGTGCCGATGACGCTGCAAGGTATTCCTGCCGTCTATCTGCACTCGCTGACCGCCACGCCCAACGACCGGGAAGGCGTGGAGCGTACCGGCCGAACCCGTTCTATCAACCGTCGCAAGTGGGACCAAGCAGAGCTGGACCGGCTGTTGGACAATCCCCACAGCCCCGCCGGGCAGGTGTTCCCGCGCTATCTGGAGCTGCTTCGGCTTCGTCGCACCCAGCCCGCCTTGCACCCGGACGCCAGCCAGCAGGTGTTGGATCTGGGCGACGAGACCTTTGGCGTGCTCCGCCGGCGTGGCAGCAATGGGCCGGCGCTGCTGGCCCTCCACAACTTCACAACGTTCCCCCAGGAAGCTCGTCTTCCCGAGGCCGTGCTGCCCTCCCATTCGCAGATTGAAGATGCGCTCTGCGCTGAGGTGCTGGACCTGGGGGCCGGCGTCGTGCCCCTGGAGCCCTACCAGGCGCGGTGGCTGCTGCTGGCTTGACCGGCCATCTCTGGCGGCTGCGAGCCCCGACCGCGCGATGCGCCAACCCAATCCAACCCGCCGCAACGCTCCGGAACCATTGCGCCGACCACAACGTTTGGCATTGGTGATAGCCGTCCCGTGGGTCGCAGGACGGCACTGAACTAACAGCGGAGAGAGCTCTCGTGGAAATTATTGGCACCATCCTCATCGGCCTGATTGCCGGCATCGTGGCCAAGCTGCTGATGCCCGGAAAGGATCCGGGCGGATTCATCATCACCATCTTGCTCGGCATCGGCGGTGCAATGGTCGCGACCTACCTGGGTCAGGCCTTGGGCTGGTACCGGGCGGGCCAGGAAGCTGGGTTCATCGGCGCGGTAATCGGAGCCATCCTGATTCTGATCGCCTACCGTGCGGTAAGGCGATAGGGTCAATGGGAACTGCCCATACTCACAAGCAAGTCTCCAATCACGGGCGACGGCCCGAAGGAGGTCCGGACCATGGAGCAATTCACCCACAAAGTCGCCGCCATCTACCGTGACCAATCCTCGGCCCGCAAGGCGTTTGAGCACCTGCGCCAAGGCGGCTTTCCAGAGGAGCAGTTGCGTTTGATGGGGCCGTCCGACGCTCAGGCGGAGCGCAAGCTCGAGCCCGAAGGGGACGACGTGGCCAAGAACGTGTTGAAGGAGACGGCCGTCGGCACCGGTGTCGGCGGCGCCCTGGGCCTCGCTGGCAGTGCTGCGCTGGGCGCCGCCGGCATCGCCTTGTTCCTGAGCCAGCCGGTCGCTGCTACTCTCGTGATTGCCGGTTACAGTGCCGGTGTCGGCGGGGTGGTGGGATTCCTGAAGGGAATCAAGGTCAAGGAGAGCGTATTCGTTGGCGCCGCGGAAGACGCGGTGCGGCAGGGGTATTGGGTATTGGTGGCCCATGGCCGCGACGAGGACGAAGAGAATCGCGCTCGATCCCTCATGACAGACACTGTGGCCAAGGAAACGTTGAAAGCCTGATCCCGGGTGCGGCTTCAATCGTCTGCGTCAGACCATGCGGATAACCACTTGAGACCCCGCGCGAGGGTGGGACAGGGAAGTCTCGATACTGATGCTCATCTCCGCTCCCTCGCGACATTCCGCTACCGACGTACCTGATGCGAGTCAAGTACGGGACGCGCGATCACCGGGCATGCTCTGGCCCATTCGCTCGTCCCGCCGGCTTCATGCGGCCCGAGCGACCTAGCATCGCCTTGGTAACCGTTGATGATGACCTCGAATCCCGTGACCGACGCCTCTGGAACACCTGCTTTCGCGCTGCTCAATCTTGGATTCCGGCCCTTCTTCCTGGGCGCCGCGGCATTCGCTTTTCTATCGATGGCGCTGTGGTTGTCGGTCTATAGCTACGGATTGAGCATGAATTTCGCTGGCCTGCCGCCGACTCAGTGGCATGCCCACGAAATGATCTACGGCTACGGCATCGCCGTGATCGCCGGCTTCCTGCTCACCGCCGTGCAGAACTGGACCGGTGTTCCGACCCTGCGCGGTCGCGCGCTGGCTGGGCTGTTCTTGGTCTGGCTGGCGGCGCGGCTGGCACTTTTGATGGACCAGCCCGCTCTGCACCTGGCCGGCCTTCTGGACGTCATCTTCAGCGTAGCCCTGACCGCGGCGCTGCTGGCGCCCATTGCCAAGGCAAAGCAATGGCGGCATAGCGGCATCCTGGCCAAAGTCATACTGCTGGGGGTCGGCAATGCCTTGTTCTACCTCGGGGCACTCGGCCTGGTCGATGAAGGCGTGCGCTGGGGATTGTATGGCGGCTTCTACCTGGTCATCGGACTGATCTTGACCGTGGCGCGGCGGGTGGTTCCCTTCTTCATCGAGCGGGGTGTGGGTTACCCGGTCACGCTTCGCAACGCGCGCTGGGTGGACATTTCCAGCCTACTGCTGTTTCTGGCGTTCTTTATTGCCGACACCTTCTGGGTTCAGCGCGAGCTTGCCGCTTGGCTCGCGGGGGCCTTATGCCTGCTGCACCTGTACCGCATTAGCGGCTGGCATACGGTGGGGATCTGGCGGGTACCGCTGCTGTGGAGCCTGTACCTTTCCTATCTGTTTCTGGTGCTCGGTTTCGCCCTCTATCCGTTCAGCGTTTACGGCTCCGTGTCGCCCTTCATCACACTGCACGTGTTTGCCGTCGGTGGCATTGCGCTGGTGACGGTGGGCATGATGGCGCGCGTCATCCTCGGCCACACTGGTCGCAATGTGCTGCGGCCTCCCACGGCGGTGGCTTACGTGCTGGGTGCCTTGGCGCTGGCGGCAGTGGCACGGACGGCATTGCCGATGCTGATCCCGTCCGCCTACCCGATCTGGATTCTCATCTCGCAGGTGCTCTGGCTGGCGGCGTTTGCAGCCTTTGTTTGGATCTACGCCCCCATGCTGGTGAGCCCGAGGGCGGATGGGGGCCCCGGCTGAGGGCGCTGCAGCCAGGCTCCGACGGCGCCGTCCGGTCCGCAATCTCGTTCGTCGCGTAGCGCGGAAGCCTACGTCTGGAGCCCGTTGATCGCATTGCCGTCTTCGACATGCCGGCACCCTCTGGTCGAAGCTGCCGGCATATCGGCCGCCGGCCGATAGCGGCCTTCGGCAACTGGGATGGCGATCTGCAGATGCTGCAGTGGACGACAGCCGGCCCGGGCCACGACATAACTTGATCGTTCACCACACCGACGCCGAGCGCGAGTGTGACTACGATTGAGACTCTCACCTTGGCCGATTGGGCAAAGCTTTGGAGCAGGCGGCGGCGGAGCACCGGACCGTGGTGGACATGAGGCGGGTCTGGCGTTGGAGCTACCCCTCCAACGGTATGGAATCCTACGCGCACTAGCCCAAGCATCCAGAGCTTGTAGCGTCAGCTACCAGCTTACCCATCCCAGCGATCGCGAACGCGGCTGCTGTGACCAGGCACGAGGCCACTCCTTGCCAGCGAGCCGATGGGTCGGGGGCGGGGGGAACTGGCGGTTCAGGCTTCGCGTCGAGCGCTTGAGGCGATCCAAACGGTCGCAGCAGACTCGGTAATTGCGTTGTCCATCGTAGTATCGACTTTGCCGACGGGCACCGGTCCAGATGTCCAGGGCCCAGCGTCCGCCTTCGCTGCGTACTGCGGCGCGGGCAGGTCGCGGGGGCGAGCCGGTGGACTCGCTCGGGGCTTTGACCTCGGCAGCCCGGAAACGCCAGAGGAGCTGTAGGTCGTGATATTCGTTTGCAATCTTCGAGAGTTGCCAGAGCATGCCGAGCGCTTGCGCCCCCAGCACCTGATCTCGCTGGTGCCGGCGGCGGACCAGCCGGCTACTCCATCTCTGCTAGATGCCCGGCGACATCTGCGAGTCGAGATCGACGACATCATCGAGGCGGCTTCGGATCAGGTGCTACCGGCGCGCGAGCACGTGGAGTCGCTGTTGGCTTTTCTCGACCAGCGAGAGACCGGGTCCAGCACCCTGGTGCACTGCTTGGCCGGAGTCAGCCGTTCGATGGCCGCCGCCATGATTGCATTGACCCGAGAATTTCCTGGAGAGGAAGAGCAGATCGCGCGGATGATGCGCGAGGCCGCACCGCACGCGAATCCGAACCGACTGATGATTGCTTTGGCCGACGATTGCCTTGGGCTTGGGGGACGGCTGGTCAAGGCGAGAGAAGCCATGGGTCCGGCGCAGCCAGTGATCGAGGGCCCTTTGGTCTCGCTCCGATACAGTTTTTGGAGCGTCGAGATCGGTCGGGCGCTGTCTCGGTGACGGGGCTCGGCCGGTGAAGTCTGCGCAGCGCAGCCCCTAGCTGGCAGTGGAACGCGATAGAGCGCGCCTGCCTCGCACCGGGGTGCGGGCCACGCCACGCTCACTGGCTGCGGGATGGATCGGATGATTTTGGCAGCTGCTCTACTGATTGCCGGATGAGCTCCCGTAGCGCCTCCCGATCCAGGTCCGTCAAGCGTTTGACATAGAGGCAGCTTCTTCCGGTCTTGTACTTCCCCAACCGCTCTATCAGCGCCGGGTGCTCATCAAACCCGCACATGAAGTAGAGGGTCAGGTTCTGCTTGCGCGGGGAGAAACCGAGCACGAACCAGTCGCCCTCGCGGCCGCTTTGGTAGCGGTAGTGATAGCTGCCGAAGCCAACGATGGATCTCCCCCACATGCGAGGCGGCTCGCCGGTCAGCTCCCCCATCATGTCAACCAGCGCCAGGCATTCTTCCCGTCGACCGGGGTCCGCAATCTCAGCGAGAAAGT
>CAZLYT010000473.1:0-3475 GCA_964563515.1 uncultured Candidatus Competibacteraceae bacterium | reverse complement strand
AGTCATCGAACAAAATGATGATGAGCACGAGATGCACCACGAATTCGTCGCCTCGCTAATCCGAAAAGAGCAGCGAAAGCAGGAGACATGGGACCGGGCTAAAGCCCATGTGCTCGGCTGGGGGCTCGTCGCCTTCGTGGGGTGGCTCGGGACGGTTCTCTACGAAGCGATCATGGCGCTGATCAAGCGCTAGGATTATGGTGTTCCCTTGTTCGGTTCGAACAGATCGATCATTCCGGCAACTCTCCTTCCGGCAGCAGCGGGTCGCCAGTGGAGCGGCCCAGGCCGCGCTCGGCTAGCTAGGCCCTGCTCTCGTGGCGGTAGTGAGGCTCGATGTCCTTACACTCGTAGCGCGCCTTGTGCAGCGCCATGAGCCGGACTTCGTCGTTGGTCGCTTTCGGCAGCGCCGCACGCGCCCAGCCCATGTCGAGCTCGCGGAACGCTTTGTTGCGCGCCGCCTTCCAGTTCTCGAAGGCGCGCTCGTCGCCGTAGGGGTGGCTCATTCTCGATCTCCAGCGGACGGATGTTGCTGCTGGTAGGCAGCCTTGGTTCGGTCCATGTGAAAGTCGTTTATCGGCACGCGGCGCGACGTGCCTCGCCTGCGTTGCCAGCAGCAATCGCCTGGCTCTGCGCCGCAGAACGCGCAGCGGAACTTTCGGATGTGGTCGATTTGCTCTTGCGGTCTCATGGCTGCGATATGTCGTCGGCTTGATCTTGAGCGACTATCTGGCGCAGCGCTTCGTCCATCTGGATAACAGCATAGGCGAGCGCCAGGATTCCTTCACGAGTTACGCTGAGGTTCTCATCCCACGCCTTGCGCGCTAGATTCACCGCCTCACCGCGATCAATAGACGCCAAACGCTTCATGGAAACGATCTTGCTCCGGTAGCGGTGTATGCGTTTCCCGTCCTGTTGTGGATCGCTCACTTAGCGCTCCTAGTGGAAGGTGGGTTGCGGCTGGCCTGCTCGCCGTCCTCGTAGGGCTTGAGCTTCGCCTTCAGATCGGCCTCCGACGCCGCGAGATTCTTCCGAAACTGTTCCTGCAAGTCCGTTCGGCTATCTGCTGCATTCACATGCATCGGAGAGCCCCACTTAGGGTCGGCCTTTCTCAGCAGCTCGGTGAGCATGAAAACCTCTGCGTTCGCGCGCTCATAGGCCGCCTTCCACTTGGCGGTTTCGGTGGTGTTTCCGCTTGCGGAAACGATGGACTCAAGATGCTCAATTCGTTCGGCCGCTTCTTTCGTTAGGCGTGCTTCTGTTGAAAAGCCATTGTTCGCTTGCCAGCTCTGCTCTCGACGCATGCGCGCCAAGAGATCGCTCGGTGCGACGGCAGAGGGGAGCGTCCCCGCAGGCGCTTCTGGAGCAGCTACCGGCGTCCCGGCTATTTCCACGCTGCCCTGCGGGTTCGCATTCGTTTGTCCTGTCTCAGACGGGATGGCTTTTGCGTAGAGCGGCACCCCCGCCGCGCGCTGGCTCGGGGTCAGATTCTTGGGCAGGTACGCATTCCCGTTGAACAGATACGCGCTCGGCTCGCACGATTCGTGCTCCGACTGTGTTGCGCCCGCATGGATGCCGAGTCGGATCAGGTTGAACGCCAAGCAGTTGTCTCGGCACTCGACTTGAGTCCTGGCGTTGCACCGGCAGCGCGATGGAGCGGCGCGCATCGGATGGCGGATCTGGCGAAGCACGGCGCAGTCGTTCGCGGCCTTGCACTCGACCGGAGTCGGGCAATCCGCGCAGTCAGGTGGGTACGGTGGGGTAGAGGATTGATCTGTTTTCATGGTCCGGCCTCTTCGGTTTTGTACACGCGCCCGTATTTCCCTCTCGCGGCCTTTTTCACCTTGATTAAGTTGCTTCTCCGGCAATCCAACGCATCGCAGTTGCGGTGGAACACGATTTCATCGTCAGCGGCGCTCATGATGTCCCGAGCCAACGAACGCTTTTGACGCCCGGAATCCCAACTGTGCTCGACAGCCGCAGGAACTCCTTTCTTGTAGCCCACACGCCACGGATAGGCGCGCAGCCTGTGCGCGTCCGCGTCATCCACCAGCACCGTGGCTGTGCGAATCGCTGCGGAATAGCCAGTCCGCCAGCGCAGGAGAAAACGTTTAGCCACGTGCGTTCCTGTTAGTCACCGGCTCTCTCCTCCTCCACCTCCAGCAGGTTCGCCACCGCCATGACCGGAGTCCTGCCGTGTCCAACAGGCTCGCTCAAGTCCCACCCTTTGCGCGTCGCCTGCCAGTCGAAATCTCTGATCGGGAGGGCCGGGTAGATGAAGGAAACCTCTATGTCGCGGATGACTTTCATGGGGCCGCGCTCCACCAGAAGGCGGTATTGCTCATGACTTCCCGCCATTGAGTTGCGGCGTCTGCTCGAACGCCTTTCGATACGCAGCTAGTAGCGACTCTCGCGTTTGCTCAGCAAGCCTGATTTTGGCGTCCTTGATGGCTTCCACCCTGGACATGCGAAGGTCCACTACATGCAGACCAGTTTCTACGTTTGAGACATTCCAGCGACGTGAGCTTGGCTCCTTGTGAACCGCGAACGTGCCAAGATCGGCAAGGTGCGGAGCTATGTCCCACACCATTTCAGCCTCCACGATCGCGAAGTTTCCGAAGGTCGTCGCCACTGGTAATTGGAATTTCACGCGCTCTCCCTCAACCTAAATGTGACTACTCGCATGCCATCGCCTCAGCAATCTTCCTGCGCACGCTTCGCGCATCCCACTCCAGCCACATTTGCGCGGCGATCTCCTCGGCAACGTCGAAGTCGCGGGCCTTGATCGCTTTCATGGCCTCGAGGTACATCGCCAGGGCGTTCTCGCCGGATTGGTTCATGTCGGCCAGTTATCCTGGAACCTAGCGGTTTGCTATGTCCCACTTCGCTAAAAGCTTGCGCGCTCGCTTTGCCCATGACTTAGGGGTCTTGTCGTTGTTGTGCGAACCGAATAGTTCATCCCATGCGTCTACATCTTCACCACCCGCCCAATACAGGTCGAAGATTTCAGGCTGATCAACGCCCCACTCGCTATCCGCCGCATCCCCCATCCTTGAAACCGTAAGCCCGAGGCGCTTGAAATATGGCATGGTGCAAGCCCATCCCAATGCGCAGGCCGTGGTGCCGCACGTCATGACGGCCTCCACTGGAATATTGTCTATGGGGATGTGGTGTGCGTGTCCTTTGCCTTTGTGGGCGAACAGCTTCTTCATGTCGAAGTGCTTGTTCGCTGACGGCGGCAAACTCTCCATGAACTCGATAAGTTTGGTCACTCGCGTCTTGGCTTTCTTGCTAAGTCCCATAATTTTCACCTCGTAATTTATAGTTTCGTTAGCGTCTATCCAGGCCATGCTTGCCCCTTTAACTCCACCATCTCGCTCGCCAGGTTCACGATGCGGCTGCGCGCGTCCTTGGCGTTGGCGAGGCATGTCTCCAGCACCATGATCGGCTGCACGTTCTCCGGCGGCATGCCCTCGGC
>CAZLYT010000472.1:0-9076 GCA_964563515.1 uncultured Candidatus Competibacteraceae bacterium | reverse complement strand
TGCCAGCGGTGAGCGGCAACGCGCTGGCCGCAGCCCTTTAGCCCGTGTTGGCGCCGGACGTGCTGCTGGTGTCCGATGGCGCGACCCCGTATCCGCCCTGCGCTGCCAAGCTCCAGGTCAGCCACGAGGCCCTGAACCTGTCGGCTGGCGAGCGCGTCCGCGGTGAGCTGCACATCCAGACCGTCAACAACCGACAGGGCCGGCAAAATCACCAATTGCCAGATCGGCGTGTTTGCCGCCTATGTCTCCTGTCACGGCCATGCCTTCATCGACCGGGCCCTCTATCTGCCCAAGACCTGGACTGGTGCTCCGGCCCGCATGGCAGCGGCCCACGTGCCGCCTGCAACAGCCTTCGCGACCAAGCCTCAGCTGGCGCGAGAAATGATTCAGAGGGCGATCGCTGCAGACGTAGGGATCGTCAGGAAAACAAGTGCGCTATTTAGTTGTGGTCGTTGGGGTGAGATAGTGTAATTCCATTCACCGTGGAATTGGGCGCGGGTGAGATTGAGGCCGGCCATTTCGGCGTCGGAGACGACGATGCCGCTAGGATAGGGAGCGGCGTCGAGCTCGCAGTGGACGGTAAGGCCGGTTTTGGTGGTGGTCGCGGCGATGAGCTGGACGGCGAGACTCGATTTAGAGCACCTAACAGAACCATCGCTGGACGAAGTTCAGGCAGATGAGGCTGATGGCGGTTAGGGCCGTTCCTGAACAGGCGGTGGCGCAGATCGTCATCGTGATTGTATCGGCATTCTGGCTTGCCGCCACGGAGGCGCGGCCGGTGCTGGCGTTCGATTTCCAGACGTTGATGCTGCTGCCAGTCAACCGGCACCTCCCGGAGTTTGTTCTGCCGCCGATTGACGACCAAGCACCGGGCTTTTCCTCCTCTGATCTCGCCGGGAAGGTTGCCCTCATCAACGTGTTTGCGTCCTGGTGTCTCCCGTGCCGCGAGGAGCATGCGGTGCTGTTGGATCTCACCTACCGCGGCGTTCCCGTTTACGGCCTGAACTACAAGGACGCTCCTGCAGCGGCTCGGCGGTGGCTCGAGACGCTTGGCAACCCGTATCTGCGGACCGGCGCCGACGCAGACGGCAGCGTCGCCGAGAGCCTGGAGTTGCGCGGCCTGCCGCAGACGCTGGTCGTGGATCCTTCCGGCCGGATCGCCTTCGTCCACGTCGGCGCCATGACGGATGCGGACGTGCGCGACATCATTTTTCCGCTGATAAAGACGCTGCGCGACCGGGCGCCATGACAGGGGGCGATAACCGGGTATCGGCGCATCACCTAGCCTTCCGCTGGCAAAAAACAGCGGGGCTGGGGTGGCCAAGAGGCAGTGGACGGCTATAATGGCCGCGAAATGGCCTGACCGAAGGAATTGATGCGGAGCCCCGAGAGGCATTCGACGCTTCCACAGAAGTGCCGGTGACGCTGGCGGATGATGTTCCTCCGCGCGTCGTGCCCCCTTCGGACGCCATCTGGAGGGAAAGCCATGACCACTGTTCAAGATACCATCAACGTCACCACCGATTTATACGACGCTTGGCTGTTCGACCTTGACGGGATCATCACGGATACCGCAAGCGTCCACGCCAATTCCTGGAAGAAAATGTTCGACGAATACCTTGAAGAGGTCGCAAAGAGGGAAGATGCGCCCTTCGAGCCCTTCGAGATCGATTCGGACTACGTCAGCTACGTCGACGGAATGCCCCGCTACAACGGTGTTGACAGCTTTCTGCGCTCTCGCGGCATCGTGCTCAACTGGGGCCAGCCCTCTGACCCGCCGGAGAAGGAAACCGTATGCGGCCTCGGCAACCGCAAGAACGACATGTTCAACAAGGTGCTGAAGGTACAAGGGGCGGAAGTGTTCGGGAGCTCGGTTGCTCTGGTCCGCGGCCTCAAGGCGAAGGGCAAGCGCGTCGCGGTCGTGACCTCGAGCAAGAACTGCGACACGGTACTGGCGGTCGCTGGGCTGACGGACCTGTTCGAGGCCAAGGTGGACGGCAATGTCGCCGTCGAACGGAAGTTGGCAGGAAAGCCCGATCCGCATACGTACGAGGAGGCGGCGCGCATGCTCGGATCAACGCCCGCGCGTTCGGTCGTCTTCGAGGATGCGATTTCGGGGGTCCAGGCGGGCAAGGCGGGCGGCTTCGGGCTGGTCATCGGCGTTGCGCGCCATGACGATCCGGACGCGCTCAAGCAGAACGGCGCCGACATCGTCGTCCGGGATCTCGCCGAACTGCGGCTGACCTGAACCAACGGAGGAACGTCATGGCCAAGCAGATCGTCGAGCTGCCGCACGCCATCACCAACTGCGAAGACCTTGAGCAACAGCTTGCGGGCAAGCGCCCCGCCGTGTTCCTCGACTATGACGGCACGTTGACGCCGATTGTCGAGCGGCCGGAGGACGCCATCATTTCCGAAGAGATGCGGGAATCGGTTCGCACGTTGGCGGAGCGCTGCCCGGTCTGCGTCGTCAGCGGCCGCGACAGGCCTGTTGTCCAGGAACTGATGGGGCTGAACAATCTGATCGTCGCTGGCAGTCACGGCTTCGACATCTGGAGCCCGGACCAGGGCACAATCGAGCGCGAGGAAGGTGGCGCCGACTTCACCGGCCTGCTTGAACAGGTGAAGGCGCGCCTTCATAAGGTCATGGATCCGATCGAAGGCGCCCTGGTCGAACCCAAAAAAGCGTCGGTGGCCGCCCACTTCCGCCGCGTTGCCGAACGCAAGCGCCACAGGATCAAAGACGTTGTCGACGAAATTCTGGCCGCGCATCCCGACCGTCTGAAGGTGACGCCCGGCAAAATGGTCTACGAGATTCAGCCGAAGATCGACTGGGACAAGGGGAAGGCGGTTCTCTACCTGCTTGAAGCGCTCGATCTCGATCGCGACGACGTGGTGCCGCTCTACCTTGGCGACGACGTCACGGACGAGGATGCCTTTCGCGCGTTAAAAGGAATTGGCATCGGCATTTTCGTCGGCCGTGCCAGTGACCCCGAAGTGGGAGGGCGGACGACGGCGGCGGATTACGTGCTCAACACCGTTGAAGAGGTGGGCTGGTTTCTCGAGTCGCTCGCCCGATGACCCTGACGGGTCAGCACGATGATGACGACGATAGCGATGGGGGAAAACTGCAATGACCTGGACGCTTGCCTACGATGCTTTCGAGCCGGCACAAGAAGGGCTGCGCGAGGCGCTCACATCCACCGGGAATGGCTACTTCTGCACGCGCGGCGCCGCGGATTGGGCAGAGATGAGCGATGTCCATTACCCCGGAACCTACATGCACGGTGGCTACAACCGGGCGACGACGATCATGGCAGGACGACCGGTCGTCAACGAGGACCTGGTCAATCTCCCGAACTGGCTCGTTCTCAAATTGCGGATCGAGGACGACGAGCCGATCAGTCTCGATAATGTCGAGTTGCTTTCCTATCGCCATACTTATGATATTCGCCACGCTGTGGTCATGCGTACCCTGAGCTTCCGCGACCGGGCCAAGCGGGAAACCACGCTGACAAGCCGCCGGTTCGTCAGCATGGCTGATATGCACCAGGGCGCACTCGAGTGGGTCATTACTCCGGAGAACTGGTCCGGCAGAATTGAAGTTCTCTCTGCGCTCGAAGGCCGCGTGTTCAACTGGGGTGTGCCCCGCTACCGCGAACTCGAGAGTCGCCACTTGAACGCCGTGCGCACCCGCACGGTGGGGCACGACGTCGTTTCACTGCTGGTGCAGTTGCGGCAGTCCCGCATTTTTATTGCCGAGGCAGCGCGCACGCGGGTCTATGGCAAACACGAAGTGATTCAGGCCGACCGCCGGGTGCACGAGTTGGACGGCTACATTCACCAGGCCGTTTCGTTTCCTGTGCAGGAGAAGCAGGCGGTCCGCGTCGAAAAAATGTGTGCGTTCTACACCTCCCGCGACCATGCCATCAGCGAGCCGCTGATCAACGCCGAGCAGTCGGTCCGCCGTTATGGGGAGTTTGCAACCGCTATGCAGCGTCACATGCGGGCCTGGGACGAGCTTTGGGCGTCGTGCGATGTGCGCATTCCCAAGGACGATCGGGTGCAGAAGCTGGTCAGGTTCCACATCTCGCATATTCTCCAGGTGTGTTCGCCGATTACCGCGGACACCGATGCCGGCGTTCCGGCGCGCGGCCTCAACGGCGAAGCCTACCGGGGTCACGTCTTCTGGGATGAACTTTACATCTATCCGTTTATCAATTTCCGGCTGCCGGAGATCACCCGGGAGCTTTTGATGTATCGCTATCGCCGCCTGGATGAGGCACGGGAGGCGGCCAAGGAAAATGGTTATCTCGGTGCCATGTATCCGTGGCAGAGCGGAAGCGATGGCACCGAGGAAACCCAGGTGGTCCACCTCAATCCCAAAGCCGGCCGCTGGGAGCCGGACTTGAGCCACAACCAGCGTCACGTGAATGCCGCCATTTTCTACAACATCTGGGAATACTATCGCGCCACCGCGGATATCGATTTCATCTGGGATCACGGCGCCGAAATGATGCTGGAGATTGCGCGGTTCTGGTCCAGCGTCGCCCACTATAACGAGGACCGCGATCGCTACGAGATTCACGGCGTCATGGGGCCCGACGAGTTTCACGAGATGTACCCCGGGTCCCGGGAGGAGGGAATTCGCAACAACGCATATACCAACGTCATGGTGGCGTGGATCTGCGAGACCGCGGGCAGGGTTCTCGAACTGCTGCCGGAACGCCGGCGCGCCGCGTTGTGCGGCAAGCTTGGCGTGACCGACGAGGAAACATCCCTCTGGGAAAAGATGATGCACAAGATGTTCGTGCCGTTTCACGGCGACGGCCTGATCAGCCAGTTCGAGGGCTACGAGACCCTCGAAGAGTTGGACTGGGATGCCTGCCGGACAAAATACTCCAATATCCAGAGGCTCGATCGCATTCTCAGGGCGGAGGGGGACACGCCCGACCGCTACAAGCTGGCGAAGCAGGCGGACACCCTGATGCTGTTCTTTCTGTTCCCGGAGGAGCGGCTGAAGCGTTTGTTCTCGCAGCTCGGCTATGAATATCTGCCCGATACGGCGGCGCGCAACATCGCGTACTACAGCCGGCGTACGTCACACGGCTCGACGCTCAGCTTCATCGTTCATGCCGGCGTCGAGGCTGCTCTGGGACCGGAAAGCTCGTGGGAGATGTTCATCGAGGCGCTTGAGAGCGACGTTGGCGACATTCAGGGCGGGACGACGAGAGAGGGCATCCACATGGGTGTGATGGCGGGTACCCTCGACCTGATTCAGCGCGGCTACCTCGGCACCGAGATCAGGGAGGATGTTCTCTACTTCAAGCCGAAGCTGATCGACAAGCTCGATGGCCTGTTGATGCCGATGCAGTTCCGCGAAACATCGATCGAAGTCAAACTGGAGAACGGGAAGCTCACGGTCTCCCCGCAGACCTACGGCCTCGGCCGCACGATCAAGGTGGACGTGAACGGCGACGTGCGGGAAATCCCGGTCGGTGAGAGCCATACCTTCACGCTTGCTGATCCCGGCCAGGTGAAGGCCGGAGACGCTGCCGCGGGCGGCCGAAACTGATTAAATAGCGCGGCAGCCGGTGCTCGCCGTTCCAGGCATCGCTTGAGATGGCAAGGTCCCCTCATCGGGGACCTGCGGCCTTGCCGGCGACGAAAACGGTGCAGTCGGATAGTCCGTCGTTGAAGAAGTGATAGGTGAGCCCGTCGCGGGCGAGACCGAGGGGATCATCCAGGTTCCAATCCTTCTGCGCGGCGCCGGTGCTGCCGCGGCCACGCTCGCCAGAGAACCCGATGGAGGTGCCAAACGCGTTACGCTGGTTGAACTGCAGCTTGCGGCACGCCCGGGTGAGCGCAGGATCGAGGCGGCCGACCTTCCAGTAAGGACTGTTGGACCGCGCATAGGAGTCGGCTGCGGCGTCGCCTGAACACATCAGCACCATTGCGGCGATTGCGGCAACCGCGACCGCGAGCCACCTGTTGGCGACGCGCGCCGGAGCAACGGATGAGGCCGACAACCACTGACGAGGGATCATGTCGAACCTTTACTACTGGAAATTGCGCCATTCTGCAAACGGCGCGACGGCGGCAGGACGATACCGGACATGTCTTGTTGCTGTCGCCCTCGGGATTGCTGCCATCCTGGGTGTTGCGCCACTTGCGGCGAACGTTGCGCGCCTTGACTACTTCGCGCTGTTCGGTGAATGGAGCGTGATCTGCTCGGCCGACGAGGCCGCAGGGGTGCGGACGTGCGCACTGGAGGCGCCGCCTTTGGATCTGGACCGGCCCCGTAACGCGATCGAGCTGAGGCAGGGAGAGGGTGGTGAGCCGGAGATCGCTGTCCGACGCCGGGGGACGGTGAACGCGGCAACGCCGGTCTTCCTGCGAATTGACGCCCATCCACCCCACAAGGCCACTTCGGCCCCGTCAGGCGACGTGCTTTGGCCCGCAGCGGAGGCCACAAAGATCATCGAGGAGCTGAAAAAGGGTCATGAAATGGTGTTGCGGACGTTTATCGGAAGCGACAATCGTCCGCGCGACGAGTTCATTTCCCTGAGTGGATTCGGCGAGGCTTGGGAAGCGTACCGGCTGCAGAGCGAGCAGCCCGTGCCCGGGGGAAGTCGCGCAGGAAACTGACTGCTCCAAAACGAGGGCAGGGGCTATCATCTTGCTTGCGGTAAGGCATTGGAGCTGATCATGAGACGTTTACAAATTGCGGTGTTCCTGGCGATGCTATTGCCATGGGTCGGCAACCCGGCCGGATCGTTCGCTGCCGGACCCCGTTCGCTCGGGTCCACCTCTGCGGGGAACAGCGACTACGCGGCCGGGCGGGCGGCGGTCGAGGCGGGTGACTACGAGGCTGCGATCGTCCATCTGAACAAGGCGGTGGCTGAGGATCCGCGCCACGCGGACGCCCTCAACGATCTCGGCTACAGCCATCGTCAACTGGGCAATTTCGACCAGTCGCTGAACTGGTATCTCAAGGCGCTGGCCGTCAATCCCGACCATCGCGGTGCGATCGAGTATCTTGGCGAGCTCTATCTGCAGATGAACCAGCCGGCACAGGCGGAACAGCAACTGGAAAAGCTCGGTCGCCTGTGCTTCTTCGGATGCGAGGAGTACGACGATCTGAAGCAGGCGATGTCCGACTACAGGGCCGGCCGCCGGCCCGGTGGTTAATGGCTCGATTCAGCTGGCGGTTAGGATTCATCCGTCAGCCGAGTCGAACCACTCCAACAATGGGTTCATGGGTTGGATCAAACGTTTCGTCCCCGGTGATTGATCCGATCTGCTGGAATTGCCGGTGGCCAGCAGATCAGGGCCTTCCGCTGAATGGAGCCTCAGCCCGCGCGGGCCCTGCTGATCAGATTTTTCAAAGCGTCCAGGCTGACGGCGCCGGAGGGCTAGCCCAACTCCTAACAGTCTGTCGGACTTAAGGTGACTGTTGGCACAACATCTGGTATGTTCTGGGTTCTCCTCCGCCACAGACAGTGACCGTCATGAGCAACTTCCGTCAGGTTGACCGCGAGACCGGGTTCCTGCTGCCGCCTTCGGTGGATGAATGGTTGCCGGAGCGGCATCTGGCGCGGTTCGTGGTGGAGGTGGTCGAGCGGCTGGACCTGTCGGCGCTGGTCAAGGCCTATCGCGGATCGGGCTCGGCGTCGTATCACCCGAGCGCGCTTCTGGGGCTGCTGGTCTACGGTTACGCCACGGGGGTGTTCTCGAGCCGCAAGATCGAGCGCGCCACCTACGATTCGGTGGCGTTCCGGTTCATTGCGGCGAACGACCATCCCGACCACGACACCATCGCCGTGTTCCGGCGGAGGTTTTTGAAAGAGATCGAGGCGCTGTTCGTGCAGGTGTTGCTGCTGGCCCGGGAGGCCGGGGTGCTGCAACTGGGCACGGTGGCGTTGGACGGCACCAAGATCCACGCCAACGCCAGCCGACACAGCGCGCTGTCCTATGAGCATGCCTGCAAGCTGGAAGCGCAGCTCAAGGCCGAGGTCGCGGCGTTGATGGCGCTGGCGGAGGCGGCCGATCGGGCGGATGTGCCGGATGGGATGTCGGTGCCGGAAGAGTTGGCCCGACGCGAGGACCGCCTGCAACGCATCGCCGAGGCCAAGGCGACGATCGAGGCGCGGGCGAAAGAGCGCTTCACGCGCGAGCAGGCCGAGCATGAAGCGAAGCTGAAGGCGCGCGCGGACAACGCCGGGAAGACCGGCCGCAAGCCGGGCGGGCGACCGCCGCAGCCGCCCATGGCCGGTCCTGTGGGCAAGGACCAGGTCAACCTGACCGACCAAGACTCGCGGATCATGCCGGTCGCGGGTGGCGGCTTCGAGCAGGCTTACAACGCCCAGGCGGCGGTGGCGAGTGGCAATCTGCTGGTGGTGGCCACCACTGTGGTGCAGGCCGCCAACGACAGGCAGCAGATCAAGCCGATGCTGGACCGGCTCGGCCGGTTGCCCGAGGCGCTGGGCAAGCCCGGAACCCTGCTGGCGGACAGCGGCTATGTCAGCCAGGCCAACGTGACGGCGTGCGCCGACGCAAAGATCGCGCCGTTGATCGCCCTCGGGCGCGAGCGCCATCATCTGTCCTGGCAAGACCGCTTCGCCGCGGCGCCGCCGGCCCCGGAGCAGCCGACGCCGCTGCAGGCGATGATGCATCGCCTGGCCACCCCCGAAGGCCGGCAAGCCTACGCCCTGCGCAAGCAGACGCCGGAGCCGGTGTTCGGCATCATCAAAGCGGTGATGGGCTTCCGCCAGTTCTCCCTGCGCGGCCTCGACAAGGTCAAGGGCGAGTGGAACCTGGTAACCACGGCCTGGAACATCAAGCGGATGTTCGCCTTGCAGTACGCCTGACAAAACTGCAACACACCGTGTCCTCATAAACGTCCCGATGCCATGACATCTTCACCTCTCCAACTCGCCACAACCCCTCTCGCCAACCTCAGTCCGACAGGCTGCTAGAAACTTCCGTTCCTAGCCCGGCTGCTCGTGGAAGTGGTCGTAGATCGTGCGGGCCATCTCGGTCGAAATCCCCTCGACCTCGACGAGGTCGGCAACGC
>CAZLYT010000471.1:0-3462 GCA_964563515.1 uncultured Candidatus Competibacteraceae bacterium | reverse complement strand
CGCCTACCTCTGGCTGGACGATCGAAGGCTGCACTTCCTCGTTCGCGGTCAGGACCCGCTGGTGCGACCGCTAGCCGCGGGACTGATGGCGAGCGCCTTCGGCTGCACCTTGCTTTCCACCGTGTACCTGCTGCCAGAGCTTGGCGGCGGCTTCGAGTTCTATCCCCGGCCCTGGCTCTCGACGCTGGTTTTTGGCGCTCTGCTGCTGCTGGTAGAGGCGCGAGTACTGGGCCAAAGCCTGGGGAGCGCCAGCAGCAAAGCCGCCATCACCGCCTACCTGGCAACGATACTGATGATCGTCGCCACCCTGCCGGCGCCAGGTCTGCCATTCGCGCTGACGGTGGCGCTCATGGGCACAGCTCAGGGCAGCCGGTTGACCACTGGCGCTGGCATCGCCTTTCTGGCTCTGTTCACGTGCACCTTCTTCTACGGCATCGAATCGACTTTGCTGACGAAGTCTTTGGTCTTGTGTGGGGCGGGCGCGATGGTGCTCATGGGCCGTTGGTGGCTGCTGCGATTGCTTACGGTCAAGACGGGAGGCGGCCATGCGTAGCGTAATCCTGTGGGGCGTTCTGCTGCTGGTCCTGCTTACGGTGAACGTCCAGATCGTCGGTAAGGAGCGCTTGCTCGCTAGCGGGACCCCGGTGCTGTTGGAGCTGGCCCCGAAGGACCCGCGCTCATTGCTGCAAGGTGACTATATGTCCTTGCGCTACCGCCTGGCGGATGAGCTTCTGCAGGTGCTGGAGCCGCAAGCCTCGGCCGACGGCGAGGCCGTGGTGCGGCTCGATGAGCATGGCGTGGCGCGGCTGGTACGGCTGCACGGCCACGGCGAAACCATGAAGCCCGACGAGAGACTGCTATTTTTTCGCAAGCGCGGCGATTCGCTACGTTTGGCCGGTGACGCCTATTTCTTCCAGGAAGGCCAGGCAGAACGCTTTCGAGACGCCCGTTACGGCGCGCTGCGGGTAGCCGATGACGGCACAGCGATCCTGGTTGGATTGCGGGACGGGAACTTCCAGCGTCTGGGACCAAGCGGAGACTAGTCCTTCATCGGCGACCACGGGTTGACTGCTGGCCGCGAACTGCGCCGACCAAGGCACGCTAGACACTTCCGCGCTATCCCGCCGTTCACCGGAATCCGGTGGTAGAGCGTCTCCAGGCGCTATCTTGAAGGCTTGCAAGAAAGGCATGTGGGCGAGCCCGTATCGACCACATGCCTGCCCCGCTCACGCCGACTCATGCAGCTTTGCGGGGTGCTTCCGGCTCCGCGGCAGTACTCTTGGACCCGCCGAAATTCTGGCATTCTGCACCTACCGAGCTGTCGCTACGCCAGGGCCAATAGGCCGGGCCTTTGCGCACCAGAGCCGGTGAGTATCCAAGCTGCCGCAGTCGGAAATCGCTCCACATCCGCAGTTGCTGCCAGACTCTGCCTCGACCGACCAGGGTGATCCATACTTCCAAGTGTTGCAGGAGGCGCTCAGCCTTTGTGCTCATCTGTCTGCTCCGTCCACTTCTGCGATGCCGTCATCCAAACATCACTTGCTGCACTGCAACAACGGACTTATTCTAAGGAACCACCGTTAGCTAAGATCAGTGATGGCCCTGTGAAGTATTTGCCTACCTCTCTCAATGCCTTGCGAGCCTTCGAGGCGGCTGCCCGCCACCTCAGTTTCACCAAGGCAGCCGAGGAGCTGCACGTCACTCCGGCGGCGGTGAGTCATCTGGTCAAGCGCCTGGAGTCCGATCTGGGGGTGACCTTGTTTCACCGACTGAAGAACGGGCTGGCGCTCACCGAAGCCTCCCAGGCCGGTCTACCGCTGCTTCAACGCGGCTTCTGCGCCATCGGCAAATCCATCGAGCGCCTCCGCGGTGATCTGCGTAATTCGGTGATCGCGGTGGAGGCACCGCCATCTTTTGCCAGTCGCTGGCTGCTACCGAGGACGTCGCGCTTCGTCGCGAGTCATCCCGACCTGGATCTGCGGATCGCTGCCAGTGACGAGATGATCGACGACAACGAAGCTCTGAGTGACGGGGATCAGGCCCTGCGCGATGGATCTGTTGACGTGGCGATCCATTTCGGCCTGGGTCGCTACCCAGGCTGCCGGGTGGACCATCTCTTCAACGTATCCGCCGTACCCCTGTGCAGCCCCGAGCTGTTGCAAGGCGATCGGCCGCTGCGTGGACCGGACGATCTCGCCAAACACGTGCTCCTGCACGATGAGACGCCATACCGCGACCACCCAGACTGGAAGACCTGGCTGGAAGAAATCGGTGCGCACAGTGTCAACCCGCACCGCGGACCACGCTTCAACTCGGTGTCGCTGGCCCTGCAAGCGGCGGTGGACGGCCAGGGTGTGCTGCTCAGCATCGACGCGCTGGCTCGAGACGAGCTTGCCGCTGGCAGGCTGGTGATCCCCTTTGACCGGGCCATGCCGCTGCAGTATGCGTATTACTTGATCAGTCTGGACGAGACCGCCGAGCTGCCTCGGATTAGCGCCTTTCGCGTGTGGCTGTTGCAGGAGGCGGCAGAGTTTCGACATCGGTGGCCGCCGCAATGGCAGAAGCCCGTGGCCCAAGCCGCTATCTGATAGCGCGGCACCGGGCCTAATGCGAGATTCGGCGCCGCCTTCGACAGCGCGCTTACGCGCAGCAAACGGCGGTCGAGATGTAGGAGATTCCGCCCAGCCTTCGGCCGCGCGCTGTCGCGGAGCTAACCGCATTCCAGCTGTAGGAGCCATGTCAGTGGCGATGGCTGGCGATGGCGCGCGCAGCGCGCCGGCCTTTCCGGGGCCAGAACAGGGCGCGCTGCGCGCCCGTTCGCGACGTACGTCACTCCTACAAGTAGCTGGAAACGCCAAATCTGGGCGAAAAATAATTCCAGTCTAAAGAATGGTCTGCGGGATGTTAGATGAGAGATTCCTCCCCACCCTTCGGTGGTGCGCTGTCGCGCAGCTAACAAAGGGGCACCCCCAGGGTGCCCATGGGCGTCGTAGAAGGAGCGCCTCCGGCCGCGGTGGGGCGTATCAAAGGCAGTCGCGGCGGGACGCGCTCTACGCTCCGGAGGGGAGCCACCGGGGCGGCATATCGGTGCGCGGGGCTCATTTTTGGTGGCAGAAAAACAATGCCTTAGCGGATGTTAGAGGGGAGCGATGCCAGTCGCGCTGGCGCGCGTGAGCGCCCTGTAACGTCGCGACCAGAGTCGCGGCCAGAGAAGGGGCGCTTGGCGCCCATCGCGGCGGGGGCCGCTCCTACCAACAGCAACCAGACGGGAAATTGGTGGCAAAAATTGTGCGCATAACAACCGCTCGAGGGATGTCAGATGGTAGCCCAGCCGGTCCCAATGATCAGCCTAAGAGCATCTTTGTCGCTACCGCAGCTAGCACCAGGGCGATTGCGTAGCGAATGAACTGCAGCGGTGCGCGGGTGCTGACCAGGGAGCCCAGCAGCACCCCGGGGATGGAG
>CAZLYT010000470.1:0-8747 GCA_964563515.1 uncultured Candidatus Competibacteraceae bacterium | reverse complement strand
TGAGCAGGTTCTCCTTCACGTCCTCCGGCGACATCGGCTTGTTGTAGCCGCTGCCGTCCCATTCCATGAACTCGCCGTTCACCTGACGCCAGAGATAGGGCTTGCGATACCAGACGCCCTTCTCCTTCCACGACTCGAAATCCCTGACGCCGTTGTCGCCGGGGCTTTGCGCGAAGCCGCTGGCGAGCGCGCGGATGACGTTCTCGCTGCTGCCCAGCGCCTTGTAGTAGTCCCCCATGGGCCCCTTGATGCGCTTGCCGATCTCGATCAGGGTGTCGCCGTAGTATTTGGTGTCGTAGAGCGGCTTCACCGCCGGCGTGCGAAGTTGTGCCATCGGGTAGCCCTGGAATGGATAGGTGGGCGCGTCCTGCAGCCGTTCCAGGTAGGTGTGGTCGGGTAGGATCACGTCGGCGAACATCGCCGTCTCGCCCGGAAACGGGGAGGTGTCGATGACGAAAAGCTCCGCCAGCGCCTGCTCCCACACCTGCCCGTTGGGCGCCGTCCACACCGGATTGGTGAGGTAGAACATGATGGTGTCGAGCTTGTACGGTTTGCCTGCGAGGCTGTTGGGCCCTAGCTCCTGCAGCATCTGGTTGGCCAGCAGATAGCCGTCCTCGTGGCCCTTCAGATCCACCCGCGGGACGCGCTTCCATTTGCCGTTCTTGGCCCAGTCGTCCAGGTACTCGTCGGCGTTGACCGGCATGGAACCGTACGCCGGGCCAATCTGGTAGGCGAGTCCGCCCTTGGCGAAGAACGAGCCCACCAGCGCGTTCAGCGTGTGAATCGCCATGCCGTTGTAGATGCCGTTGGAGTGGGCGTGGGCGCCGCGCTCGAACAGCGCAATGGCGGGGCGCGTCGTGCCGAACTCGCGCGCGGTGGCGACGATATCGCGCTCGGCGATGGTGGTGACCTCGGCAGCCCATGTCGGCGTGCGGTCCTTGAGCTCGATGTTCCACCATTCGGCGATGCCCTTCACCCAGCGCTCGTTGAAGCCGGCCACGTCCACCGTCTGGCCCGATTTGAACTGGTTGACGCCGTCGGCGAAATCGCCGACGAAACCCCGGTCCCACAGCCCCTCGGTCAGAATCACGTGGGCGATGGCGAGCGCCAGCGCGCCGTCGGTGCCAGGCTTGATCAGCAGCGCCCGGTCGGAGGCGGCCAACGTGGTGTTGACGTGCACGTCCACTGCCGTGATGCGGGTCTTCGGCGACTTGTCGCCGCGGATGTAGCCCCACACCTGCATGTTGTGGTTGTACGGCCGGAACGCCTCCAGAAAGCCGCAGCCGAACATGAGCAGATAGTTGGCATTGTTGTAGTCGTATGAGCTGTAGCTGGCGTTGCCGTCGGTGAATTTTTTCGAGATGACACTGCCGTCGGAGCACATCGACGAGTGCCCGATGGGCACGTTGGGCGAGCCGTAGAGCTCGCCGAAGGTGCCCTGGAGGCCGGCATCGGAGGCGCCCCAGCCGCGGCCGTAGCACAGCGCGAAACGATGGGACTCGCCCTTCTCGCGCAGCCCGTTCAGCCGATCGGTCACCATTTGCAGCGCCTCGTCCCAGGAAATGGGCACGAACTTAGGATCCTCGGTGCGGCCCTTCTTGGGATTGGTGCGCTTCATCGGGCCTTTGAAGCGGTCTGGGTCGTAGAGGATGTAGCTGCCCAGCGGTCCCTTGGGACAGAGCTTACCGTTGGAAATAGGGTGGTCGGATGTGCCCCAGATGGCGTGCACGCGGCCGTTGGTGGTGTAGACGTCGATTCCGCAGCGGGCCGGGCACTGATGGCAGATGCTCTTGGTGATTACCGTCTGCTCCGCCGTTGCGGCCTGGGCGTGGGCCTCCGACAGGGTTGAAAACCCGCCGAGCCGCGGCACCGCCGCGCTGCCCGCCACCGCCACGCCGGTGGCGCCGGTGACTTGCAGGAATCGCCGGCGGGATATCAGGTCTTGTAGGAATTCCATCGTCTGCTCCTCCTCTGACGAATCACGAAACGGCATGCACGAAAATCAAACGGCTCAGTCGCGCTCGGCGAACAACTGGTGAAATGCCGAGCGCGCGAATTCCAGCGACTTACCGCACGGGCCGCACAGCCGCTCGCCGTGTCCTCCGGCGAACGGGCGCTGGCACTCGGGACACTCGCGCTCCTCGAAGCGGGTAAGCCGCGCTGGTGCCTGCGGCACGCTGCCATCGCCTTCCGGCAGTAGGGTGACGGCACGCTCCGGGCAGGCGCGCTCGCAGTCGCCGCAGGCAATACAAGCGTCGGCGTCGAAGGCGATGCCCGATGCGGCATGCTCCATCCAGGCGGCCAGGGCGCCGGTGGGACACACCGACGCGCACACATTGTGATTGGCGCAGGCGTCGCTCACCCGCAGCGCCGGGAATAGCTGCGCGGGCAGCGGCAGCCGTGCGCGCCCAGCGATGCGCTCGATGGCCGCCACGACTCGCTGGCGTTCCGGTGATGGCGCCCGGACCGCGCGCTGGGCGGCAGGTTCGTCGGCTTCGGCGGCGGATAAGGCTGGTAGGGCATCGGCGGCGGCCACCGCGGCCCGGCGGCTAAGCCCTCGCAGGAAGCTGCGCCGGTCCATCGAGCCGCGAGTAAGCGGGTCAGGGATCTCGGGCGGCAGGTCGCACTGCGGCAGGGGACGGCGCTTCAACACGATGCGCTGCGCTTCCGGCACTCCTGCGGCTTCCAGCAGCCGGTTGGCTTCCGCCAGCTGCAGCGTCGCTGGATGCGGGCCTCCGCCGCCCGCGGCGCAGGCACCACACCAGCCGCGATCCACCGCCTCCACGCGCGGTCCATCGGCGGCAGCCGCCAGCGCGAGCCAGCGGCCCGTAGAAACACCACCCAGGCAGGGCACCCGCACCGCATCACCTGGGGCGATGCGGCCGGGCACCTTCCAGCATTCCACGGTAATGGGCTCGCTGGGCACCGGTTCCGGCGCGGGCTGCGCGAACCCCGGTGCGGCCAGAGCGCCGGTCGGGCACGCACCGGCGCAGCGGCCGCAATTGAGGCAGCCGCCGCCGAGCCGCAACGCGTTGCTCTCGAGATGCAAGACCGCGGCGGGGCACTGGTCCTGACAGCGGCTGCAGCGGCCGTAACGCGACCGCAGCGCCAGGCACGAGCCCGCTGCGAACTCCAGGCCGGACAGCGGATGTAGCTGGCGAACCGTCAAACAGCCTCCTCGCTTCGTACCCGCTCGATAGTGTCCAAGCGCGGGTTCATGATGGTTTTTCCGACGGCGCTCCGATCATGCGTCGTGGCGGACTCATTCGCGTGTTGCGCACGAAGCGAGCCAGTCGAGCCAAGATATTGATCTGGCGCAAGGCCGATCCGCGGCGTTGGTCCAAAATGCGATCATGCGGTTACCGCCCGGTAACACGGCAACCGACCGGGCGTTACCCATCGGTAACGTCGATGCGATCGAAACAGGCGCCAACGCAGACTGGCGGGGAGCGAGGTGACATGAAGATTCGCACTAGGCCGCGAGACCGCGGGACGTCGATCCCCCGGCGGCGCGTGCTGGCGGCGCTGGCGCTGGTGCTGCCTTTTTCCCGTGCAATGGCCCAGGTACCCGCGGCGAAGCCGTTACGCATCGGGCTCACGCCGGTATTCCTCGACGACCAGGCGGCGTTTCTGCGGCTGTGGCACGCTTACCTGGAGCGCCGGCTCGGTCAGCAGGTCGTGTTCGTGCAGCGGGGCAGCTATCGCGAGGTCTACGAGCTGCTGGCACCGGGCCACATCGAGGTGGCGTGGCTGTGCGCCTTTCCGTACGTACGCCTTGCGTCGCAGCTGCGCCTGGTGGCGGTTCCCCGCTTCCAGGGATCACCGCTCTACCATTCCTACCTGATCGTGCCGGCGGCGGATACGCAGACCCGCTCGGTGCTGGACCTGCGTGGCAGGGTGTTCGCCTACTCCGACCCGGATTCCAATTCAGGCTGCCTGTATCCGCGTTATGTCCTGTTCAGCCGGGGCGAGGATCCGAAGAGGTTTTTCCGGCGCACCTTCTTCACTTGGGCCCACCGCAAAGTAGTGGAGGCGGTGGCCTCGGGCCTGGCCCAGGGCGGCGCGGTGGACAGCTATGTCTGGGAGACTCTGGCCCAGTTCCATCCCGAGCTGACGGCCCGCACCCGGGTGGCGGCGCGCTCGCCGGAGTTCGGCCATTCTCCTTTCGTCGCGCGCACCGACGTGGCGGCGCGGGATTTCCGGGCGGTGCAGGGGGTGCTGGTGGGTATGGCCGAAGACCCCGAAGGCGCGGCGCTACTCGAGCGGCTTAACCTGGAGGGCTTCACGGTCGAAAAGCCGGAACTGTACGATGCCGTTGCCCACATGTGGCGGGTCACGGAGGGCGCGTAACGTGCTGCTGCGCGACCTCAGCCTGCGGTACAAGATTCCGCTGCGGGGCACGGTGGTGATCCTGATCACCGCGCTGGCGGTGACCGCGTCGCTGGTGTATCGCGAATCCCTCGACCTCCGACAGGACCTGAAGTCCAGCTCGGAGAGCATGGCGCGCGTATTGGCACACACCGTCACACCGACCGTGATCCACGATGATGTCTGGCGTGCTTTCGAGATAGTGCGCACACCGTTCCAGGCGCTCGCGGAAAAGGACGTCACCCGGGCCGCGCGGATCCTAGTGCTGGACGAGCGCGGACGCGTGTTCGTCTCCACCCATCCCGAGCAGTTTCCGATCCTTTCGAACCCGCTGCGCAGCGGCGGTGAACTGGTGCCGATCGCGCCGACCCTGGCAGCGCTTTCGGGACAGGATCCGGTGACGGTCGAGATGGCGGGCACCCAGCAGATGTTCGTGCTGGCGCCGCTGGTGGCCGACGGTGTGCGGATCGGCACGCTCGTGATGGGGTACTCCAAGTCGGTGTTTGCCGAGCGCTTCACCGGCATCGTGAGAAACGCCGTGCTGGTGACGCTGCTGGTGGTGGCCGTGCTGATGCCGGTGTCGTGGTATTGGGCCCACCGCATGGCGATTCCGCTGGTGCGCCTCGCCGACGGCATGAAGCGCGTTGGCCAGCGCATCCTCGACGACGGCGAGCTCCCGGTCTACGAGTCGAGCGACGAGATCGGCGAGGCGGGTGCCGCCTTCAGCCGCATGGTGGCGGAACTGCGCAAGAAGGAGGCGATGGAGAAGCAGGTGATGGTGTCGGAACGCCTCGCCGCGCTGGGCCGACTTTCCGCCGGAATCGCCCACGAGATCAACAATCCGCTGGGCGGCATGTTGAACGCCATCAGCACCTACCGTCGCCACGGCGGCGAGATCTCCACCCAACCCCTGATGCCGGATACGTCGCCGTGCCGCGAGTGCGGCTTTCCCGACCATGCTGCCCTGAGCCGGCGCACACTGTCTTTGTTGGAACGGGGCCTCACCCAAATCAAGGAGACGGTGGGGGCGCTGCTGGTGGAGGCCAAGGTGGAAAGCCATGCGCTCGTCCCCGAGGATATCGACGACATCCATACGCTGGTGCTGCCCAACGCCCAGCGCAAGGGCGCCCGGCTGGTGTGGGACAACCGCGTGGATCGGCAGCTGCCGCTGCCATCGACGCTGGTGCGGCAGACTCTGCTCAACCTGCTGCTCAACGCCACCAGCGCGGTGGATCGGGGCGGGTGCATCGACTGCCGAATCCGGCTGGTGATGGGGCAAGTGGAAATCCGCGTCAGCAACGATGGTGCCTACATTCCGGAAAGCCGGCAGCAATACCTTTTCGAGCCCTTTTCCAGGATGAGCGAGGCCGGCCTCGGCCTCGGTCTGTGGGTGACCTACCAGATCGTCCAGCAGTTGGGAGGGCGCATTGGGGTCAACAGCCAGCCCGGCGAAACCCGCTTCACCGTTGAGCTTCCAGTGAATCAGGAACATGAAACCCGTGCCGCTGCCGACGCTGTGCCTGGTTGAAGACGACCAGATCATGGGCGAGTCCCTGGTGGACCGCTTCCAGCTGGAGGGCTACGGAGTGGACTGGCACCGCAACGCCGAGACTGCCATTGCCAGCATCGGCCACAGGCGCTACGTGCTGGTGGTCAGCGACGTGCGGCTACCCGGAACCAGCGGCGAGGAGATGTTCACGCGGCTGCGCGAGGAGCTGCCGGCACTGCCGCCGTTCCTGTTCATCACCGGCTACGGGTCCATCGACCGCGCGGTGCGGCTGCTCAAGCTGGGAGCGGCCGACTACGTCACCAAGCCCTTCGACCTAGACGAGTTCGTGGAGAAGATCCGGGCACTCACCGGGCAGCACGCCGCCTCGGCCGTGGCTGGCACGGAGTTGGGGCTCTCGCCGGCGATGCGCAGGCTGGCGGATACGCTGCCGCGGCTGGCGCAGCACGCCACCGCGGTGCTGATTTCGGGCGAATCCGGCGTCGGCAAGGAATGGGTGGCGCGGCAGTTTCACCGCCTGGCCGACAACGCGTCACCGTTCGTCGCGGTGAACTGCGGCGCCATCACCGAATCGCTGATGGAAGCCGAGCTGTTCGGCCATGAGCGGGGCGCTTTCACCGGCGCGGTGCGCAGCCACCGGGGCGTGTTCGAGCAGGCCCACGGTGGCACCCTGTTCCTGGACGAGATCGGCGAGATGCCGCTGCCGATGCAGGTAAAGCTGCTGCGGGCGATCCAGGAGCGCTTGGTGGTGCGCGTTGGCGGGGAGAAACCGATTCCGGTTTCCCTGAGACTGATCTGCGCCTCCAACCAGGATCTGAAGGCGCTTACCGAGCAGGGCCGGTTTCGGGAGGACCTCTATTACCGCATCAACGTCGTTCACTTGCGGGTGCCGGCGCTGCGGGAACGGCGCGAGGACATCCTGTGGTTCGCCGAGCATTTCCTCGAGGACTTCGCCCGCGACCATGCCACGCCGCGACGGCGCGTGACCGTGGATGCAGAGCGAGCGCTGCTGGCCTATCCGTGGCCCGGCAACCTGCGCGAACTGCGGCACTGCGTCGAGCGCGCCTGTATTCTATGGGCCCCCGACGAGCTACCACCCGAAGCGCTCTTCGAATCCGCGCAACTGGCAGCGTTGCCGGTGCAGTCGGCGGCAGCCAACCTGGCCAGCTATCTTCAGGAATGCGAAGCCTCCTACATCACCCAGGCGCTGCGCAGCCACCGCTGGCAGATTGGCCGCACCGCCGCCGCGCTGGGCATCAGTCGCAAGAACCTGTGGGAGAAGATGGGTCGGCACGGTATCGAGCCGCCGAAGGAGGTGGAGCCCCCGGGCCTCTGAGTACGCCACGGCGTGCCGTCCCGCCTTTGATTTGGGTCGACACCTGCCGCGGCGGGGGCAGCTATACTGCCCGGCATGTTCCCAGCGACGGGCGTGGTCGCCGCGGGGAGCTGCAGGACGCCCACGGGCTCCGCGTCCATTAGGTGCGCGTGTCGGTCACGGACCGCTGCAACCTGCGCTGCTCCTATTGCCTGCCAAAGGGCTTCTGCCAATCCGAGGCGCCGGCCCACTGGCTGGCGCAGGCCGAGATATGTTTTCCTGTTGTGAGTGGGCCGCCCTGCAGGTCAACGCGCCCCTTCCGGGGATATCGTCACCGGATTGGCATCTTGTTCTCGGCTGCTTCATCTTCATAACCAACGGCGCACTGCCAGCAGTTCACCGGCTACTGCAGACGACGAGGCAATGGTAATGGAAAACAGGCTATCCAACTCGGTTCGGGGTGATGCTCCGGACCAGCGCGCCGCGATGGGCTTTTTCGAACATTACCTGACCGTCTGGGTGTTCCTGTGCATCCTGGTCGGGATTGGCCTCGGCCAGTGGATGCCGGGGGCCTTCCACGCCGCCGCGGCGGTGGAGATCGCGCAGATCAACCTGCCGGTGGCGGTGCTGATCTGGCTGATGATCATTCCCATGCTGCTCAAGGTGGACCTGAAGTCGTTGGGCCGAGTGGGGCAATTTTGGCGCGGCGTTGGCGTCACGCTGTTCATCAATTGGGGCGTGAAGCCTTTCTCCATGGCGCTGCTGGCGTGGCTGTTCATCGGCATTCTGTTCCGGCCGTGGCTTCCCGCCGACCAAATCGACGCCTACATTGCCGGGCTGATCTTGCTGGCAGCGGCGCCGTGCACCGCCATGGTCTTCGTCTGGAGCAACCTCTCCCGCGGCGAGCCCAATTTCACCCTTACCCAGGTGGCGTTGAACGACACCATCATGGTGTTCGCTTTCGCCCCGGTGGTGGGCTTCCTGCTCGGGCTGTCGGCGATCACGGTGCCGTGGGACACGCTGCTCTTGTCGGTGGTGCTATATATCGTGGTGCCGCTGGCCATCGCCCAGGGAATTCGCGCGTGGCTGCTTTCCCAGAATAACGGCGCCGAGCGGCTGCGGCGACTGACCGCGGCGCTGGGGCCGCTCTCGCTCATCGCGCTGCTGGTGACCCTGGTATTGCTGTTCGGTTTCCAGGGCGGGCAGATCATCGCCCAGCCGCTCATCATCGTGCTGCTGGCAGTGCCGATCCTGGTGCAGGTGTTCTTCAACTCCGGGCTCGCCTACCTGCTCAACTACGCCGTCAAGTCGCCCCATTGCGTCGCCGGCCCGTCGGCACTGATCGGCGCCAGTAACTTCTTCGAGTTGGCAGTGGCCACCGCCATCGCGCTGTTCGGTTTCGAGTCCGGCGCGGCGCTCGCCACCGTGGTGGGCGTTCTGATCGAGGTGCCGGTGATGCTGGGCGCGGTGCAGGTGGTCAACCGCACCCGCGGCTGGTACGAGCGGCGCGCGGGCGTGCCGAGCTACGATGAATGCTGCCCGGCTGACCGGCCGGCG
>CAZLYT010000469.1:0-1705 GCA_964563515.1 uncultured Candidatus Competibacteraceae bacterium | reverse complement strand
ACCCTCGTTGTTGACGCCGGTGTCGGTGACGTCGTAGCTGCCTTCCGCATCCTGCGCGAAGGCATAGCCGCCGTTCGCGGCCATCAGCGGAAACGTAAAATAGGTGTTGTTGATATCCCAACGGATGGCTTCCTTGCCCTGCTCGCGGAGCTTGGCATCCAGCTCGAAGACCTCTTCGAAGGTCTCCGGCGGCTCGGGCACCAGATCCTTATTGTAGACCAAACCGATTGCCTCCAGGCGCACGGGATAACCCCAGATGCGCCCGTTAATGGTGAAGGCTTCCCAGCCCACGTCGACGATGGACTCCCTGATTGCCGGGCTCGGCTCGAGAGGATCGATCAACCCGCTGGCCACCCATTCCCCGGCCCGGTCATGGGCCCAGATCACGATGTCGGGCCCGGCGCCCGCAGCGGCGGCCTGCTGGAACTTGGCTGGGATGTCTTCCGGAACCTCGGCGGTTACTTCCACGCCGGTGTCTGCGGTAAATTGCTCGTTGATGTCCTTCAATCCGAGCCCATACCAAACCAGCAATTTACCCTCTTCCAGGGCAAATGCCGACGACGACAATCCTAAGGTCGCCGCCATTGCCGCGGTGGTCCCAATGCTTCTTAGCAACAGCTTCTGCATTCTCGGACTCTCGGTGGTCATTCGTGAAACCTCGTCAGCTCGTATACGACAAGGGATTGCAGCTCGATCGCTCCTTTCGAAACATAGAGCTCCGCCCCCAAGGCATCATCAGGGCAAAACACCAAGTCGGTGATCACCCGGTTGCCGCCATTGCCGAATACCTCGATCGAAGTTTGGTCCAAAAAGATTCGCAGACTGATGCGCCCATCCTCCGAGGGCAACACTGCGCTATGCGCTCCATTTTCATTGGGGAACGCAAACCCGCCTGCTTGAGTGCGATCAACGCAAAGCAGATGCTTTTGCGTGGTATAGCTCACCCAGAGCTGGGTTTCACGCCCTTTGCGGAGCGCAAACCCGAATTCGCTCGCTGTGCGGTCAGCGATTTGAAACTCCGCGACGATCTCCAGGCAGCAACCGCTACCTAACCGGCGCCTCGTGGTGATGGTTTCGGGGCCAAGTCGAAGAAGGGGAGGTTCCTGGCGCAGCGTCGTCACTGCTGGCACCGGTTCGACCGTCAGACGGATCCCCTCCCGCCGGCTGCGCAAGCTGAGCACCCTCGGCAGGGTCATCGCGCCGCGGGTAGTACGGGCCGGGATGAGCTGGGCATACTCCACGTTGTTCATCCAGCCGATGAAGAGTCGGTGCCGATGGTTTTCCGGGTCGTCGGACCAAGTGACCCCCGCGTAGTGGTCGCGGCCGAAATCCAGCCATTCGCTACGTCCCGATTCGTCGGCAAGGAACGTGATGCCGTCGAAATCCCCCAGAAAATACTGTGTGCCCGAGCCGCCCTGGGGTCCCCGAGTCTGCACGCTGACCAGGAGCACCCACTTGCGGCGTGTGGGGTCGTCATCCACCGGCAGCTCGAACAGGTCAGGACACTCCCAGCAGGGGCCCGGTGGTATCAGCCCCTTGCCGAAATCGCTGGCGTGGCTCCAGTCCCTCAGGTTGGGCGAGGTATTGAGCTCCAAGTGATCGTCGGCCACCACGACCATCACCCAGCGCCTTGTGGGTGCGTGCCAGAACACCTTGGGGTCGCGATAGTCCGTGCGGCCTCGGTTCGGCAGCACCGGGTTTCCCG
>CAZLYT010000468.1:0-1712 GCA_964563515.1 uncultured Candidatus Competibacteraceae bacterium | reverse complement strand
CACCCTTCCGGTGCTTCCCTTCTACATCGAGCGGTTGGCGCAGGCGGAAGGAGCGACGCGACAGGCCATCGTCCTGCACGTCACGCTGTTGACCGCCGTGTACCCGCTAGGGCAGCTCGCCTTCGCTCCGGTGTGGGGACGCTGGTCCGATCGAACGGGCCGCAGACCGCTGTTGCTGATGGGCATGGCGGGGTACGTCATCGCGCAGATTCTCTTCGGCCTGGCCACCTCGCTGTGGCTGCTGTACGCAGCGCGCATTCTGGGTGGCGTACTGTCCTCCGCCACCCTGCCGGTTTCGGCCGCCTACGTCGCGGATGCGACCACGGAAAGCGAACGCGGCCGGGGGATGGCATGGCTGGGCACGGCGGCGAGCCTCGGCTTCGTCGTCGGCCCTGCCCTCGGCGGCGTCCTGGCGCGCCGAGACCTCCATGTCACCGCGCGCTACGGGCACTTGATGATTGACGGCTTTTCGATTCCGTTCTTCGCGGCAGCCATACTCGGGCTGTGCACCCTTGCCGCGGCGATGCGCTGGCTACCGGAGTCCCTGTCTACACAAGCGCCGCGCGCCAGGAGCGAGCAGACGGACCCGGACTGGCGAACACTGGGGCGGAGCCTCGGCCCGCTCCTCGGTCTGGCGCTTGTGGCGCAATTCGCGCTCGCCATGTTCGAGGCGACCTTCGCTCTTCATGCGCAAGCGATCCTCAACTACGGCCCTGCGGAAGTGGGAGCCGTCTTCGTCGTGTGCGGGCTCGTGATGGCCGTCTTTCAAGTTGGAGCGAGCGGTCTCTTGGCTGGCCGCGTCAGTGAGATGGGCCAGATTGGCATGGGCTTTGTCTTGATGGGGACGAGTCTCGCGGTCCTGATGATGCCGCGCAGGACGCCTTCGGTGTTGGCCCTGGTCGGCCTGCTCGCGCTGGGGATGGCGCTCATCGCTCCGAACCTTGCGGCCCTGATCTCGACACGCGGTGGGAGCCGCCGCGCCGGCACCGCCCTCGGCGCCCAGAATGCGGCCAACAGCCTCGGGCAGGCCAGCGGTCCGCTGGTCGGCGGCGCGCTCTTCGTGTGGCAGATGAATGCGCCGTATGTGCTCAGCGGAGGCGTGCTGGTGGCCATCGCGATGGTGATTGGGTGGACAGCACTGGCAGGACGACGATGATGGATCGGTCTATGGCTCCGGTGAGTCGACCTGATTTCGGTGATACGAGGCTGGACGCGCTGCAGCATCACGCGTTCGGGTATTTCCTGAATGAGACCAATCCCGCCAATGGTCTCGTGGTAGACCGAACGCAGCCGGGCGCTCCGGCGAGTATCGCCGCCGTCGGCTTTGCGCTGGCGTGCTATCCAGTGGGCGTCGAGCGGGCGTGGATGACACGCACTGACGCGATCGAGCGAACACTGGCGTTGTTGCGGTTTTTCTGGACCAGCCCGCAGGGAACCGCGCCCGACATGACCGGGCACAAAGGGTTCTACTACCACTTCCTCGACATGACCACCGGAGCGCGCGCGGGCCAATGCGAGTTGTCGACGGTCGATACCGGCTTTCTGCTGGCTGGCATGTTGGCCGCCGCGGAGTATTTCGATCAGGACAGCGAGGCCGAACGGGAGATCCGTACGTTGGCCGACGCGCTGTACCGCCGCGCCGATTGGCCATGGGCGTGCAACGGCGGAGCGACGGTCACTCATGGGTGGAAGCCTGAGAGCGGCTTTCTGCC
>CAZLYT010000467.1:0-3055 GCA_964563515.1 uncultured Candidatus Competibacteraceae bacterium | reverse complement strand
TTGGACAGCATCTGCCCGCAACAAACGGTGCTTGCCACCAATACCTCCTCGATCTCGGTGACCCGCATCGCGGCGGCCACCAAGCGTCCCGGCCAGGTAATCGGAATGCATTTCTTCAATCCGGTCCCGCTGATGCAGCTGGTCGAGATCATTAGGGCGTTGCAGACCACGGACGAGACCTACCAGCTGGTGGAGGGACTGGCACGGAAGATCGGCAAGGAGCCGGTGGAGGCCAAGGATAGTTACGGTTTCGTCGCCAATCGAATTCTGCTACCGATGCTCAATGAGGCGGTTTTCGTGTTGCAGGAGGGGCTGGCTTCCGCCGAGGGCATCGACAACGCCATGCGACTCGGCATGAACCATCCCATGGGACCGCTGGCTCTGGCCGACCTCATCGGCTTGGATACCTGCTTGAATGTGATGGAGGTGCTCTACAAGGGTTTCAACGACTCCAAGTACCGACCCTGTCCGCTGCTGAAGCAGATGGTCGACGCGGGTTATCTCGGCCGCAAGAGCGGTCGCGGCTTCTACACCTATTCCTGAGCGCGCCGCGCAAGGAGCAGTCCGAGTGAGCTACGAGAGCATTCTCCTGGAAACGCCGGAAGACGGCATATACCTCCTCACCATAAACCGGCCCAAAGTACTCAATGCGTTGAACTCTGCCACGATTGCCGAGATCGACGACGCGATTCGGCAAGTCCGGGGTGACGCGCAGGCGCGGGCATTGCTCATCACCGGGGCCGGCGACAAAGCCTTCGTGGCCGGTGCCGACATCTCCGAGATGCAAGGGATGAGCGCCCTGGAGGCGAAGGATTTCGGTCAGCGCGGTCTCAACGTCTTTCGCAGCCTGGAGAACCTGCCAGTGCCGGTGATTGCCGTCGTCAACGGTTACGCGCTTGGTGGTGGTTGCGAGCTGGCCATGTCCTGTGACTGGATCCTTGCGGCGGAGAATGCGGCATTTGGCCAGCCAGAGGTTAATCTCGGCGTTCCCCCCGGTTTTGGAGGCACCCAGAGACTCCTTCGGCTAGTCGGCCGTGGAATCGCCATGGAGATGTTGATGACCGGTCGTCAGGTGAAGGCGGAGGAGGCACTGCGCATTGGGCTCGCAACCAAAGTCTACCCGCAGGAGCAACTCATGGCCGAAGCGCTCGAGGTCGCCCGCGTCATCAAGACCAAGGGCCCGATCGCGGTTCGGTTGGCCAAAGAGGTGGTACAGCGCGGCCAGGACCTGGACCTGGAGAACGCCTGCGTGCTGGAGAGCGAGGTATTCGGGCTGGCCTTTTCAACCGAGGATCAGCGCGAGGGCATGCGCGCTTTTCTGGAGCGGCGTCCAGCTGCGTTCCGCGGGCGTTGAAACAACTCTTCGGCAGTATTTCGTTGTGGCGGCTCTCTGCGCTGCTGCTCTGAACCGAGACTCGCATCGCAACGGTGTCTGGGCCAAGCAAGTTTTTTGATCACGAGGCCCGCCGCCGCGCCGGCTCATGTCGGATTGCGGCGCTCCGGGGCAAGAGCACACAGGCCTCAGCGTTCATTCCTGAAACAGCTGAGCGTAGCGCTGTGCGTCGAAGAATGCCTCGATCTCGCAGATGCGACCGTCGACGACCTGTGACCATTGCACCATCCGAGTTACAACCAGCTCCGACATCCGGGTTCTAACTTCAATGATGTGGCAGACTTCATCGCCATTGACAAAAGTCTTACACAGTTTCAAGCCTTCCAGTATCGATCCCAGTCGCCAGACATCGGCGATGAACTGATCAGCGTCGTCAAAACTGCCAATGGGACTGCGATAGCGAAAGCCGCGGTCGGCCAAATAACCGCGTGCGTTGGCGAAATCCCCCGAGGCTACAGCCTCGAAGTAGTTCTCCACGACCTGGAGCGCTGCTGATTGCGGTTGGGGGAACTGCTGTGGCACGCCCGTCCTTTACTCCGACTTTTGCCGCCCTCTACTGGCGACATGACCACCACCCGAGTCTAGCGCACGGTTTGCACTGCTCTTGCGGCGCGCCCGAGGTGGTCTGACTGGGCGATAGCCATTGCCTTCAAGTACGCACCTCGATTCGGTTCTCCACGTCCAGCACTCCGGATACATACCAAGCGTTACACTCTGCCATGTGCCGCTGCTCGGCGCTGTGGAGCAAGCCATTCAAGATGACCTTGCTTGCTTTGGTGTGCACTGCGATCTGGCTGGCATCTAGCCAAGGGTCTTTCTCCAGCACGATACGGACGGCGTCGGTAATTTCGTCGTCGCTATCGTCCTCTGGAGGCACCACGTGCAGATGATTGTCCACGTCGACGATGCCCGGGGTCCACCAGGCCAGCACTTCGGCAAGGCGACGGTGGGTCAGGCTAGGTACGTTGCCGACGAGCGTTGCCACTCCATTCTTGACGAGCACCTCGACGACGCCTTCCGCGTCTTGGTGACCGCTGTATCGGGCCGCGTCGGGACCGCCATCTTCGGCGGCCACCGCATGCTCGCGAAAAGCGGGTTCGCCGGTAATCGCTCCGTAGACACGATTCAAAAGCTCGCCGTCGCCCCTGGCTTCGATGGGGAGGATGCGGGTCCGGTCGACGACACCCTGGATGTCGGTGACGGACTTGGCAGCCCTCACCAGGCGACGTTTGATGCCGATGTCATCTACTTCACCATCGATCAGCAGCTGACCTTCCGGCTGCAGCTCCAGCGCTAGTCGAAGTCGCTGCAGGTCGGTCCGAACCGCCTGCTCGATGGCGGCCCGAACCGCCTGCTTCAATTCTTCTGCCGTCTCGCTCATTCTGCCCCCATCTTGCTTGATTGCTGGGCGCAGCCCTCCCGTCGCGGAGCGATGCCCCAATGCGTGTGCAGAGTATAGGGGCTGTTTTCAGCCCTGACGCCTACCCATCGGCCCACGCCTTATAGCCGCGCCGCGGATGATAGCGCTCGGCAACAAGGTAGGGGATGTCGGGCACAACCACTGTCGCTTGGGGCCTTGCCCACAGCGCCCTCTGCTATATCTATTTGGGAAGCCCTGTGAGGACTGCGGTGCGGGGACGACGCCGCTACTTGGGAACGTCG
>CAZLYT010000466.1:0-29935 GCA_964563515.1 uncultured Candidatus Competibacteraceae bacterium | reverse complement strand
AAAAATTTATACTTCTCTATACTGGGAACAGATAACTCCTTGATAATTCATGGAACACTATAACCGTTGCTTGGGCAAAACTTGAACTTACATGGGAACATATTGCCGCTCGAAATTAAGGACTGCGAAAGAAATATTACTTATATACAAATAGTTAAGGAAATTTCGAGAATAATTCTCAACGGAACTTCGGGCTAGCAGAATACCGAAGGGGTGCAGCCGGCCGACGAAAGCCACAATGATGGCCGCGTATCCATAGCCTGGCGAGATCGATGGGAGCAGCTGCCCAATAGGTCCAGCGACCTCTCCCACGCCGGCAAGCCCGGCCGCGGCGCCGCCGATCAACAGCCCGAGCCAGATCATGCGGGCGCGGTCGAAGCCGGCGTAGCGCGCCGCCGGCTCCGCCAGCCCGGCCACCCGCATTTGATAGCCCAAGAAGCTGCGCTGAGCGAACACCCAAGCCAGCACAACCGCCGCCAGCGCCACTAACAGCCCGGCGTGCAAGCGGGTGTCCTGGAGTACGACCGGCAGCATGCCCGCGTCCGGAAACAAACGGGACTCGGGGAAGCTGAAGCCTTCCGGGTCGCGCCAAGGACCGTGAACCAGGTAGGCCAGCAGCAATACCGCCACATAGTTCAACATCAGGCTGACCAGGATTTCGCTGGTGTTGACGCGCGTGCGCAGCAACGCCGGAATGGCAGCCCATAGCATTCCCCCCAACGCGCCCGTGAACAGCATCGCCGGCAGCAACCAGGCGCTTTCGGACTCGTGTAGATAGATTGCCAGGCCGCCGCCGGCAATGGCTCCCAAGGTGAGCTGGCCCTCGGCGCCGATGTTCCAGACGTTGCTGCGGAAGCCGATGGCGAGCCCCACCGCAATCAGCGCCACCGGTGTGGCTTTGACCCCGAGCTCCCTCAAACCGTAAAGATCGTCGATGGGCGCCAGGAAGAAGGCATAGAAGGCGTCAAAGGGCTTCATGCCCAGCAACGCCGAGAAAGCGAAGCCGGTAATCAGGGTCAGCGCCACCGCAATCAGCGGCGACAGCCAGCCCATGAGACGAGACGGTTCGGGACGCGGCTCGAGCCTAATCGGCATGCGGGCTCTGTTGCTGCTGCCAAGCCCGGCTGTCGGGAAACACGCCGCTCATCCACAGACCGATCTCTTCCTGATTGGTGGCAGCCGTGGCTTTGGCGGGGCGATAACCGTCCGCCTGCGATCACGGTGATCCGGTCGCTGATCTCGAACAGCTCCTCCAGATCCTCGGATACAACCAGCACCGCGACGCCCTGGTTGCGCAGGTCGATCAGCTTCTGGCGAATGGCCGCGGCAGCACCCACATCGACTCCCCAGGTTGGCTGCGCCGCGATCAGGATCCGCGGCTGTTGCAGGATCTCACGGCCAACCACGACCTTCTGCAGGTTGCCGTCCGACAGGCTCTTGGCGGCGGCTCGGACGCCGCCGCAGCGCACGTCATACTCTTCGACGCAGCGGCGGGTGAAGCGCTCGACACGGCGGCGGCTAATGAGTCCAAAGCGCACCATGCCGCCGCGATGAGCGGTGAGCAGCGCGTTTTCCGCCAGCGACATACCGGGCACCGCCCCCCGTCCAAGGCGCTCCTCGGGGACAAAGGTGAGGCCGAGATCGCGGCGCGCAGCCGCTGCCAGATGCGCCACCCCGCGGCCGTCTATCTGGATCGCGTCTTGCTGGCGCCGATCCAGCATATGCTCCCCGCTCAGCGCCGCCAGCAGCTCGGGTTGGCCATTGCCGGAGATTCCGGCGATGCCGACCACTTCGCCGGCATGGACCGACAGGTGTATGTCTCTAAGGTGGGTACCAAAGCGATCGTCCGAGCTCCCGGAAAGCCCGGCCACCACCAGCCGCTGCGTGGTGCCGGCAGTCGCCGGTCCCTGCCGCGGGACCGGCAGATCACGACCCATCATCAGCCGAGCCAGGCTGGAGGCGGTTTCCTGCCGCGGGTCGGTTTCGCCGGTCACCCGTCCCCCACGCATCACCGTGGCACGTTGACAGAGCTCCCGGATCTCCTCGAGCTTGTGACTGATGTAGAGGATGCTGCAACCCCCAGAGGCCAATCGGCGCAGGGTATCGAACAGCTTGCGGACCGCCCGCGGTGTCAATACCGATGTGGGTTCGTCCATGATCAGAAGACTGGGGTTCTGTAGCAGGCAACGCACGATCTCGACCCGCTGCCGCTCGCCTACCGACAGGGAGTGCACCAGACGGTACGGATCCAGCGGTAGACCATAACGCTGGGACACCTCCGAGATCCGCTGCGCCAGCGCCGCCAGCGCCGCCAGGTCGAAGGGCTGGTCGACTGCCAGCGCAACATTTTCGGCCACCGTAAGAGTTTCGAACAAGGAGAAGTGCTGGAACACCATGCTGATTCCCAGGCGCCGCGCCTGGGCGGGATTGGCGATGCTCACCAGCTCCCCGTTCCAATACATCTCACCGTGATCGGCCTTGGTGACGCCGTAGATGATCTGCATCAGGGTGCTCTTACCGGCACCCTTCTCGCCGAGGACGGCGTGTATCTCCCCCGGCAACACATCCAGGCTCACCCTATCGTTGGCGACCGCCGCCGGGTAGACCTTGGTTATGTCGCGCAAGACAAGCAGCGGCGACGGATCTGCGGTCATGTTGGGTCCAAATGCGCGGTCCGGCGGGGCGGGCGCCATCAAACCACAGCGCTACCTCGCCGCGCACATCGGCGGGGGCACTGCAGCTGATCAGCTCGGCCTGGCGAGCCACCACTACCAAGCACTGCATATGAGACCACAAGGCTTGCAGATTCTCCTCCGGCACCTTGGGACTCGCTGGCGGAATCAGCCTGCCTTGGCAGGCTGATTCCGCCCTCGGCCGCGCGCGAGGGTGCCTTACTTCGCCCCGGCTGGTGAGAGGGCACGTCGCGCCCCATCGCGACGGGGCCGCTCTACAAGGACAGCGCCAAGACGGAAATCTAGGGCCAAGAAACGATTCGACTAGCCACGGGTTCCGGATGCTTGGCGGGAGTTCGGAAACGGCCGAAACTTCTGCCGGCGACGCAGGCGGGCTCAGTCCCTTCGTGCCCCATCCGAGCGGCGCAGCGATTCTTTCGGCAATCCAATGCGGGCGCTGCGGCCCCCTTTAGGCGCCCCTCCTGCCCCCAAGGAGCCTCCGAGCACTGCTGCGATGGAATCGGTAAGCCATTGAAGATACTGGTGGCTACGGGTGGACTCGAACCACCGACACCGGCATTATGAGTGCCGTGCTCTAACCGCCTGAGCTACGTAGCCACGTGGGGAATCGCGGATTTTCGGTCGCCCGCGTAGCGCTGTCAATTGCGAGTCAGACGTTGAAGCGGAAGTGCATCACGTCGCCATCCTTGACCACGTAGTCTTTTCCCTCCAAGCGCCACTTACCCGCATCCTTGGCACCAGCCTCGCCGCCGCAAACAACGAAATCGTCGTAGGCCACCACCTCGGCCCGGATGAAGCCCCGTTCGAAATCGGTATGGACGATGCCTGCCGCCTTGGGTGCGGTGATGCCGAGGGGAAAAGTCCAGGCCCGCACCTCTTTTTCGCCGGCGGTAAAGTAGGTCTGCAAACCCAGCAGACGGTAGCCGGCACGAATCACGCGGTTGAGACCTGGCTCCACCAATCCTAGCGCCGTCAGAAATTCCGACCGCTCCTCGTCGCTGAGCTCGGCGAGCTCAGACTCGATGCGGGCGCACACGGCGACGACCTCGGCACCCTCCTCGGCTGCAATGGCTCGCACCACGTCGAGATGGGCGCTCCCCGCCTCCAATCCCGCCTCATCCACGTTGGCGATGTAGAGCGTCGGTTTGGAGGTCAGCAGATGCAGCTCCCGCAGGCGTTGCGCCTCATCCTCGTCCAGCGCCAACGCGTGTGCTGGCGCCGCTTGATTCAGGTGCGCCCGTACCCGCTCCAGGAGGTCCCGTCGCACCAGCGCTTCCTTGTCCGCCGTCTTGGCGGCGCGCACGGCGCGTTCGAGGGCACGCTCGCAGGTTGCAAGATCCGCCAACGCCAACTCGGTGTTGATGATCTCGATGTCGCTACGGGGATCGACGCTCCCAGCCACATGCGCCACGTCATCGTCTTCGAAGCAGCGGACCACGTGGGCAATAGCGTCGGTCTCGCGAATGTTGGCGAGGAACTGATTGCCCAGACCTTCGCCTTTGGATGCCCCTGCCACCAGGCCTGCAATGTCCAGAAACTCGATGGTGGTTGGCACCACTCGGCGCGGTTTCACGATTGCCGCCAGTGCGTCCAACCGGGGATCGGGTACGGGCACCACGCCGACGTTTGGCTCGATGGTGCAAAAGGGATAGTTCTCAGCCTGTATGCCCGCGCGGGTGAGGGCATTGAACAAGGTCGACTTGCCAACATTGGGTAGACCGACGATGCCGCACTTGAAGCCCATGCAAGATTTCCCGAGTTTTGAGACCTGCTGACCAGGTCGCGGCAACTAACCATGGAGATAGGCACACTGGAAGCCAGCACCGACTTCCTCGGCTGGAAGCGATTCTGTCCCGCGCAACCGCCTGGGCCAGCGACCCCAGAATAGCCGGTGGCCGGCGAATCACTCGGCTTGATTCGGCGCAGACACTCGCGAATGCAGCGTGTTCATGACCCGAGCGAAGTCGCCTTCTAGGATTCGCGGCAGCTGCCCCAAGGCGGCGTCGATGGCCTCCTCTATCAGGTGCCGATCCTCGCTGGTCGGACGATTCAGTACGTAGCTGACCACGTCGCGAGCCGTCCCGGGATGTCCGATTCCCAGTCGCAGCCGGCAGTAGCTCTCCGCACCCAGATGAAGGTGCAGGTCGCGCAGCCCCTTGTGGCCACCGTGGCCGCCCCCCCGCTTGAGGCGAACCGTGCCTGCGGGAAGGTCCAGATCGTCGTGGGCGACCAGCAGCGCCGATGGATCCAGCCGGTAGAAGCGCGCGAACGCGGCAACAGACGCACCGCTGCGGTTCATGAAGGTCGTTGGCTTCAACAGCCACAGACCGTGCCCACCGACCTCCACCCGCGCGATCTCACCATGAAACCGGGCTTCCAACCGGAACCGCCCGCCGAAGCGGCGGGCGGCCTGGTCCGCCAGCCAGAAGCCGGCGTTGTGACGGGTTTCCAGGTACCCGGAACCGGGGTTTCCCAAACCCACCAGCAGCTGGAGCCGCTGCACTGCCATGTTTCGGCGTCCAGGCCTGGCTTAGCTTTCTTCGCCGGCTCCAGCCTCGCCTTCTTGGCCTTCCTCGCCCTCTTCGATCTCGGAGCGGGGGGCTTGGATGCTGACCACGGGCTGGTCGTGTGCCTCGTCTTCGCCGTGCAGGAATGCCGTCAGGCGCACCCCGGACGGAAGCTTGAGATCGGAGAGAAAGACGCTGTCCCCGACCCCCACCTCAGCCAAGTCGACCTCCACGTACTCCGGCAGGTCCCTGGGCAGGCATTCGATTTCCACGTCGTTGGCATTGTGCAGCACGACGCCACCCATCTTGACACCCACCGAGATCGCCTCGTTGGTGAAGTGCAACGGCACGTGCACCCGAATGGCGCTGTCCTCGGTAACCCGTTGGAAATCCATGTGCAGCACGGTGGGCTTGAAAGGATGTCGCTGAAGATCGCGCAGAATCGCCTTCTGGGACTTGTCGCCCGCCCGGATGGTGAGCACGTGAGAGTAGAACGCTTCGTGGTCCAGATGCCGCATGACTTCGCTGTGCACCAGGGTGAGCGGCACAGGATCTCTGTCACCGCCGTACAAAATCGCCGGCACTTTACCCGCATGGCGTAGGCGGCGGCTCGCACCCTTCCCTACTTCCGTACGGATGTCGGCACTGAGCTCGAACAAGTCGCTCATGTCCTTATCTCCGAGATTAGCTCGCTACGAAAAAGCCCGGCTGCCCGCGACCAGGCATGCCGGACCACCATTGGAAGCGCCGCCCCCGCAAGCCCCGATGTGGAGCGCTTGGGGCTTCGGAGCTCCACGCTGCAGCCAGTTGCGATCAATCTACCTCGAACAGGCTGCTAACCGATTCCTCTAGATGCACCCGCCGCATGGACTCGGCCAGGATGCCCGCGACACTCAGTGCGCGAATGCGCCGGCACGCGCGCGTATCGTCGCGCAGCGGTATGGTGTCGCACACTACCAGCTCGTCCAAGGACGAGCTTTCGATATTCTCGACCGCCCGACCCGACAGCACCGGGTGGGTACAGTAAGCCACCACCCGCGCCGCCCGGCGCTCCTTCAGCGCCTTGGCCGCCTGACAGAGGGTGCCGGCGGTGTCCACCATGTCGTCCACCAGGACGCAGATACGTCCCTCGACCTCGCCGATAATGTTCATCACCTGGGCCTCGTTGGCCCGCGGCCGGCGCTTGTCGATGATCGCCAGGTCGGCGTCGTTGAGGCGCTTTGCCAACGCTCGCGCTCGCACCACGCCGCCCACGTCGGGGGATACCACCGCCAACTCGCCATAGCTCTGCTTGCGCAGGTCGCCAATCATTATCGGCGTTGCGTAGATGTTATCCACCGGTAGGTCGAAGAAGCCCTGGATTTGGTCGGCATGGAGGTCGACGGTGAGTACCCGGTCGACACCTACGCTGGTGATCATGTTGGCCACCACCTTGGCCGAGATCGCCACCCGCGCCGAGCGTGGCCGGCGATCCTGTCGGGAGTAGCCGAAGTAGGGAATGACCGCGGTCACTCGTAGCGCCGAGGAACGCCGCAGGGCGTCCACGATGACCATCAGCTCCATGATGTTGTCGTTGGTCGGGAAGCAGGTGGGCTGGACCACAAATATGTCCTTGCCGCGCACGTTCTCCTGCAGGTCGACCATGACCTCGCCGTCGCTGAAGCGGCCCACCACCGCCTTGCCCAGGCCCAGACCGAGGTGCTCGACCACGTCTTGGGCCAACTGCGGGTGGGCGTTGCCCGCGAATACCATCATGCTGCCGTCAGACACGTCGCGCGGACTCCGGGTGTTACGCGCTAGCCGCTGAGAACCAATAGGGGCGATCGGGGTGGGACTGCGATTGATTGGCTGGGCCGGTAGGATTCGAACCTACGAATGCCGGAGTCAAAGTCCGGTGCCTTAGTCCACTTGGCGACGGCCCAACGGTTCGCGGACGACTCGGAACGACCCTCGACGCTAGCGCTGCAGCCGATCGGCCAGGGGCGACCGGTTGCATCCTCGGGCAACGAAACCACGGTATCCCGCCTGCTGCATGCGCGCTTCGATACGCTGCGCCGAGCGCTGGTCGGGAGCAGCGCAGTAGAGGCAGGCACCGGTGCCGGTGAGGCGTGCCACCCCGTGCTGCGAAAGCCATCTTGCCGCCTCCGCAACCGCTGGATAGCGGCGGAAGACGACTGGCTCGCAGTCATTGTGACACCCCCCGTCGCGAAAGGCCGACATTGTCGTCAGGGGGGTGTTGCGTGTCAAATCAGGTGCCGCAAAGATCTCGGCGGTTGAAACCTGAACCTCCGGCACCAGCACCACGTACCAAGGCTCCTCAAGCTCGACCGGCGTCAACCGCTCACCGATACCCTCTGCCCAGGCCGCCCGACCGCGCACGAAAACCGGGACATCGGCGCCCAGTTGGAGACCCAGCTGGGCCAGCTCGGCGATCCCGAGATCGAGCTGCCAGAGGCGGTTCAGGGCATGCAACGTCGTGGCCGCATTCGAGCTGCCACCGCCGAGGCCTCCCCCCACGGGCAGACGCTTCTCCACGGCAACATCCGCCCCCGCCCGGCAACCGGTGGCAGACTGCAACATGCAGGCGGCCCGGGTCACCAGGTCGGCCTGGGCGGGTACTCCAGGCAGGGGTCGCAACAAGCGTATGTCGGAGTCGGGTCGCCGCTCGATGAACAGTTGGTCGCAGCAGTCCAGAAACTGGAAAACCGTCTGCAGCTGATGGTAGCCGTCGCTACGACGCCCCACCACGTGCAGGAACAGGTTGAGCTTGGCGGGTGCGGGCCAGAGGCCTTGGGCATCAGGTGTCAGGCAAGCACCCACTGATCGATTACCAACCTTAGTCTCAAGCCGTAGCCCTCGACCGTAATCTTCTCTGGAAGATCGACGCCAGGCCGATCCTGGTAGGCGGGAAAAACAATGTGCCAACCACCTTGGCGCAGCAGGGCCAACCGGCCTAGCGAATCCAATCCGATTTCTTCAATGGCCAGCGCTGGATCCGGAAGGCCCCGAACCCAGTAGCGCAATCCCGAGATCGGGAGCTGCCAGCCGTAGGCTTGGGCCAGCAACTGCTCGGGAGTCTCGCCGTTGTGGACCGTGCCATCGCCGGCGACGGCCCTAACGCTGTCATCGTTGCCGTCAATCCAAAGGCGTCCCTGCCCCAGGGGACCACGGAGCTCCAGGTGGTAGTCGGGACCGCTCTGGCGCCAGTCGAGACCGGCATACCAGCCGCGATCTTCGGTGCTGACCGAGACGCGCCCATCCAGGCTCCAATCCCGCACTTGTCGCAACGCACTTTGTCGTTGCAACCAATCGTCGGCGCCGATGTATTCGAGCGGAATCAGCTCCGGGGCACTGGCGCAACCACCCAGCAGCCACGCCCATAGCGTAACCGCAGCGCCAAGCCGACGGGCTCGGGATTGCGGCTGGCGGCGCGACCCGCGGTCGGAGATCTTGGGCAAGCTCGGTATCGAGGTCAGATGCCCAGCCGTTCCATGGTCTTGCGGACCCGGGGAGCTGCGTGTGCTCCTGCGCGGCTGAGCTCGTCGTTCCACACGTCCAAGGCGCCCTGACGGTCGCCCTTCATCCAAAGCACCTCCCCCAGGTGCGCCGCGATCTCCTCGTCGGGCATGATCTGATAGGCTCGCCTCAAGTGCTGCAAAGCTTCATCGTGCCGGTCCAGGTGATATAGCACCCAACCCATGCTGTCGAGAACGGCCGGATCGTTGGGCAGCAGCTCCAGAGCCTTGGATATGTAGCCCAGCGCCTCCTCGTAGCGCTCGGTCCGATCCGCCAGCGTGTAGCCAAAGGCGTTGAGCGCGTGGGCGTTTTCGGGATCGGCAGCGATGATGGTGCGCAGGTCCGATTCCACCAAGTCCAGCAAATTCAGGCGCTCCGCCATCAGCGCCCGAGCGTAAAGCAGGTCGTGGTTGCCAGGATAAGCTTCCAGGGCGCGGTTCAGACCGTCCAAGGCCCGCTGGGCGTGATCACTATCCCGCAGCGCCTCGGACTCCGCCAAATAGATGCGCACCGCGAGATCATCGTTCTCTGCGCGCATCTCTTGGTAGCGCGCCGCTGCTTCCTCTAGCCGTCCTATATGAATCAGCGCATTGGCGGCACGCACCTGGGCATCGAGCAACCGCTGCCCCGGTCCAACCTGATCGAACCACTCGAGAGCGGATTCGTAGTCGCCGCGCTGCTCGGCCACGCGCCCGAGCTCGAACGCGGCATCGGCGGAGCGCGCCGGATGCTTCAGGGCGCCTTTCAAAAACCGTTCGGCATCATCGAGCTCGCCAGCCTCCAGTGCCAGGGCGCCCGCGACGAATTGCACATCCGCGTTGTCCGGTTCAGCCTCTGCAAGCCTGCGCAGCAGCTCGCGGGCGTCCTCGGTGCGACCATCCTGGATCAGCGCTCTGGCGTAGGCCAAGCCGATGGTGCTGTCTTCCGGGTGGAGCTGAGCAGCTTGATCCAGCACCTCGAGCGCCTCAGCGGGTTTGCCCTGCTGCAACAGGATGCCGTTCTTGAGCAGCCAGGCATGGGCCCAGTCCGGTTCCGCGCTCAGCACCCGATCGATGCTCTCGAGGGCGAGCTCGTAGTTCTGCGCCCGCAGCGCTGCTTGCGCCAAGGTCTGAGCGATCTCGGGAGCCTCGGGGCGCGCCTGAGCCACGCGTCGCCACAGATCGACCGCCGCTTCCGCGTTGCGCACCCGGGCCATTAGCCCGCCCAGCGCCGAGACCTGAGCCGACCCCCCGTCGGGCGCGTCGAGTACCGCCAACAGTTCATCGGCCGCTTCTTCAGTGTGCCCAGACTCCACCAACAGCAGAATCAGCGCTCGGCGGGCCTCCGGATCGTCCGGAGCCAGGCTGACCCAACGTCTGGCCGCCGGCAGCGCCTCTTGGTAGCGTTGCGCGTACAGCCCGATGTTGACCGCGCGCTCGGCCAGGCTGGGATCGGAGACCTCCATGGCCAGCACCAAGTACTGCTGCAATGCCACATCGGAGCGTCCACGGCGGCCGGCGAACTCCCCGAGCAGCATGCGGTAAACAAGATCGGCGTGATTTCTGGTGCTCGCAGCTTCGGCGCTGCGAATGACGTTGCCGGCGGCGATTCCTTCCGGCAACTCGCCGCTGGTGGCGGCACATCCCCCCACGACGATCGCGGGGATGGAGAGTATCGACAAGAGCTTACGCATGACGGCACCGGTGGGCGCGGGGCGAGGGGTGTTGCAGAAACTATACCCAAGTTAATTCAGCGAGTAACCCCCAGCAATGGTCGCACTTGTCTTCGCATTGAGCATCTCCCAAAATCGAGCGGTTCAAGCTCAAGCACGTGCTTCATGACACTCCTGGCCATCGGCGTCAACCACCGCACCGCACCGGTCGAAGTGCGGGAGAGGATTGCCTTCGATCCGGCAGACCTGCCAATTGCCTTGCGTGAGCTGGTGCGGCGGGCAGGGGTCAAGGAAGCCGCCATCCTGTCCACCTGCAATCGCACCGAGATCTACTGTCGAGGGGAGGAAGAATCCGCCGCGGCCGTGGTGCGCTGGCTGGGGGATCGCCACACCCTCGAGTTGAACAACATCACACGCTACCTGTACACCCTCCCGGAGGACGAGGCGGTCCGTCACATTCTGAGGGTGGCGGCCGGCTTGGACTCCATGGTGCTGGGAGAGCCTCAGATTCTGGGTCAAGTCAAAATGGCCTACCAACAGGCCGCACGGGCCGGGACGCTCGGCCATGCCCTGGATCATCTGTTTCGCCACAGCTTCAGTGTTGCCAAACGGGTGCGGACCGACACCCAGGTCGGCGCCAGCCCGGTTTCGGTGGCGTTCGCGGCGGTGAGCCTGGCGAAGCAGATCTTCGGCAAGCTGACCCATCAATGCGCGCTCTTGGTGGGAGCCGGCGAGACCATCGAGCTGGTCGCACGACACCTGCACCAACAGGGTACGACCCGGCTGATCGTGGCCAACCGGACCCTGGAGCGCGCCCACCAGCTGGCCAGCCGTTTCGATGGTGTGGCCATCACGCTGGACGAGATCCCGGTGCATCTGGCCGAGGCTGACATCGTGGTCTGCGCCACCGCGAGCCCTACGCCGGTCATCGGTCGGGGCCAGGTCGAGACGGCGGTGCGAATCCGCAAGCACCGGCCCGTCTTGATGGTGGACATCGCTGTGCCCCGCGACGTGGAGCCGTCAGTGGGACAGATGGCGGACGTTTATCTGTACTCCGTCGACGATCTGCAGGAGATCATCGAGGAGAATCTGCGCTCGCGACGCCAGGCAGCGGACCAGGCCGAGGAAATCGTCGACAGTCAGGTGGAGCTCTATCTGCGCTGGCATCGCTCACTGGGCGCGGTGGAAGCCATCCGCCGGTTGCGGGGGTGGGCGGACTCCACCCGCGACGAATCTGTGGCCAAGGCGCGGCGGCAGCTGGCGGCGGGACGTCCCGTGGACGATGTGCTGACCCAGCTCGCCGAGCAGCTCACCAACAAGCTGATCCACGCGCCCTGCGTCGGCCTCAGACACATTGCTGGCGACGGCCGCGACGACCTGGTCGAGCTCATAGCCGACATCTACCTACCGGAGAACGAGACGCCGCAGTGAAGACCAGTGTGCGGGACAAGCTTGAGCACCTGTGCTCCCGACACCAGGAGATTGCGGCGCTGCTCTCCGATCCCGAGACCATCGGCAATCAGAACCGATTCCGGGCGCTATCCCAGGAATATGCCCAGCTCACCCCGGTGACGGATCAATTTGCCTCTTGGGAGGCGGCGCAGCGAGCGCTGGCCGGTGCCCGGGAGCTGCTGCACGACGGCGACGCCGAGATGCGATCCATGGCGGCGGAAGAGGTAGACGCCGCCGAGCAGCGAGTCGAGGACTTGGAGCATCGGCTGCAGTTGCTGCTGGTTCCGCAAGATCCCCGGGACACCAGCAACATCTTTCTCGAAATACGAGCGGGCACCGGCGGCGACGAGGCGGCCATCTTCGCCGGCGACCTGCTGCGAATGTATGGTCGGTATGCGGAACGGCGCGGCTGGCAGGTGGAGATCCTCAGCGAGAGCTTCGGCGAGCATGGCGGCTACAAGGAGGTGATCGCCCGGATCGTTGGCCGAGGCGTGTACTCGAGGATGAAGTTCGAGTCCGGTGTCCATCGGGTGCAACGGGTCCCCGAAACCGAGTCTCAGGGACGCATTCACACTTCTGCGGCTACCGTGGCGGTGCTTCCGGAGGTGGAGACCAACGACGAGATCGAGGTCAATCCAGCCGATTTGCGAGTGGACACATACCGCTCCTCGGGAGCCGGGGGCCAGCACGTCAACAAGACCGATTCCGCGGTGCGCTTGACCCACTTCCCTAGTGGCATCGTCGTGGAGTGCCAAGACGAGCGCTCCCAACACAAGAACCGGGCCCGTGCCATGGCGCTGCTCAAGGCCAAACTGCTGGCACAGGAACGGGAACGGCAAGAGACCGAGCAAGCCGATACCCGCCGCCGGCTGGTGGGCAGTGGCGACCGCTCGGAGCGCGTCCGCACCTACAACTTCCCACAGGGTCGGGTGACCGAGCACCGTATCGGACTCACCCTTTACAAGCTCGACGAGCTCCTGCTCGGCGATCTGGATCAGGTCGTCGAGCCACTGATCCAGGAGCACCAAGCGGACCAGCTGGCGGCTCTCGCCGGCGAGACATGACCGTCGCCAGTGCGGATTCCATCGGCGAGATCCTGAATCACGCGACCAGCGCGCTTTCGGGGCTCAGTGATTCGCCGAGGCTAGACTCGGAGCTGCTGCTCTCCCACGTGCTGGGCTGTGCCCGCAGCCATTTGTTTGCTTGGCCGGAGCGCGCGGTCAGCGCGCCGCGAAATCGTGAATTCGAGGCTTTGATCGAGCAGCGACGACGGGGTGTGCCGGTGGCCTACCTGCTACAGCGGCGTGAGTTTTGGTCGCTGTCACTGCAGGTCAGCGCGCACACCTTGGTGCCGCGCGCCGATACCGAGCTGTTGGTGGAAACTGCTTTGAGCCTGCTGCCATCGCGAGCGCAGCCGCGGGTGCTGGATCTTGGAACCGGGACCGGTGCGATCGCACTGGCCATGGCCCACGAATTACCCGACGCGGAGATTACCGCCGTAGAGCTCTGCGCCGCGGCGCTGGCGGTGGCGCAGGCCAATGCCCGCGAGCTGGGATTCGGTCAGGTGATGTTCCGGCAGGGAGACTGGTTTCAAGCCCTTCCCCAAGCCCGACCGTTGTTCGACCTGATTGTCAGCAATCCCCCCTACGTGGCCTCGGACGATCCGGCGCTGCAAGCCGACGGGGTGCGCCACGAGCCCCGCCTCGCGCTAGTGGCCGGCGCTGACGGATTGGCGGAGTTGCGCCGGATCGCAGCGGATGCTCCCGGCTTCCTGCGACCCGGCGGTTGGCTATTGCTGGAGCACGGGGCCGATCAGGCCAAGGTGGTACGAATGCTCCTGGCCGAAGCCGGCCTGGAGGCAGCAGAAACCTCGTTGGATCACCGCAGGCTGCCGCGTGTCAGCAGGGCACGTGCCCCGGGCTGAGCCGCCGAACGTTCAAGCAGTTGGTTCCCCCCTGACCGCGTCCGGGAGCGGGCCGAACCAATCCACGGAGGAGTCACCGAATACGATGAAGTAGGGGTTGAGCACCGACTCACCCCGATTGCAGATCAGTGGGCGACGCTGCAGATCCAGGACCTGGCCGCCGGCCGCCGTCACCACGGCCTGTGCGGCTGCCGTATCCCACTCGGAGGTTGGTCCGAAGCGCGGATAGACGTCGGCGCTACCATCGGCCACCAGGCACAGCTTGAGCGAGCTGCCCTGAGACACCAACTCATGGGGACCCAGGGCTTCCACGTAGGACTGTAGATGCGGACCGGCGTGGGAACGGCTCCCCACCACTCGCAGTGGCCCCGCTGCCACCCGCGACACGGCGAGCTGGTGCACCTCACCGGCGCTGTCCTGGCGCTGCGCGCCGTGCCCCTCCACGCCCCAATAGGTCACGCCCTTGGCCGGGACGTGGACCACCCCGAGGACTGGCCGGTGGCGCTGCACCAGTGCAATGTTGACAGTGAACTCACCGTTGCGCTTGATGAACTCCTTGGTCCCGTCCAGCGGGTCTACCAGCCAGAAGGTCTCCCAACTCAGGCGCTCGGCGGCGGGAACTTGATTGGCGGATTCCTCGGACAGGATGGGGATTTGCGGCGTCAGGGCATTCAGCTCCGCGACAATGTGGCGATGCGCTGCCAGATCGGCCTCGGTGAGGGGGCTGCGATCGTCCTTCTCCTGCACATCGAAGCCGCGACTGTAGATGTCCATGATGCGCTCGCCGGCTTCGACGGCGATGCGCTTGGTGGGCTCGATGAGGGCGAGCAGGTCTAGAGTCATAGCGGGCTCCCGTTATCTTCATTGGGTAGTGCTGGCGGCGCGGCCAACGGCGCTCGCCAGCAACTTCCAGGCCGCTCAGACTTTCTCGCGGATCCGAGCCGCCTTACCCTCGCGCCCACGCAAGTAATACAGCTTGGCCCGCCGTACATCGCCGCGGCGCTTGACTTTGATCTCCGCGACCGAGGGGCTGTAGGTGGGGAATACGCGCTCCACCCCCTCGCCGTGGGACATCTTGCGCACGGTGAAGGAGGAGTTCAGCCCGCGATTGCGTTTCGCGATGACTACGCCCTCGAAGGCCTGCAACCGCTCGCGATTGCCCTCGGTCACCTTCACCTGCACCACCACCGTGTCGCCGGGGGCGAAGTCGGGGATGTCACGCTTCATCTGCTCGCGTTCAAGTTCATCAATTACGTTCATTGCTCGTTCTCCCAACTCCCGGCTGCGCTTGCCCTCTTCGGCTATCCGCCGCGTGCTCGCGCTTGAACTCTTCCAACAACTCCCGACGCACCGGATCCAGCCCATCCAGATGCAACAGATCCGGCCTTCGGATCCAGGTTCGTCCTAGCGCCTGTTTCAGTCGCCAACGACGGATGGCCTCGTGGTCCCCACTCAACAGCACCTCGGGCACCCGCAGACCGTCGATCACTTCCGGGCGCGTATAGTGGGGGCAATCCAGCAAGTTCACCCCAAACGAGTCTTGACGAGCCGACTCCGGGTCGCCCAGCGCGCCGGGCAACAGCCGGGTCACACCATCTACGATCACCATAGCGGCGAGCTCGCCACCGCTCAGCACGTAGTCCCCGATCGAGATTTCCTCGTCGATCTCGGCGTCTATGACACGCTCATCCACGCCCTCGTAGCGCCCCGCCACCAGCAGCAGGCTGGGGCGGTGGGCGAGCTCTGCCAACAGGCGCTGGTCGAGCCGGCGCCCCTGCGGGCTCAAGAAAACCACATGAGGCTCAGCGGCTTGCTGCGCACGCGCCGCTCGGATCGCGGCCCGCAACGGTGCGACCTTCAGCAACATGCCGGGGCCACCACCATAGGGCCGATCGTCCACCGTGCGATGGCGGTCCTGGGTGAAGTCCCGTGGATTCCAAAGCACCAGCTCCAACAGGCCGCGGCTGATCGCCCTGCCCGTGATCCCACCGTGCCGCAGCCCCAACACCAGCTCCGGCAGCAGGGTCACAATGTCGATGCGCACTCGTTCCTCAGTGGCTAAAAATCCGGATCCCAGTCCACCACGAGCCGGCCTTCAGCCAGATCCACGTCCTTTACCACCTGCCCCATCACGAAGGGGATCAGCCGTTCGCGCTCCCCCGCCACCACCATGACGTCGTGGGCACCCGTCTCCAGCATCTTCTCGACCTGCCCCAGAACCGTTCCGTCTTGGGTCTGCACGCTGAGGCCAATCAGATCGACCCAGTAGTACTCACCCGACTCGAGCTGCGGCAGCTGCTCCCGATCGACCCAGATGGCATTGCCCGCCAGCGCCTGTGCGGCGTCACGATCGTCAACGCCCGCCAGCTGCACCACCAGGCCTTTGCCGTGAGGACGACCGCTTACGACGCGCATAGCGTGCGCACACGCGGCACCGGCCGGCGCCACCTGCCAAATTGGGTAGTCGAAAATCCCCGCTGGCGGATTGGTATAGGACCAAACCTTCAAACAGCCGCGCACCCCGAAGGCGCCCGAAATCTTGCCCAGCACGACTCGCGGCAAGCGCCGATTCGCGCCGGCGCCCACGGCAGCTAGTCGCTAGCGGTCTCGGTCTCGACCGGCTCCACGGGGCCGGATTTGCGTACTTCCTTCAGCAAACTCGCCACTCGGTCGGTGGGTTTGGCGCCACGCTCGAGCCAGTGCGCGTAGCGGCCCTGATCCAATCGAAGCCGCTCGAGCTTGGCTGTCGCCAGCGGGTTGAAGTAGCCGAGGCGCTCGATGAAGCGACCGTCGCGCGGGCTGCGGCTATCGGCCACCACGATTCTATAAAAGGGGCGCTTCTTGGCGCCGCCACGGGACAAGCGGATTGTGACCATAGGTCCTCGTCAACATCAATTTGCCGGCGCCGCACACGTAACACCGCGTCGACCCGATAAAAAACGAGGCCGGGAGTATAATGATTTCGCCACGAATTGAAAGCCTGCAGGGTGTGGGCGTGGCGGCTCAGCAATACGCGCTGATCTAGTGAAATGGCGGGTTACCGCCGCCGAAGCCACCGGCGGGAAGGCGGCCGCGCATACTGCGCATGAGCTTGGCCATTCCGCCCTTCTTCATCTTCTTCATCATCTTCTGCATCTGCCCAAACTGCTTGAGCAGGCGGTTCACCTCCTGAATCTGTACCCCCGCTCCGGCCGCGATACGGCGCTTGCGCGAGCCCTTGATGATGTCCGGGAAACGCCGTTCCTGGAGCGTCATGGAGTTTACGATCGCAATCAGCCGACGCAGCTCGCGGTCGTTGACCTGATTCTTCATGGCATCAGGGATGGAGGAGGCTCCGGGGAGCTTTTCCAGTAGCGCGCCAATGCCACCCAAATTCAACATCTGATCGAGCTGATCGCGGAAGTCCGTGAGATCGAAGCGCTTGCCCTTGGTGACCTTGTCGGCAAGCTGTTGAGCTTTGTCACGGTCGACCTTGCGCTCCACCTCCTCGACCAGGCTCAGCACGTCTCCCATACCCAGAATTCGCGAGGCCACTCGGTCGGGATGAAATGGCTCCAACGCCGAGGTCCGCTCGCCGACACCGAGAAACTTGATGGGCTTACCGGTGATGTGACGGATCGACAGCGCGGCGCCGCCGCGGGCGTCGCCGTCGGTCTTGGTCAAGATGACGCCGGTCAGGGGCAGCGCTTCGTGGAACGCTCGCGCCGTGTTGGCGGCGTCCTGACCGGTCATGGCGTCTACCACGAACAAGGTTTCCGCCGGATCCACGGCCTGATGCAGGCGGCGAACTTCTTCCATCATCTCGCCATCCACGTGCAATCGGCCGGCGGTATCGACCAGCAGCACGTCCATCGCCATGCGGCGCGCGGCCTCGTGTGCGCCGCGGGCGATGGCGAGCGGATCCTGATCCGCACTCGAGGGATGCCAGCTAACGCCGACCTCCTCGGCAAGCCGCTTGAGCTGGTCGATGGCCGCCGGACGATAGACGTCGCAGCTCACCACCATGACCCGCTTGTCCCGACGCTCCTTGAGGTAACGCGCGAGCTTGGCGGCACTGGTAGTCTTTCCTGATCCTTGGAGACCTGCCAGCAGGATCACTGCTGGAGGCTGCTTACGCAGATCCAGATCTTCATTGCCCGCCCCCATGACCTCGACCAGCTCGTCGCGAACGATCTTGACCATGACTTGGCCAGGCGAGAGGCTGCTGGTGACCTCCTGACCCACCGCCCGCGTCTGCACCCGTTGCACGAACTCGCGGACCACCGGCAGGGCAACGTCGGCTTCCAGCAACGCCATCCGCACCTCGCGCATGGTCTCGCGGACATTGTCCTCGGTGATACGCCCCTGCCCTCGCAGGCTTGCGACGACGCGTCCAAGGCGTTCGCTGAGGTTATCGAACATTGGCTTTGGTCCTCCGCCAAACAGAACCCGCGATTATAGGCCAGCACTTCGGTAAGCTCGGACCACCATCCAACCGGATGCGGAATTTCCGCAGCGTTGCCAATGGCCGGTCGCCGCTTCTACCCAGGATTGTGACTGTGCCATCATTCGAGCCTGGTCGAAAACCTGCAGCGTCGCCTACCCGACAGAGGGCCCGTGAGTCACATCGCCATCCTCGGTGGCACCGCCGTGCTGCTGTATGCCACGGCCGGACTGCTCTTGACCCTCCGCCTGGCCAAGACCAGCCCGGCGCACCCCTGGCCCAAATCGCTACCACTGGCCATCGCTTTGGGAGCGGCATTGCTTCATGCGCTGGTGCTATACCAGAACATGGTGCTACCAGAGGGCCTCAACCTCGGCTTTTTCAATGCGCTTTCGTTGGTGGGCTGGCTGGCGGCAGTGGTGGTGCTGCTGTCGTCCTTGGTAGGGCCGGTGGAGAACCTGGGCATCGTGGTGTTGCCGATCACCGCGCTTGCTGCCGCACTCGGCTTGATGCTGCCTTCCCAGCGACTCATCTCTCATGCCGATCCCGCCCTGGATACGCATATCCTGCTCTCGGTGCTGGCTTATGCACTGCTCGCCATGGCTAGCGTGCAAGCCTTGCTACTTGCCTTTCAGGATCGTGCGCTGCACCGGGGGCAACCCGGCGGACTGATCCGTGGCCTGCCACCACTGATGACCATGGAATCGCTGCTGTTTCAGATGATTGCGGGCGGCTTCGTGTTCCTCAGCCTGGCTTTGCTGACTGGCTTCATGTTTCTTGAGGACATCTTTGCTCAGCACCTGGTGCACAAGACCACGCTTTCGATCGCGGCGTGGATGGTGTTTGGTGTGTTGCTGCTCGGGCGCTGGCGCTACGGCTGGCGTGGCCGCGTCGCCATGCGCTGGACCCTGAGCGGCTTCGGTGCGCTGGTGTTGGCCTACTTTGGAAGCAAGCTCGTGTTGGAGCTCATCCTCAACCGATGACACTGCTTGAGATCCAGCCGAGCACCAACCCAGAGGCAACTGCCAACAATGAGGAGGCTGCCAGCATGTACTCTTCGTGGCACCACCACCCGCAGCGCATCCATTATGAAATCGCCCGCGCCCGGGAAGTAGGGTGCAGCGACAGTCACCGCGGCGCTTCCCATTACCCAGGCAATTCAGTCCCTGCCACCAGATCAGCGCGCGTCGCGACCCCCCTGCAGGCGGGGGCGTGGCCCGTGGCACCTGGCCCCTAGAGATCTAAAAGGCTCGCCGCTGCCTTGGACGACATCCCGTTGACCATGCTCTTCGGAGCGTTGGTCCTACTGCTCATACTATCCGCCTTCTTCTCTAGCTCGGAGACGGGCTTGATGGCGCTCAATCGCTATCGGTTGCGCCATCTGGCGCAGTCTGGGCACCGCGGAGCGATCCGCGCGAGCCGCCTCCTCGACCGCCCGGATCGGCTGATAGGGCTGATTCTGCTTGGTAACAACTTCGTCAACGTCCTGGCCTCCTCCTTGGCGACGATCATTGCACTTCGCCTCATGGGCGAAGCCGGCATCGCGGTGGCCGCCGGCTTGCTTACGCTGGTATTGTTGATCTTCGCAGAGGTAGCACCCAAAACCCTTGCCGCCCTGCATCCCGAGCGCATCGCTTTCCCGGCGTCCTGGGTGTTGGCGGCGCTGCTGCGGCTGTTGTGGCCGCTGGTGTGGGTGGTGAACGTGCTGGCAAATCTGGTTCTGGTGCCCCTGGGGGTGCGCGCGCGAGATTCGTCCAACGAGGCACTCAGCCCCGAAGAACTCAGAACCGTGGTGCTGGAGGGCGCCGCGCTGATTCCGCAGCGCCATCGCCGTATGCTCCTTAGCATCCTCGATCTGCAGGAGGCCGCCGTGGAGGACATCATGGTGCCTCGCAACGAGGTGGCAGGCATCGACCTCAGCAACGAATGGGACGAGATCCGGCGCCAGATCACCAGCACCGAGTACACTCGGCTGCTGGTTTACCGCGAGTCGGTGGACAACGTGGTGGGCTTCCTCCACCTGCGCAAGCTCATCGCCCTGCTGGCAGACAAGAGTCGCCTGGAGCGCGGCGACATCGAGCGTCTGGTGCGGGAGCCTTACTTCATTCCCGAAGGCACGCCGCTGAACGTTCAGCTACTGAACTTTCAAAAGCAGCGCCGCCGAATCGGCCTGGTGGTCGACGAGTACGGCGACCTGCTGGGCCTGGTGACCCTGGAAGACATCCTGGAAGAAATCGTCGGCGAGTTCACCACCGATCCCGCCACCATGGGCAAGTACATACAGACTCTGGCCGACGGTGCCTTTCTGGTCTCCGGTGCAGCGGCGATACGCAGCCTGAACCGCCGGCTGAACCTGAGTCTGCCGGTGAACGGACCGCGGACGGTGAATGGCCTGATCATGGAGTACCTGGAAGCACTACCCGAACCCGGTACCAGCCTCATGGTCGCCGGCTACCCGATCGAGATCGTCGACACCGAAGGCAAGCGCGTGAAGACCGCGCGTATCGGCAAGCGTCAGCTCCGCCGCTAACCGCCCGTGGCTCAACCCGCCGGGCGTTCGCGGCTGGCTGGCACGGGGCTCCCGGGTGTGACATTGGCAACCTCTAGATCAGGCTCGCTGTAGCGGGCCTGTTGAACCCAGACCCGGTCCTCAATCTCGCACCAAGGCGTGTAGCCGGTTACCGCCTCCGACAGTATCTGCCGCAGCATGAGATGGTCACCCTCCTCCAGCACCCGCTGCAGCTGATCCAGGTAGGCGCGCACCTGCGGCCACGGCAGCGATTCCTCGCGCGCCCGGACAATGCTCGGATGCTCCGTGGGGACGTCGTCGTTGCCGATCAGGAGCTCCTCGAACAGCTTCTCCCCTGGCCTCAGGCCGGTGTAGCGAATCTCTATGTCACCGTCGGGGTTGGCTTCGTCCCTGACCTCGAAGCCCGACAGATTGATCAAGCGACGGGCCAGCTCGACGATCCGTACCGGTTCCCCCATCCGCAACAGAAACACGTCCCCGCCCTGTGCCAATGCCCCGGCCTGTATAACTAGCTGGGCCGCTTCCGAGATGGTCATAAAGTAACGCACCACCTCCGGATGCGTGACCGTTACCGGGCCACCGCGCCGAATCTGCTCCCTGAACAGCGGCACCACGGAACCCGAGGAGGCCAACACGTTGCCGAATCGGACCATACAGAGCCGGGTCCGGGGCTGCAGCTGCGACAGCCCCTGCAGCACCAGCTCGGCGAGTCGCTTGCTGGCCCCCATCACGTTGGTCGGCCGGACCGCCTTATCCGTGGACACCAGCACGAAGTTCTCGACCCCTGCGGCTATGGCGGCTTCCGCGCAATACCAGGTGCCGAAAACGTTGTTGGCCACCCCTTCGAGCGGGTTGCGCTCGACGATGGGAACGTGCTTGAAAGCTGCCGCGTGAAACACGGTGTCGACAGCAAACGCCTCCATCATCGTCTGCATGCGTCGACTGTCCTGGATCGAGGCCAGGATTGGAACCAGCTCGACCTGCATCGCGTAGCGTGCCGCCAGCGCCTCCAGCTCGCGCTCGATGCCGTACAGCAAGTACTCCGAGATATCCACCACCACCAGCCGGGCCGGTTCCTGATGCAGCACCTGGCGACAAAGCTGCGATCCGATGGAGCCACCGCCACCGGTTATCAGCACGGACTTCCCACGCACGGTCTTGGCGAGCAGTCGCTGGTGGGCATTGACGGTGTCGCGCCCTAGGATGTCTTCCACCTCGACCTCTCGTAGCTCGTCGATGCCGTGCAAGCCGCTGGCGATCTCGTCCAGCCCCGGCATGCCCAGCACCCGCACCGGCAACGGCTCCAGCCGCTCGATGATGCGTCGCCGCTGGCTTCGTGACACCGACGGCATTGCCAGCAGCACGCTGCCGATTCGGTATCGGGCGACGAGATCCGTGAGGCGTTCCGGCAGGTACACCTTGATGCCGTGGATGTAGCTGCCACGAAGGTCGGGGAGGTCGTCGACGAACACCACAGGTTGGTGCTCGCGACTGTGGAGCAGGGCGGCGGCCAGCTGGGCACCGGCCTCGCCCGCCCCGTAGATGGCCACCCGTTCCGCGCGGGCGAAGGCTCCCCGCGGCACGCTCACGAAGTTACGCAGCAGCAGGCGCTGACTGCCAATGAACAGTATCGCCACCAACCAGTAGATCAGCCACGCCGAGCGGGGCACCAAGGGCCCCTGCGCCAGCGTCCACACGGCGTAGGTCAACAAGGCGCCGACGCCAATGCCCCGCGCCACCTCGAAGTAGACCCGCCCGGTCACGTAGCGCACCAGGGAGCGGTAGAATCCCAAGGCGTAACACACCGGCAGCGTGACCACCACCATCAGCGGTATCAGCCATACGGCGCGGTCGATGTAGTAGGACCATGCATCACCGAGACGCAGCGCGAATGCCACCCAGACCGATACCGCGATCAGCAGGCTGTCGAGTACAACCAGCAAGGTGCGCTTCCAGGCCCTTGGCAGCATGACGAGCCCCTGGGCCAAGCGCTGGTGCCAGCCGCCACGGCCACCGGTGCTCTTCACAGCGCCACCTGGTCCGGAAGTCCCGCACCGCAGCGCACCACGGCCAATACCAGCGGCGCTGACGCCAACAACATCAACCAGGGGCCGAGAGCCGGCCAAAGTGCCGCACACCAGGCGAGCGGCAACAACCACAGCACGTTGACGGCGGCAACCGCCGCGCTCACTCGCCCGTGGCTGGACCAGCGCCGAGCCAGGCGCTGGTAGGCGTGGCTACGATGCGCCTCCCACCAGCGTTCGCCGCGCACCACGCGACGACCCAGCGTGATTGCCGAGTCCACCACGAACAGCGCCAACAATATGGCCCAGGACCAGAGCCCGGGACCGCCGTGCAAGCTGGCAGCGCACGCGCTGAGGCCAAACACCAAACCCAGAAATCCACTGCCCACGTCACCCATAAAGATCCTGGCAGGCTCCCAGTTCCATAGCAGGAAGCCGGCGCTGGCGCCCGCCAGAACCAGCAGGGTGGGCCGCAATCCGAGGGGGTCTGAGCCTTGCCAGATTACGATCGCGCCCATTGCGACGGTCAGCGCCTCGACGCCGGCGATGCCGTCGATTCCGTCCATGAAGTTGTAGAAGTTGAGGAGCCAGATCAGGGCAATGCCAACGGGGGTCACGACAGCCCAACACGACCACCAGCCATCGGGCAGCGCCGAGCTCGGTATTACCCAGGCCAGCCCCCAGGCGACAGCCAGAAGATGGGTCAGCAGGCGCCATTTGATGGCGACGTGGCGGCGGTCGTCGACGAATCCCACCAGCGCCACCAAGGCACCCGCACCGCCGATTGCAACGGCCAGTGACGACGCCACCCACCCCACCAAGGACAGCAATAGCAGGGCAGCCAGATAGCAGCCTACGATCGCCACGCCACCACCCCGGGGAGTCGGCTCAGTATGGGAACTGCGGGCGCCAGGGTGGTCGAGCAGGGCGGTCCGCAACGCATACCGCCGCACCGCTCCGGTGAGCACCCAACCGACGATACCGCTCAGCACCAGCGGCAAGAGCGCGCTAACCACCGGTATCGGTCCTGGCATTCAACAGCCACTTGACGGTGGCTGCCAGGCACTCCGACGGATCCGAGGGCTGCCACTGCAACCGCTGCCGCGTCGCCGCCAGGTCCACCTGCAACGGTTCGATCAACCGGCGCACTTCGTCGCTACGGCCGGTCGCCGAGCCCACCACACGAAGCAACCCTGCCGGCACCCGCAGGATTCTCGGGCGCCGGTGCAACAACGCACCCAGACGGCGGACCAGTTCGGCCACGGTCAGGTCCTCCGGATCCGCCACCAGGAGCGGCGCCCCCACCGCACCGGGATGCCCCAGACACCGCTCGAGGAAGTCGCACAACCCATCGACGCAGATCATGCTGCGGCGGGCCCCGATCCCTCCGATCGGTAGCCACTGGCCAGCCAGCACCGCCTCGGTGAGTCGCAGGAAATTGCCGCCGGCACCGGGGCCGTACACCATTGGCGCCCGCACGATCACCAGCTCCGTGGGCCCACCCGCAAGGGCCTCTCCCAGGGCACGCTCGGCGGCCAGCTTGGAGCGAGCATAGGCATCTGCCGGCCGTGGTGGGTCATCGCTGCGCAGCGGCCGGTTGCCGCTGTGCTCACCCAGCACTTTGACCGAGCTGGCGAAGACCAGCCGCCGTACACGGGCCGTCGCAGCAGCGCGCGCAAGCCGGGCGCTGGCTTCGACGTTGGTACGCTGGTAGCTATCCTCGTCCGGCTCGGCGCCTGGTGTGGGCACCCGGCCGGCCAGATGCACCACATGATCCATGTCCGTAAGGGCATTGGTCCAGTCCGGCTCCTGGTCAAGATCGCCCACTACGCTGGCTTCCACCGTCGGGGGCAGTATTGCCCCCGCCGAGGCCCCCTCCCGCACCGCCGCCCGCACCCGCCAGCCGCGCTCCACCAGCCGTTGGCACAGCGACCGGCCCACGAAGCCGGTGGCGCCGGTCACCAGCACTCCCGTCACTTTGCGACCAGCCCCTGGTAGCGGACAAGGTTCTCATTGAGAACCTGTCTAGAGGCAACTACTTCCACTTTTGGCTCCCCCGCCTCACCCACCAACCGTGCTCGGCGTAAGGTGGCCGGCGTGCACAGCTGCAGCTCCCCTGCCACTACTTCCGCGCCCTCAATAACGGCTCCTCCCCAGCCAGGGAAGTCACTCAGCGTCACGGCTCTGGCCCACCGATCGCCCGCGACTGCACTGCGTCGCGCCAGCCACCATAGGTTGCGAGACACGACCTGGGCTGCCTAGCGAACACCTGCCGCACCACTTCCCGTTGAGTGCCGACCATCCGACGATTCCCGACTCGTACCAAGCAATCAACGTCTGCCGCCTGACACCAGCCTGCGAACCTTCACCCCCTGCCACGTCTTCCAGCTATAGCCCAGCCCCCTTGGAAACGTGAATGATCTATCAGACGGCATCGCGCCAAACGCATCGCCGAATGTAATCGGTATAACTTAGTATTATCCGAATTACTTTGTACGACAGTCGTTGCGCCTGATAGTCCAGAACCGGAGTAATCGTCCTCTTTTGAGCGTCGTGTTGAGAGATTACCACCGCGATGCTCTGCAATATCCGCTCCGGCTTGAGGCCACTCATAATCAGCGTACCCTCGTCCATACCCTCGAGCCTTTCATGGGCCTGACGTATAGTAATCGCGGGCAAGTTCAGGATCGAAGCCTCCTCGGTAATGGTGCCACTGTCGGATATTACACACAGGGCATGCATCTGCAACTTGACATATTCCGAGAAGCCGAGCGGCTTGAGAAATTGAATGCGTTGGTGGAGATGATCAGTGCCCACCTCATCCAAACGTTTTTTTGTGCGCGGGTGAGTAGAAAACACAATCGGTACATCATAGCACTCAGCAATGGTATTCAGCGAATGCAGCAGGTCAGAAAGATTGACCTGTGAATCAACATTCTCCTCACGGTGGGCGCTTACGACAAAATACTGACTCTTTTCCAATCCTAGTCTTTGCAGAACGTCCGAGCTGTCGATCTTCGACTGGCAAAATGCCAGAATTTCAGGCATGCAGGAGCCACACTTGATAATCGTTTCTGGCCTGATGCCCTCAGCCATCAAGTAGCGACGGGCGTGATCGGTGAGGGTCAAATTGATATCACTGATATGATCAATAATTCGGCGATTGATCTCTTCCGGAACTCGCTCGTCGAAGCAGCGATTCCCTGCCTCCATGTGAAAAACAGGAATGCGGCGCCGCTTGGCTGCTATGGCGGCAAGACAGCTATTAGTGTCTCCATAAATGACGATCGCATCCGGTTTCTCATGATTCAGTACGGGATCTATCTTTGATATTACATTACCGATCGTTTCAGCCGCCGTTGCACCTGCCGCACCCAGGAAATAGTTGGGCTTTCGAATCTCCAGGTCATCATAAAATATCTCGTTCAGCTCATAATCGTAATTCTGGCCAGTATGCACCAATACATGCGCCGTGTGTTTGTCCAGTTCCGCAATGACCCGACTGAGCTTGATCAGTTCGGGCCTTGTCCCCGCCACCGTCATTACTTTCAACCGGCCGCCCACACTCTCTATCCTCTTGCCCCCGATGTGATACCGGATGAGCCTCCCTCGCAGGTCGGATGCCAGCGGAGAAATCCATCACCTGTCGCAGACCCTGCCAAGGAGTCCGGTTCCAACTGCGCTATGTAAATAGACGAAGCGCCAACACCTTCGAAAGTCTCTTCAAACCCGAGAACAGCATCGGCCCTCACCAGCATCCGTGCGGCTAGTGCGTCGGATATGCCGCCAACTTGGGAACATCGGCGTGCCCCTGGACTCGAACGTGCGCTTTTCTCGGGTTGAAGGACTGATCGCGCATCAGGGTCGGTACCGATCAAGAGAGCTCCCTCTAACACGCAGGCACGGCCGGCGGACAACCCCGGCGGACAACTCCATACGTGCATCACACACGGAACTCTGATGCATGGACCGACTTTCCGGTACACGGCCTTGGGGTCGCGCTCCCCGTCCTAACCTCCACCCTGCCATATCTAGATCCCCTCACCGTTGAAATCGCCCGCCCTAGTGTCCTCCACAGGCAGCGTTCCACCGTACCCACACATCCAGTAACGGACGCACCGCTGGGCCCGGCGCAGCCTTTCCACCACTCAAACGCCTCTCGCCCAGAACGCAAGACTCCCTTGCAACACCGAGCCTACATTCTAGGCGGCCTCTAAGCTCGCACTCAGCCCTATGCCCAGAACCCCTAAGCAAGCAAATCGCCGCCCTCTGCGAGCCTCACTTGTCCCGGCATGAGGTTATGCCTTTCGAGGAGATCTACGGTACCCTCGAAGGTCAATACCTTATCCTGCGAGCTGAACTCCTTAGTAAGTGCATTGGCTTCATTCGAGGATTCAGCAATTAGTTCCGGCAGCATGGGGCGAATCGTGTAGTAGCTCCCGCGCCGCCCAGTGTGGTGCGCCTCTTCTTCCGAGACCATGATCTCGTGCATCTTCTCACCTGGCCGAATGCCCGTTACTTTGACCTCAATCATTCTCTCGCCGATCAGTGCCTTCGCAATATTCATTACCGTCGCGGAAGGCGCATCGGGCACTAATATCTCGCCTCGTAAAGCAGTTTTCAAGGCAGCAAACACCGTATCAACCGCCTGTTCGAGACTGAGCAGAAACCGGGTCATCGCGGGTACGGTCACCGTCACCGGGCCGCCCTTTGAAATCTGATCGTGAAAAAGCGGAATCACCGACCCGCGCGAGGCCAAGACATTGCCATAGCGAACACATACGAACCGAGTATCCGGATTAAGCACATTCGCAGAAGTAAAAATACGCTCCTGCAAAGCCTTCGTCATACCCATGACGTTGACAGGTTTGGCTGCCTTATCCGTACTGATCCCGATAACCGCCTCAATCGGGTACCCGTTCTCGCGAATGGCCTGTACTATATTCATCGCGCCAAGACAGTTCGTCAGAACCGCCTGATCTGGAAAATACTCGCAGGTAGGAACCTGTTTCAAGGCTGCGGCGTTAATGACAATATCGGCACTCTTCAACGCTGAACACACTGCGTGATAGTCCCGCACGCCGCCAATCCGAAACTCGAGGGACTGGCGGAAGTTATTGAAAATGACTTCATCAGTCGTCACCGCCCGGTGCATGTAAGCCGTTCTCATATCATGCTGTTTGGCCTCGTCCCGAGACAAAATGATGACTTTTTTCGGTGTCCCGAGCTCGCCGGACAAGATACGACGAACCAGAACCCTGCCCATCGAGCCGGTGCCGCCTGTCACCAATATGTGCTTACCTTCAAGCATTAATTGCCCCTCTTCCCGACTCGTCCTACCAACTCCTCGAGCATTGTTTCCCACCCGGGCGGCTGATATCCTGTCGCCCTATTGAACCGCTGACCGAGCAGGCTGCGATCACATGCGAACGCGTTCTCCGGGACCACCACCCTGCGACCATCGTTCAGCCTCTCCTGCAGCATTTTCAGCAAAGTAAACTTGTCGATGGGGTTACTCGCCACATGCCAGAGTCCATGTAGCGCACGGTGATCAACCAACGTGCCTTCGATGATGCGGGCCAGCTCCAGAGTCGTGAAACCTGAAAAGAGCGCCTTACGAAAGCCCTCCACCACGCCGGTCTTCGCCAAGAACCATTCGACCAAGCTCTTTTTTCTCGCGAGTTCCAGGCCAATCATCGAAGTGCGCAGGGTCACCACATGCGCATCCCGAACCTCCCCCAGCAACTTGCTACGTCCATAGAGGTCCCGGGCGTCTTCAAGGTCATCCTCGCTATACATGCCTCTCGAACCAGAGAAGACGCAATCTGTACTCACCTGTACCAGCCGCACTCCCGCTTCGCGACAAAGCAGACTTAAGCGATGCGGGAATACCGCATTCACCTCCAGGCTTACGACTGCATCGTGCGCCTCGGGCCGCTGTTTGACGATTCCGACTGCATTTACGATGGCTTCCGGCCTAAAGGCTTTCACTATCCCCTCAATTCGGCCGAAATTCCGTACGTCGATTCCGTAGATACTGTTTGCGAGGTTAAACAGGCCGTATTGCCTATAGTCACTTTCGCCGCCCCGCAGGGTGACGCGGACATCATGAGCGTCCTCCCAAGCGTTCAGAAGCTGGTGCCCCAACATTCCATCGCCGCCCAGAATCAGGATTCGCACACTCCCTCCTCTATGACTTCACGCATCCACCCCTCTAGCCGGCGAATCAGCATATCGCGCTCAAAGTGCTTCTCGTAATATAGGCGACCGCACCTTCCCAAATTGTTGCGTTGGGTTCCGGACATCCGGGAGAGTTGTAGCACCGCATGCGCCAGGCCCTCCACGTCATCCGCCGCCGCCACCAATCCCGCGCCGGCCTCCCTCACGAGCCGTGCCCCTTCGCCGTTCAAGGCCCCGACGATGGGTCTGCCGCAGGCCATGTAGGACTGGACCTTACTGGGAACGGTCAGTGAAAATACTGGGTCCCCTTTTAACGTTACCAACATTGCATCCGCAACGGCGAAGAACTCCGGCATCCTCTCGGCCGGGAAACTGCCGAGAAAGTGAACATTCGATTGAAGGCCGAGGCGCGCAACCTCCCGTTCCATCCACTCCCTACGCCGACCGTCTCCGAGTATGAGCCACTGGATTCCTTTCTCGTTTCTCAGTAGGTCCGCCGCTCCAACGATGGTTTCCAAGGATTGCGCCTCACCCAGATTACCCGCAAACATGACGCGAAAACTGCTGGGAACCCCCGCCGCCGGATCCTTACCTTCGGATGCCGGTACGGGTTGGTAGAATGATTCCGCCCAGTTGGGGAAGCAGACCGTCCGACGACGCCGAGCCCCCGCAGCCACCACGGATTCAACGAATGCTTGGGACTGCACCAAAATCCGGTCACAACGCCGATAGATCGCTCGCACCATCATCCCCACCAGACGCAAAACCTGAGGCGAATGCACCGCTCCGGCCGCGGACAGACTCTCGGGCCAGAGATCCTGGACCCAGAGCATCATAGGCGCCTTCTTCAAACGGCGCATCAAAGCCGCTGGAATGCCCACAGTAAACGGCGACGGGGCGTAAACGAATATGACTTCGAAGCTGGTACGCCGAAAATACCACGGCGCGAACATGCAGCCAAACAAGGCAAATGACAAATAGTTCAGTGCCAATTGCCATCCGCGTCCCCGTTGCCTAGGAACCATTGGCGCGCGA
>CAZLYT010000465.1:0-3450 GCA_964563515.1 uncultured Candidatus Competibacteraceae bacterium | reverse complement strand
CGATCCATCCAGGTCGCCATGTAGTGGCAGCCGATGCCTGCCAGGGCACGGCTGCCTTCGGGTACTCGGGTCGAGGTGTTGTGGGGACAGCCGGAGCAGAAGTGCGGCACGCGTTCCAACACCAGCCGTGGCTTGGCCAAGGCTAGCTCCTTGCGCTCCAGGAACTCGAGCCGCTGCTGGATGCGCTCGCTGCTGTAGAAACGGGTGATGCGGGCGGCGATGATCCGGGCGATGCGGGCAGGGGTCAGCTCGCCGGTGGAGGGGAGTATCCACGCGCCGCGATCGTCGAACTTGCCGATGACCCGGGGGCGGACGTCGCCGCGCCAGTGATAGAGCTGCTCCTTGAGCTGGTTCTCGATGACGGCGCGCTTCTCTTCCACCACCAGGATCTCTTCCAGACCCTGGGCGAACTGGCGCACGCCCTCGCGCTCCAGTGGCCAGCTCATGCCCACTTTGAACACCCGTAGACCGATGTCAGCGGCCAGGCCACCGTCGATACCCAGATCGTCCAACGCCTGCCGCACATCGAGGTAGGACTTGCCAGTGGTGACGATGCCCAGCCGCGGCCGTGGGCTGTCGATCACCAAGCGGTTCAGTTGGTTGATCCGAGCAAAAGCCAGTGCGGCGTAGAGCTTGTACTGGTGCAGCCTGAGCTCCTGCTCCAGGGGTCGATCGGGCCAGCGGATGTGCAGGCCGCTAGGTGGAAGCTCGAAGTCTAGGGGGTAAGCGATGGCCACCCGGTGTGGATCTACCTCCACCGAGGCCGAGGAATCGACGGTCTCCGCGATGGTTTTGAAGCCGACCCAGCAACCGGAGTAGCGGGACAGCTCCCAGCCGAAGATGCCCAGGTCCAGAATCTCTTGCACCCCCGCCGGATTGAGCACCGGCATGCAGGCGTCCACGAAGGCGTACTCGCTCTGGTGCGGCAGAGTGGAGGACTTGCAAGCGTGGTCGTCGCCGGCAATGGCGAGCACGCCACCGTGGCGCGAGGTGCCAGCGGCGTTGGCGTGCTTGAACACGTCGCCGGAGCGGTCCACGCCCGGGCCTTTGCCGTACCACATGCCAAACACGCCATCGTAGCGGGCGCCTTCGAACAGGTTGACCTGTTGACTGCCCCAGACTGCGGTAGCGCCCAGGTCCTCGTTGACGCCTGGCTGGAAGTGGATGTGGTTGCGCTCTAGAAACGGTTTGGCCTGCCACAAGGCCTGGTCGAGACCACCGAGGGGTGATCCGCGGTAACCGGAGATGAAACCCGCGGTGTTGAGACCGCGCGCGGCATCGCGCTGGCGCTGCATCATCGGCAGGCGCACCAGCGCCTGAACACCGGTTAAATAAACGCGCCCCCTCTCCAGGGCGTACTTATCGTCGAGCGAGACCTGTGCAAGTGCCATGGCTGAGTTCTCCCGTGGTCGCAGAGGGCAGGCCGCCGATGACGCCAACAGCAACGCGCGTCAGGCCCAGGGCCTCGCGCGGAGCAATGCAATCTCGTGACCTCTTCCGGTTCCGGAGCAGGCTTGGCTCAGAAGCCTCGGTGCGGGGAGTGCAGCCAGTGGGTTGGGAAGTCGCAGGACAGCCGGCTGGAAGACAGCCGGTATCTGGTAGCAGTCGAACAGCGTACGGGGCGGTAGCTCATGGTTGGGGCCCTCCAGGCAGGATCACTGCCGGTTAAGTGGTTCGAAGGACGCCCTTGTGAGGCGTGAAATCGAACATATGCCGGCGTTTCACCACCGTCAAGGCATTTCACCACGCGAGCGGGAGCCTGAAATGTGAATAATTGCACGGTCCCAATATGCCATTTTCTGCAGGCCGAGCGCCCCGCAGCAGTGGCCTGAAGGCCACTGCTCGCTTGGGTTTTGCTAGCGCTGCTGCAGCCATCCAGGCAGCAACGAGCTTGCATCCAGGTCGCTCGGCGATCCTGGGCTGAGTCCGTTCGCGTCCAACAACACCTGTAGCCGGCCCTTTTCGTAGCTGTCAAAGACCTCCCGGCAGCCGCCCAGGTGCTCGCCACCGATGAAGACCTGCGGGATCGTGTCTCGTCTGCAGTGCGCCGTCAGCACTGCCCGCAGCTTGCCGCCCAGGTCGTCCTGCTGGTATTCGACCGAGTCCAGGTCCACCGATCGGAACGGTACCTCGAGGGCGTTGAAGAGCTTGCGCACCGACCAGGCGAACTCGCACCACTGTAGCGCGAACAGGACCACGGGTTGCGCCGGGTCGGCCAGAATGCCCTCGAACAGACGTTTGGTGTCCGGGTCGACGGCCTCCTTCGCCACGTCGGGCACGGGGCACGCCGCCACCTCGCTGCGACGGCTCACCGTGGAGCGCGAGAGCTCGAGCTCCTCATCGGTCATCTCCACCGGGATGTCGGCAAACAGCGGCGTCGACAAGTAGCGCTCACCGGTGTCTGGCAGCATGCACAATATGGTGCTGCCCTTGGGCGCTGTTCGCGCCACTGCGATGGCGCCAGCGAAAGTTGCGCCGCCAGAGGTGCCACAGAAGATGCCTTCCTGGCGGGCCAGCTCCCGGGCGTAGCGCAGAGCCTCGTTGCCGTCGATGGAGACGATCTCGTCGATCAGACCCGAGCTCACCGCATCCTCGGTGAGTCGCGGAATGAAATCCGGCGTCCACCCCTGCATCAAATGGGGCCGGAAGCTCGGGTGGGTGGCGCTGGGCTGACCGTCGGCCGTGCGCTGCTGCGCGATGCCACTGGCGAGCAGAGGCGAGTTGTCCGGCTCGCAAGCGACGATGCGGGTCTGCGGGCTTTTTCTTTTCAGCACCCGCGCGGTGCCCTTCAAAGTGCCACCGGTGCCGTAGCCGGTGACAAAGTAATCCAGCGGTTGGTCGTGAAAGTCTTGCAGGATTTCCACCGCGGTCGTTTGGGTGTGGGCGTCGGCGTTGGCCTCGTTCTCGAACTGGCGGACCATGAACCAGTCGTTCATCTTGGCCAGCGCTTCTGCTTTCGCCACCATGCCGCTACCCATGTGAGCCGCCGGCGTCAGCACCACCTTCGCACCCAGAAAGCGCAGGATCTTGCGCCGCTCGATGCTGAAGTTCTCGGCCATCACGATCACCAGCGGGTAGCCTTTGGCGGCGCAAACCATCGCCAGGCCGATGCCGGTGTTGCCACTGGTAGCCTCGATCACGGTTTGTCCGGGCTTCAGCGCACCGCTACGTTCGGCGGCCTCGATGACGGCGAGCGCCATCCGGTCCTTCACCGAGCCCATGGGATTGAATGCCTCGGCCTTGACGTACAGGTTGACGCCCGGCGGCGCCAAGCGGTTGATACGAATCACCGGTGTGCGGCCGATGGTCTCGAGCACGTTGTCGAAGCGCTTGCGGCCGGTCGGCCGTGGCGCAGGTGAGGGAAAATCGACGACGGCGGCGTTAGTGTTGCTCACGGCAGCTCTCCGCTAGTGGAAATCTGCCGCCCACTTTGGCCTCGTAACGTAATGC
>CAZLYT010000464.1:0-5728 GCA_964563515.1 uncultured Candidatus Competibacteraceae bacterium | reverse complement strand
CCCTGTCCACCCCGCGACTCCGGCATCTGCGGCGCCCACAGCCCTGCGTCCTTGACCTGCTGACGCAACCCCTGCAGCAGGTCCATGCGGATGTTCTCGTGCTCGTCGTAGCTCGCCGGATCGCCTTCCAGCGGCATGATCTCGGCCTCGACTAAGTCTCGGACCGCCTGGCGGAAGCGGTCCTGGGCGGGGCTCAGCGTTAGGTCCATGGGTGCTCCTCGAGCCGGGTTCAGTCGGCAGCTACGACAATGGGTGAGCTCAGAGCGCTTTGGCCCGAGTCCGCAGCTCGAACTTCTGAATCTTGCCGGTGGAGGTCTTCGGCAGCGGCCCGAATACCACCGTCCTCGGCACTTTGTAGCCGGCTAACACGGTGCGGCAATAATCGATGATGTCGGTGGCCTCGGCGTCCTGGCCCTCCTGCAGGGTGACGAAGGCGCAAGGGGTCTCGCCCCACTTGTCATCGGGCCGAGCTACTACGGCGGCTTCCAGCACTTTCGGGTGGCGATAAAGCGCCTCCTCCACCTCCAGGCTGGAGATGTTTTCGCCGCCGGAGATGATGATGTCCTTGGCCCGGTCTTTGACCTCGATGTAGCCGTCGGGGTGCTGCACGCCGAGATCGCCGGTGTGAAACCAGCCGCCGGCCAGGGCCTTGTCGGTGGCGCTGGGATTCTTCAAGTAGCCCTTCATGACCGTGTTCCCCCGCAGCATGATCTCGCCCATGGTGCGGCCGTCCCAAGGCACCGGCGCCAGTGCTTCGGCATCCAGCACGCGGGCCTCCTCCAGGGTCACGTGCTTGACGCCCTGGCGCGCCATCTTCTCCGACTGGGCGCGGGGCTCGAGCTCATCCCAGGCCCGTTGCCAGGAGCACAAGGTCGCCGGGCCGTAGCATTCGGTCAGCCCGTAGAGGTGCAGCACGTCGAAGCCTGCCTCGGCCATGCGTTGGATGACAGCGGAGGGCGGCGCGGCACCACCGGTGGCAATACGCACTCGGTGCTGGAACGAGCCCATGAGCGCCGCCGGCGCATGCGCCAGCAGATTGAGCACGATGGGCGCCCCGCACATGTGGGTGACCCGGTGCTCGGCGATGAGTGGATAGATCAAGGCCGCATCCACCTTGCGTAGGCAGACGTGGGTGCCGCTGGCCGCAGTCACCGCCCAAGTGTAAGTCCACCCGTTGCAGTGGAACATGGGTAGCGACCAGAGATACACCGTGTCCGGCGTCAGGTTGAAGGACACCAGGTTGCCCATGGCATTCAGGTAGGCGCCGCGATGGTGATAGACGACGCCCTTAGGGTTGCCGGTGGTGCCCGAGGTGTAGTTCAGCGCCAGCGCTTGCCACTCGTCGCAAGGCCAGCTGGGCTCGAAATCCGGGTCGCCTTCCGCGAGCAGCGCCTCATAGCTCAATTGTCCTAGACGTTCACCGCCCTCGCCCTGAGGGTCGTCGAAGTGCACCACCAACGGTGGGTTCTCCACCTGCGCTAGGGCGCGCTGGATGACCGGGGAATACTCCGTGTCCGCCACTAGCACCTTGGCCTCACCGTGCTGGAGGATGAATGCCACGGTGGCCGGATCGAGTCGGGTGTTGAGGGCGTTCAGCACCGCGCCGGTCATGGGGACGGCGTAGTGCGCTTCCAGCAGCGGCGGGGTGTTGGCCGCCATCACCGCCACCGTGTCCCCCTTGCCAATGCCGCGGCGGTGGAGCGCGGAGGCGAAACGCTGGCAGCGCTCGCGAAGCTCGCGGTAGGTATAGCGCTCGCTGCCGTGGATCACGGCAAGCTTGTCCGGATACACAGTGGCGGAGCGCAGCAGGAACGAGATGGGCGTCAATGGGATGTAGTTGGCGGCGGTCGTGGCCAAGTGTTGCTCGTAAATGTCGGTTGCGCCGTCACCGCTCATACCTTCCTTCTCCTCCTCGGCGGCGCTGTATCGCGCTTCTGAGTCCAAGAGTGAAGATCGGCCGGTTGAGAATCAAGCACGGTATGCGCCGCCGCAGGGCATACTTGGGCCCCAAACTGCGGCCATCACTGGGGAGGCAACATGGCGAGTCAGCTGTCGGTGATCGAGGTGCTGGGCGCAATGATTACGCCGGCGGTGTTGATTTCGGCCTCCGGCACCCTGGTGCTTTCGACCTCCAATCGTCTGAACCGGGTGGTGGATCGGGTGCGAGCCACGGCTGCGACAGCTGAGAAACTCCGCAAAGAGGCACCCACAGCAGACCCAGAGCAGATCGAAGCCCGCAAGCAAGCGGTCGGAGAGCTTCTGGACACCCTTACCCGACGGGCTCTCATGCTGCGCGCTGCGCTGACGGCACTATATTTCGCCATCGGGATCCTGGTGGCGACCAGCATCGCGGTGGGTGCCAATGTCACCTTCTATGGGGCGTACGGCTGGGTTCCGGTGGTGTTGGGGATGTCGGGTACCTTTGTGCTGTTGTACAGCAGCTTTCTGCTCATGCGTGAAGCGCGATTGGCGGTCGGATCGTTGCTACAGGAGACGGAAGCGGCGCGGCGGGCTGTGGAGCAGGCATGAGGCGGTTGCTTTGTAGTTGGCTTCAAGGGTGGGTTTCGCTTCAGGAATCGGTCTTTCCCAGCGCAGGGGGATGGGAGAATTCTCGCGGCACCCGGCCGCGCGCTGTCGCGCCGCGAACAGAGGGCAATGGCGGGCGGATTACGCTTCGCTAATCCGCGCTACGGGCTGCTTTGAGGGGTGCGCTGGGATCGGTGGGGTTTGGGCCGCGGGCGGCGGCGGTAGCGGCTTTGGCGCCGGTGAGGCCGAAGTAGCTGCGCAAATGGATGTCTTGTTGCGGGAAGGGCAGGGCGATGCCGTGACGCTCCAGGGCGTTGGCCAAGGCCCAATAGTACGCGGCCGACACAGCGGCCGGTCGTTTCACGGCATTCGGCGTCAACCACACCACGAGCTCGAACTTCATCCGGTCCTCGTCGAACCCGGTCAGCCAGACCTGGGGCTTGTAGCTGTTGTCGTTCATGGTGAAGGGCACATCCTGGGCCGCCTCGAGGCCGGCTTTTCGCACCAATTCACGGTCGGCGCCGAAGGCCACGGGGAACGGCAGATGTATCCGACGCTCCGGCGCCTGCATGGTCCAGTTCACCACCCGTCCGCTGATGAACTCGGCATTAGGCACCACAATGTCGATATTCTCGTTGGTCTTGACCAGGGTGCTGCGGATGCTGATCTCCTTCACCTCTCCCTGAACGCCCGACTCCAGCTCGATGAAGTCGCCGACCTTCAGGCTGCGCTCGAACAGGATGATGATGCCGGCGACGAAGTTGCTGATCAGGGTCTGCAGACCGAAACCGATGCCGACACCAAGCGCGGTGGCGAACAAGGCAAACTTGGTGAAATCGATGCCGATCGAGGACAGCGCGACCACCGCACCCAGGATCAACAGCAAGTAATGGAGCATCCGGCTCAGGGTGTAGAGCGCCGCGTGGCTCACGCCCTCGCGCCCGCTGCGCATGCGATCCAGTGCTTTTCGCACCAGGTGCGACAACAGCAGCGCGATGGCGATGATCAACACCACCCGCACCAGCCCGATGGGGGTCACGGGCGTGTTGCCGACCTCGAACAGGCTGGCTCCGAACCACTCCCCCAGTCCTACCCACGCGTGGCTGATAAACGATCGGACCTGCTCCAGGGAGCCGCGTAACAGCCCTTCCACCTCGACCAGGCGCGTCGCGGCCAAGTCGATGATACGACGCAAGTCCTGGCTATCCTGGGACAGGTTTGCCAGCGACTCGGACATGGTGTCGGCCACCTGCAGCCGGGCGCGATTGATATTGCCTTCGGCTCCGGACGCCCCGGTCACGGTGGCGAGGCGCCTAACCGCGTCCTCGCGTTCGTTCTGCAGGAAGTTCTGCCAGTTCTGACCGCGCGTGGCCGCCGTAGCCGCGCTGGAGCGAGCCTCCTCGAGGGCGCCACGCAGCGAATCCACGTCGACCTCGACTCCGCCCTCCCCGCTCGGTAGCACCGCGGCCAGGCTATACAGCGCCGCCTCGACCGCCGCACCCGCGCGGCGGACTTCCACCTCGCTGAGATTGAGCTCTTGCAGGCGGGCGGCCATCTGGTCGGCGGCGGAATCGGGGGCGCCGTAGTCCCGCTCCAGACCGAGACGCGCGAGCTCCGCGTCCAGCTCCGCGGCCCGCTCGCGAGACGCCTCGGCGCGCTGACGGTAGGTCTCGGCATCCTCCGGGGTCACCTTGAGTCGCTGGGCGGCGGCACCCACGATCGGCGACAGCCTGGCCATCTCCTCCTGGCGAAGCCCCAGAGCGGCTTCCCGCAGTCGCAGATCTTCCCGGGCCAGCTCCAGCCGCAATTGATCCCGCATCAACGTCAGGCCGGGTTCCAATCGATCCCGCCGCGACTCGGACAGACCCAGGTAGGTCAGCCGCAGCGAATCCAGCTGCCGTTTGCCCAGGTCGATGGTTTCCTGGAGCGTCGCCGTGTTCTGACTGATGACCGCCGCTTCCCGACGCAGGTCTCGCAGACGCTGATCGAGGGCTAAAAAGTTGTGCAGATCCACCTGCTCCGGAATCGGCGGCAAAACGCCGGGCTTGGGTGCGGCGCGGACGCGCAGCTCGCGGTAGGCGCCGAGTGCAGCATCGAGCTGTTCCAGCAGAGGCAGCAGGTCCTCCCGCCCCTGCCGGCCAACCTCAGTGGTGAGCTCTTCCAGCCGTACTCTGGTCTCGGCGATGCGCTGTCCGAGCTCGTCACCGGCCTCGGCGAAGTACTGCCACCAATCGGCGGAAAGGCTCTGGGGATCGGGCGGCTCGACCTGGCTCGACGTCGCCTCCCCCACCGGCTTGGGCAGGAGCTGATGCAGAGTTGTCTGACCGTAGGTCGAAAACGCGGCCAGAAGCAGGATTACCAACAGCGCCGGAGTGGCAACACAAGCCTTCATGGCCGGAGTTTCGGTTTCCATGGCAAGTCAACGCACGGCCGATTCAACATGTCACCCTTTCGCACCGAGCTTTTGGCACACCAGATCTATTTGTGTGTCGCCCGATCCACGCCACGCTTTGTCATTTTGGAGTGGTTATGGACCGCGGAAGCGGAACTCGGCCCGCGGCTTTGGACATGAATTTTCCCCACACCTTCGTTGCTATGACATTGGTCAAGAGGCATAGGTTGCGGGCATCCCCGCAGACCCGGAGTCTAGCCCATGAAAGCTCATGCAGTTGCACCGAGGCTCGGCCTGGCTCTAGTGGCAGCCGTCGCCAGCGCGAGCTCCGCTCAGACCGAGGACATTTCAGCTCGAGCCCCCCTTCCCTTTGCAAGCTACGGCACCGACGACAACGGCCGCATCAGCCAGCAGGAGTTCGAGGCCGTTGCTGAGCAGCGCCAAGCTGCCCGGGCACAGTCCGGCGCGCCCATGCGGGGCGCCGCCAAGGCACCCAGCTTCGCCGAGTTCGACAGCGACGGCGACGGCACTGCCACCGCACAGGAGCTCACCGCGAACCAGGCGCAGCGGCCGCGGTCGAGGTCACCGCAGTAGGTGTCCGTTCTCTTCTGCTATCGCGGCGGGCGGCGCCATAGCCGCCGGCCGCGGGGTGTCGCCTCGGGCCTGCGATGCTTTGGCCGCTCTGGTGCGGGACGCCTTGCTGTCTTGACAAGGGCTTCACGTTGCCGGCGTAGACTGTGAGCTTTGGTGGAACAGGCATGGGAATCGATACGCCGCGTCGGGTGCTGTTGATTGAAGATCACCGGGACA
>CAZLYT010000463.1:0-11958 GCA_964563515.1 uncultured Candidatus Competibacteraceae bacterium | reverse complement strand
AGCACTCGGTGGGTGCACCAGCTTGCGCCGTCTCTTGCTTTCCTACCTTAGAAGGGACTTCAACTTCTCTCGCAACGGAACACCTGTCGGAGGTCAGCACGCTAACTCTCCAAGGCCGAAGGCCTACGGATTCTGCGTGGGGTCAAAACCTCGGACCCTATCCGCGCCATTACAGTGCGGCGTTCGCTTCTTCCGACTTCTCCATGCCATCCCTCCCACGGCCTGCCTTACGGTTGGCTTGCCCTGCATCGCGGCACAGGGCGAAGTGATGACTTTTCCACGTTCCACATGATTGCTCAAACGGGACAACTTAGGTGGGCCTGGACGCCGGTGGTCCGACAATCTCGTGCAGGCACGTTAGAGACCTGCAACCCGACCACGCATGCAAACACTAGGAAGCATGCCCTCGACCTGATAACCCCGGTAGGTCTGTAACTCGTTGACGACGCGTGCGGCTCTGCGACTACTCTCATCATATTGTCCGATCCTAGCCCTTAACCGGATGGGGTTTCCGGAGGGGTTCTCCTGTCACCAGTCGAAACCGATTTGATACATTGTCCGTGAGGCCTCGCACCCCGTCATCAGCGCAACAGCAGCACGCTCAAGTAGAAGACTGGTGGAGATACACCAGGTGTATGGACAATTGGTGTCGATGGGCACCTCCGGATCGGACAAGAATACCTGCAGGCTCGCCTGCCGGACCTTGGCGTCGTTCACCGCCTTGGCCAGAGGGTTGGACGTTAAGAGATCCGGTCGATGACATTGCTTACGAAACGGGTTCCCTGACGCGCGCCATCGCGACTGGCATCGCTCTCATCCAATATCCTTTAACCGATTGTTTTACAAAATAAACGTTTGGGCCTTTCTGGGGCTGTGTATGCATTGCGGTAACGTTGATAGCGACGCTACAGCGCGCGTCCGAAGGCAGGGCGGAATCTCCTTCAAATGGCGGCCTAGGCGAATTGTGGGTACCCGCTAACAACAAGCTCAGTAATGGCATAAGGCATGTCATAGACGGAATCCACTCGCGAAAAAGGGGCAATTTGATGCCACTCGACAGGCTAAGCGCCGCTCGAGGAGGTGATTTCTGAGTTGCTGCGAATGGTCGGGGTGAGAGGATTCGAACCTCCGGCCCCCACGTCCCGAACGTGGTGCTCTACCAGGCTGAGCTACACCCCGCAGCGATGCGCGTCTTCAATAGCTGCGATTTGCCGAGAAATCAGCCAGCTCGACGAGCGCGCGTTTGTGCTCGGAATCCTTCAGGACGGTGATTGCCTCGGCGGCGCGCCGGGCCTCGCCCTGAGCGAGGCGCGAAGTATATTCAATCGCCCCAGTGGCTTCAATTGCTTGCAGAATCGCCTGAGCTCGGTCGCGCCCGCCCTCCTCGATGGCGTCTCGTACCAGTTGCGCTTGCGCGGAGGTGCCGGTGCGCATCACGTGGATCAGCGGCAAGGTGGGTTTGCCCTCGGCCAGGTCATCGCCAACGTTCTTGCCGGTTTCCGCGACGTCGGCACTGTAGTCCAGAACGTCGTCGATGAGCTGGAACGCGGTGCCCAAATGCATGCCGTAGCGCGCTAATCCTTCCTCTTCCTCCGTTGGCCGGCGCGAAAGCACGGCGCCGAGGCGCGCCGCGGCTTCGAACAGCTTGGCAGTCTTGGAATGGATTACTTTCATGTAGGACTGCTCACTGGTGTCCGGGTCGTGCACATTCAACAGCTGCATGACCTCGCCTTCGGCGATGACATTGGTGGTCTCCGCCATGATCTCCATGACTCGCATGTCACCGACGGCGACCATCATCTGAAAGGCCCGGGAATACAGAAAGTCACCGACCAAGACGCTGGCGGCGTTGCCCCAGAGCGCGTTGGCGGTCTTGGCGCCGCGGCGCAGCGCCGACTCGTCCACCACGTCGTCGTGCAGCAGCGTGGCGGTGTGAATGAACTCGATCACCGCCGCCATCTCGACGTGGGCGCGGCCCCGGTAGCCGCAGGCCCGCGCGGTGAGCAGCAGCAGCATCGGGCGCAGTCGCTTGCCGCCATTGTTGATGATGTAGCCGGCAAGCTCGTTGATCAGCACCACCTCCGAGCGAAGCTGCAGGGTGATGCTGCTGTCGACGGCGCTCATGTCGTCGGCCACGAGACTGCGAATACGGCTCAAAGGAGCCGTAGTTGGTTTTTGTTGGGTAGCCGTTTCGGTCTCGGTAGTTTCAGCCACGCTGTGTCCGTCGCGGATGAGCCAGGGCCGGCAGCCAGTTGTCACTTGCCGTTGACCGGCGCCGGCGAAATTGTACCCGCTCGCACGCGTGGCTGACAGGACTGGCATCGTATCCAAGTGGGCACAGGTGCTCGAGATCGGGCGCCAGTCAGGAATTGACCTCGAACAGGCCTGCCGCTATATTCCCCGGCCTTCGCTGCGGTGGCCGCGGGCGGTCGCCATCTCGTCTGGAGTCTTCGTCATGTACGCTGTGGTCAAGACCGGTGGCAAGCAGTACCGGGTCGCCGAGGGTGGCCGGCTGCGGGTCGAGAAGTTGGATGCTGAACCGGGATCGGAGGTCGAGCTGGACCAGGTCCTGCTGGTGGCCGACGGCGACAATGTAACGGTGGGCTCCCCGGTTATCGCGGGCGCGAGAGTAACCGCAACGGTCGCCTCCCACGGTCGTGGCAAGAAGATCGAGATCGTGAAGTTCCGGCGCCGCAAGAACTACCGCCGCCAAGCCGGTCACCGCCAGCACTACACCGAGTTGCAGATTACCGGCATCAGCGCCGGCTGAGTTTGCGGAGGATACGCTCATGGCACACAAGAAAGCCGGCGGTAGCACCCGCAACGGCCGCGATTCGGAGTCGAAGCGGCTCGGCGTGAAGCTCTTCGGGGGCCAGGCGGTGAAAGCGGGCAACATCATCGTGCGGCAGCGCGGCACGCGTTTTCACCCCGGGCGCAACGTTGGTTGCGGGCGGGATCACACACTGTTTGCCACCTCTGACGGCACCATCGTGTTCGAGCGTCGCGGCCCCCTGAACCGCAAGTACGTGAGCGTCGACCCCGCCTGAGCTCGGCGTCGATCTCGACGTCCCGAAAAAGGCCCCGTCAGAGTACGGGGCTTTTTTGATGGCGGATCCGAGACCGATTACCTGAGGCTTGGCGGGTTCCTCCAGCCATCCTGCACCGCCATGAGATTCGTTGACGAGGCCAGAATCACCGTGCACGCCGGCAACGGCGGCGACGGCTGTGTGAGCTTCAGACGCGAGAAGTTCATTCCCAAGGGTGGCCCTAATGGGGGCGACGGTGGCCATGGGGGCAGCGTCTACCTGGAGGCGGATCCGCACCTCAACACCTTGGTGGATTTCCGCTACCAACGCAGCTTCAAGGCCCGCAATGGGCAGCCCGGCATGGGCCGCGAGCGCACCGGGAAGTCTGGTGAGGATCTGGTGATTTCAGTGCCGGTGGGCACCGTCGCCACCGATGAGGACACTGCAGAGGTGCTCGCCGATCTGGTGGCTGCCGGCCAGCGCCTGCTGGTGGCCCAGGGCGGTGAGGGCGGCGTTGGCAACACTCGCTTCAAGAGCAGCACCAACCGGGCCCCGCGCCAGTTCACGCCGGGGACGGCCGGCGAGGGTCGCACCTTGCGCCTCGAGCTGCGGCTGCTCGCGGACGTGGGACTTCTCGGCATGCCCAACGCCGGCAAGTCCACGCTGATCCGCAGCGTCTCTGCCGCTCGGCCCAAAGTGGCCGACTACCCCTTTACCACCTTGCACCCCCACCTGGGGGTAGTGCGGGTGGGGCCGCTGCAAAGCTTTGTCATGGCCGACATTCCGGGGCTGGTCGAGGGTGCCGCGGAGGGCGCGGGTCTCGGTATTCGCTTCCTCAAACATCTGGCTCGAACGCGGCTGCTGCTGCAGGTGGTGGATGCTTCGCTGCACAGCGACAGCGGCGATCCGGCGGCGGATGTCCGGGCCATCGAGGAAGAGCTGAGCCGCTTCGACCCTGAGCTCACCCAGCGCGAGCGATGGCTGGTGCTGAACAAGCTCGACACGCTGCCCGCGGACCAGCACGCAGCCCGCGTGACAGGACTGGTGTCTGCGCTGGGCTGGGAGGGGCCCGTCTACGGCGTGTCTGCCCTGGATGGCGGGGGCACCAGAGCGCTGCTGACGGCGGTCATGGCCTACCTGGAGGCGCATCCGCTGTCCGGAGCTGGCGAATCGACCGCTCGACAGCTGACGGCAGGTGACGAGTCGGGAGCGGAGGGCTCGGCGTGAACCCCAAGAGCCACACCGAGCTCGGCGCCAGCCTGACCTGGGTGGTGAAGGTTGGCAGCGCGTTGATCACCAACGAAGGCCGGGGGTTGGACCTGGCCGCAATCGGTCCTTGGGTCGACCAGATGGCGGAGCTTCGGCGCCAGGGCCGCAAGGTGCTGCTAGTTTCCTCCGGTGCCATCGCCGAGGGTATGAGCCGCCTCGGCTGGCGGCAGCGTCCGCGCGCGCTCTACGAGCTTCAGGCTGCGGCGGCGGTCGGACAGATGGGCCTGGTGCAGGCCTATGAGAGCCGCTTCATGGAGCACGACATCCGCACCGCCCAGGTGCTGTTGACCCACGAGGACTTGGCCGATCGCCTGCGCTATCTCAATGCTCGCAGCACGCTGCGTACCCTGCTCGGTCTGGGCGTGGTGCCGGTGATCAACGAGAACGACACCGTGGCCTCGGAGGAGATCCGTTTCGGCGACAACGACACCTTGGCGGCGCTGGTGGCGAACCTGGTGGAGGCCGATCTGTTGGTGATACTCACCGACCAGAGTGGCCTCTATGACAGTGACCCACGGCGGGACGCCGGCGCGCGCCTCGTCGCCCAAGCCCAGGCCGGTGCCCCCGAGCTGGAGCAGATGGCCGGCGGCGGCAGTAAGGGCCGCCTGGGCGCCGGCGGCATGCTGAGCAAAGTCAGCGCCGCCGCCAAGGCCGCACGTTCCGGCGCGTCCACCTGGATTGCCTGGGGCCGCGAGCCCGATGTATTGCTGCGGCTGGCTGCAGGGGAACAGCTTGGCACGGTATTGCACGCGGGCACAGGACGCATCGTGGCCCGCAAGCAGTGGTTGGCGAGCCAGCTAAGGGTGCTGGGGCGAGTGGTGCTCGACCCAGGCGCGGTGCGCGCTGTGCGAGAGCAGGGCAAGAGCCTGCTACCGGTAGGCGTGGTGGAAGTGCAGGGTGGTTTCGGCCGGGGCGATCTGGTGGCCTGTGTCGATCAGGCCGGACGCGAGGTAGCGCGGGGCTTGGTGAACTATTCCGCCGCCGATGCCTGCCGCATCATCGGTCGACCCAGCACGACGCTGGAGGAAATCCTCGGTTACGTAGACGAGCCCGAACTCATCCACCGCGACAATCTGGTCGTGGTCTAGAAATTTTCCGAGGGCGTGAGAGGCGGAATAGCGCAGCGTATTCCGCCGTTCAAGCGTATTCCGCGATCTACGAATCGACCGGAACCGGTGCATTACGGCTGCGTAGCGGTGCACTACGGCTACGCAGTCGGCGCACTACGGCCTTTGGCCTAATGCGCCCTACGGCCCAGCCGGGCTGGTCGTTGGCGTCGGGACTAGTCCGCCAGCGCCTTGATCTGGGCGCTGATCCGGCTCTTGTAGCGGGCGATGGTGTTAAGGTGGAACAGACCCTTGCGGGCCATCCGGTCCATCATCGGCTCGGCGGCGCGAAACGCCTCGCGCGCCGTGGCCTTGTCGCCCTTGGCGAGCGCCGTCCGAACCTTCTTGATATACGTGCGGGCCTTCGAGCGCTGGCTCTGGTTGAGCTGACGACGCTGCTCCGCCTGGCGCGCGCGTTTGGTGGCTTGCCGCGAATTGGCCAAGGGTGAACTCCTGAGGCAGTCTGTCCCGTTGCGAGCCGCGTACTATCCTCACAGCCCTGCGGGTTGTCAATATTCTCGGCTGGATGAGTGCCGCGCGCACCGCTAATATCGCCGCCGCAATCGTCAAGGAAGCTCTGATTGAGCCGCAAGCTTCTCCAGTCCACCGGTATCGTCGGCGCCGCGACCCTCGCATCACGTATTCTGGGATTTCTGCGCGACGTCATCGTCGCCCAGGCTTTCGGTGCCGGCCCCGCCACCGATGCGTTCTTCGTCGCCTTCAAGATTCCTAATTTCATGCGCCGCTTGTTCGCCGAGGGGGCTTTCTCGCTGGCCTTCGTGCCGGTGTTCTCCGAGTACCATTCGCAACGCGATCTGGCGGAGACGCGGCTTTTCGCCAGCCGGGTGGCCGGCACACTCGGTGGCGTGTTGATCGCCGTGACCCTTGTGTGCGAGCTCGCCGCCCCGGCCCTGGTGGCGATCTTCGCCCCTGGCTTCGTGGGAGAGCCCGAGCGCTTCGGCCTGGCGACCGACATGCTGCGGCTGACCTTTCCTTATCTCTTGTTCATCTCGCTGACGGCGTTCGCCGGCGGCATGTTGAATAGCCTGGGTCGCTTCGCGTTGCCGGCGCTGACGCCAGTGTTGCTGAACCTCGCCCTCATCGGCGCCGCCCTGTACGCGGCGCCGATGTTCGACACGCCCATCATGGCGCTGGCTTGGGGCGTGTTCTTTGCTGGGCTGGCCCAGCTCTTGTTCCAGCTACCCGCTCTGGCGTGGGTCGGCTTGCTGGTGCGTCCGCGTTGGGGTTGGCGAGGCCCCGGCGTGCAACGGGTGCTGAAGCTGATGGTACCGACCTTGTTCGGCTCCTCGGTGGCCCAGCTCAATTTGTTGTTCGATACCTTGCTGGCCTCCTTCCTGGTGGCGGGCAGCGTGAGCTGGCTCTACTACTCCGATCGCCTGTTGGAATTTCCGCTCGGCCTCTTCGGGGTGGCGCTGGGCACGGTGATCCTGCCCAGCCTGTCGCGACAGTACGCCGACGGCTCGCCACTGGCGTTTCACGCCACCATGGACTGGGCGCTGCGTTGGGGGCTGGTGGTGGCGATGCCGGCATCGGTGGGCCTGGGGGTGCTGTCTGGTCCCATGCTGGCCACCCTGTTTCACCACGGTGCGTTCCAGGCCCAAGACGTTCTCATGTCCCAGCGCAGTCTGATTGCCTACTCGGTGGGCCTGGTTGGATTCGTCCTGATCAAGGTGCTGGCGCCGGGCTTCTACGCTCGCCAGGACACCCGCACACCGGTCAAGATCGGCATCATTGCCATGGTGTCGAACATGGGCATGAACCTGGTTCTGATCTGGCCCTTGGCACACGCCGGGCTGGCCTTGGCCACCTCGCTCTCCGCCTTCCTGAATGCCGGGCTGCTATTGGGTGCATTGCGTCGCCAGGGTGCCTACCAACCTGGCTCCGGCTGGTTCGCGTTCCTCACGCGGTTGGGGCTGTCTGCGGCGGTGATGGGGGGCGCGGTGTTCTGGGCCGCAGGCGACATGAACCAATGGCTGAGCGGGTCCACGTTGGAGCGGGTCTGGAGATTGTTGGGGCTCATCGTTGGCGGTGCGCTCATCTACGCTGTTAGCCTTGCAATCCTCGGACTGCGGCCTCGCCATCTCCGAGTCGCCGAAACTGATTGAATGGAGTTGGAAACTCGGCGGCCCATGACCGAGGCACTCCTCTATAATGGCGGGCTTCCGCCAGCCCCGGGCACGAGTGATCGATGGAGCTAATTCGCGGCGAGCACAACCTACGTCCCAGCCACCGCGGCTGTGTCGCGACCATCGGCAATTTCGACGGGGTCCATCTGGGGCACCAGGCCATCTTTGGTCGATTGCGGGAGCGGGCGGCACGCTTGGGCCTGCCGCCGGCGGTGGTGATCTTCGAGCCGCAGCCCAACGAGTACTTCGCGCCCGAGCGGACCCCTTCCCGTCTCACGGGTCTGCGGGACAAGCTGGCGGCGCTGACGCGCTGCCGCCTGGATCGCGTTCTCTGCCTGCGCTTTGGGGCCAAGTTGGCGCAGATGACCCCGGAAGATTTTATCCTCCGGATCCTGGTGGAGGGGCTGGGTGTGCGTTATCTGGCGGTGGGAGATGATTTCCGCTTCGGTGCCGCCCGCGCCGGCGACTTCCGCACCCTGGTGGAAGCCGGGCGGGTACACGGCTTCGCGGTGGAAGATACGCCCACCGTGTCCTACGACGGCAAGCGGGTGAGCAGCACGCGGGTTCGGGATGCGCTGGTCGCCGGCGATCTGGTCCTCACCCGCCGCCTGCTGGGGCGCGAGTACGTGATCTCGGGCCGTGTGATCCGGGGCGATCGTATCGGGCGCAGCCTGGGATTTCCCACCGCCAACATCGATCTCCGCCGCCGCGAGCCGCCGCTGCACGGTGTCTTTGCGGTGCGAGTGCGGGGTGCCGGCTCTGAGACCATGATTGGCGTGGCCAACGTCGGGCGCCGTCCCACCGTGGGCGGCATGCGCCAGCTGCTGGAAGTGCACGTCTTCGACCTCTCCGCCAGCATCTACGGGCGCCACCTGGAGGTGGTGTTCGAGCACCGCATCCGCGACGAGCGGCGGTTTGCGTCGCTGGAGGCGCTGCGGGCGCAGATCGCCCGTGATGCCGAGGCCGCGCGGTTCTGGTTCAGCAGCCGCCAGACCGGTCACCCGGTGGCCTGAAATCGACTTTAACTAAATCGACTTTAACTAGTGCTGATCATCCTGGCTGCGAGGTAGCAAGTGGGCGACTACAAGAACACGTTGAATCTGCCGCAGACGGCCTTCCCCATGCGCGCGAACCTGCCGCAACGGGAGCCCGAGGCGATCAAGCGCTGGAACGAGATGGACCTCTACGGGCGCTTGCGCCGCGAGCGTGCCGGACAGAGCCGGTTCATCCTGCATGACGGTCCGCCCTACGCCAACGGCACCATCCACATCGGCCATGCGGTCAACAAGGTGCTGAAGGACATCATCGTCAAGTCGCGAAGCATGGACGGCTTTGATGCCCCCTACGTGCCGGGCTGGGACTGCCACGGGCTGCCCATCGAGCATCAGGTGGAGAAGCGCCTGGGCAAGGCCGGTGTGGCCATACCCGCGCGCGAGTTCCGCCAGGCCTGTCGTCAATACGCCACCGAGCAGATCGAGCTCCAGCGGGGGGATTTCGAGCGCCTCGGGGTGATTGGCGACTGGCGCAATCCCTACCTCACCATGAACTACCGCACCGAGGCCAACATTCTGCGGGTGCTGGGACGCATTATCGAGAACGGCCATGTTGAGCGGGGCTCGAAGCCCGTCTACTGGTGCTTCGATTGCGCCTCGTCGCTGGCTGAAGCCGAGGTCGAGTACTACGACAAGGAGTCACCCGCGGTCGATGTGCGCTTTGCCGTCAGCGATAGCGCCGCCCTGTTTGCGCGCTGCCGGAGCAGCGACAACGGTAGCGGGCCGGTGTCGGTGGTCATCTGGACCACCACTCCCTGGACCTTGCCTGCCAACGAAGCGGTGGCGCTGAACCCCGGCCTGCGCTACGTGCTGGTGCAAGCCGAGTCCGACCATGGCCAGGAGCGACTGCTGCTGGCCGACGACCTGCTCAAAGATGCCATGCTGCGGTGGGGCATCGAGGGCTACCAAGTGATCGCCGACTGCATGGGCAGCGATCTGGAAGGGTTGCAGGTGCAGCACCCCTTCTATCTGCGCGAGGTGCCGCTGATCCTGGGCGACCACGTCAACGTGGACGCCGGCACCGGCGCCGTACACACGGCCCCCGCTCACGGCCAGGACGACTACACCCTGGGCTCGCGCTATGACCTGCCGGTGCACAATCCGGTGGACGGCAGTGGGCATTTCGTGAAGGGCCTCGAGCTCTTCGGCGGCCAGCACGTGATGGAGGCCAACGACGCCATCGTCGAGGTGATGAAAGCTCGTGGCAGTCTGCTGCACGAGGAGCGTCATCGCCACAGCTATCCTCACTGCTGGCGCCACAAGACCCCGGTGATCTTCCGCGCCACCCCGCAGTGGTTCATCTCCATGGACGGCAAGGGGCTGCGGGCCCAGGCTCTGGAAGAGATCGCCCGCACCCAATGGACGCCGGAGTGGGGCCAGGCCCGTATCCACGGCATGGTCGCCAATCGCCCGGACTGGTGCATCTCGCGCCAGCGCTACTGGGGCACGCCGATCCCGCTGTTCATCAACCGCCAGACCGAGAAGCTGCACCCACGCACCTTGGAACTCATCGAGGAGGTGGCGCAGCGGGTCGAAGTGGGTGGCATCGACGCCTGGTTCGATCTGGAGCCCGAAGCGCTGATCGGCAACGACGCCCAGGGCTATCGCAAGCTCTCCGACACACTGGATGTGTGGTTCGACTCCGGCGTAACCCACTACGCGGTGCTGGAACAGCGCCAGGAGCTGGGCTTCCCGGCGGATCTGTACCTGGAAGGCTCGGACCAACACCGGGGCTGGTTCCACTCCTCGCTGCTGTCGTCGGTGGCCATGCGCGGCGTGGGGCCATACAAAGGCTGCCTCACCCACGGCTTCACCGTGGATGCTTCCGGCCGCAAGATGTCCAAGTCGTTGGGCAACGTGGTGGCGCCCCAGGAGGTGGTCAACAGCATGGGGGCCGACGTGCTGCGGCTATGGGTGGCGGCCACCGATTACCGCGGCGAGATGAGCGTCTCCGACGAGATTCTGAAGCGCATCGCCGACTCCTACCGACGCCTCCGCAACACGGCGCGCTTCCTCCTGGCCAACTTGAACGGCTTCGATCCGAGCCTGGATCTCCTGCCCATGGAGCGGCTGCTGCCCCTCGACCGTTGGGCAGTGGACCGAGCCTGGCGGCTCCAGGGCGAGATCCGCGAGTCCTACCAGCGCTACGTCTTCCACGCCGTCTACCAGAAGGTGCACAACTTCTGCACCTTGGACATGGGCGGCTTCTACTTGGACGTGATCAAAGACCGCCAGTACACCACCCGGGCCGACAGCCACCCGCGCCGCTCGGCACAGAGCGCCATGTACCACGTGCTGGAGGCCATGGTGCGCTGGTTGGCCCCCGTGCTCTCCTTTACCGCCGAGGAGATCTGGCGGCACCTGCCGGGCGGTCGCTCGGACTCGGTGCTGCTGGAGACCTGGTACGAGGGCTTGCAGCCATTTGCAGAGGACGCTGAACTCGGACGCGCTTTCTGGGACCAAGTGCTGGAGCTGCGCCAGGCGGTGAGCTGCGAGCTGGAGCGCCTTCGTATCGCCGGCGGCATTGGCTCGTCGCTGGATGCCGAGGTGGACCTGTATTGTGGCTCCGAGCTGTACCAGCAGCTGCAGCGCATTGGCGACGAACTGCGCTTCGTGCTGATCACCTCGTACGCCCGCGTCCACCGGGAAACCGAGCGCTGTGACACAGGCGTGCACTTCACCCTCACGGGGGGCGACGAGGTCTGGATCGTGGTGGGTGGTTCCGAGCAGCCCAAATGCGTGCGCTGCTGGCATCGTAGAGAGGACGTTGGAAGCCATGCCGACCATCCGGAGCTCTGCAGCCGCTGTGTTCAGAACGTCGCCGGCGCGGGTGAGCAGCGCCAGTTCGCCTAGCAGACTCGGCACCTTGCGCGCACCGCAAAGTGCTGGGTGCCCTCCTTCGCCCGGGCCGATAAGGGGCGCGTCGCGCCCCATCGCGACGTGTGTCGTTCCTACAACGAAGGCGCCACGGCGATCTCTATGTATCCCAATTTCATAGGTCGGTCAGTGCCCTACGGGATATGGGATGGGAGCCGCTGGCGCTGGCTGGGCTTGAGCGGGTTGGTGATCCTGCTCGACCAGGTCAGCAAGTTTGCCGCCGAGCTCTGGCTCACGCCCTACCAGCCGCTGGCGGTGCTGCCGTCGGTGAACTTGACGCTACTCTACAACCCGGGCGCTGCCTTCAGCTTCCTGGCGGGGGCGGGAGGGTGGCAACGATGGTTGGTCGTGGCGCTGGCCGTGGCGGTGAGTGCGGCGCTGCTGGTGTGGCTGTGGCGGTTGCGACCCGGTGAGCGGCTGCTGGGGCTGGCGCTGAGCTTGGTGCTCGGCGGTGCCGTCGGCAACCTGGTGGATCGGCTGT
>CAZLYT010000462.1:0-4119 GCA_964563515.1 uncultured Candidatus Competibacteraceae bacterium | reverse complement strand
GTGGTACCGATGGTCGGCGCCTCCGGCGCCATTGGTGGCGTGATGGGGGCATATGCGAGGCTGTACCCTCACAGTCGAATTCACACGCTGATTGTGCTCGGCTTCTTCTTTACCACGGCAGCCATCCCTGCGGTCTTCATGCTGGGCTACTGGTTTCTGCTGCAGCTCCTGGGGGGATTGCCGACCCTGGGAGGTTCCGAAGGCGGAGTCGCCTTTTGGGCGCACGTCGGCGGCTTCGTTGCGGGACTTGCGCTGGCCAAGCCCCTGGCCAGGCCGGAGTACCTCTACCAGCATCTGGCACAGCCGCGGCGGCAGCGTTCCCGTCATCGTTTGTGAGCTTGACGCCGAATCAATCCACCGCCCAAAAGGCCCAGCGCGATTCCACAGATGTCGGCCCAGAGATCCGTCGGATCCGGCGCCCGACCCGGGACGAAGTTTTGCAGAATTTCGGTGGTCACGGCGAACAGCACCAGCCAGCCCAGTAGCCGCAGGCGAGCAGGCGCTTTTCCACTGGCACCGAGTAATGCCGCCAGGGCAGCAAACAACAGCCCGTGGCCAAGGGTGCTGCCGGGGACCGTAAATGGCCCAACCGCGATCGGGCTCCTGGGCAGACCGAGGCCATCGACCAGCTCGTTGCGCAGCGCCTCGGGGATCATCACGCCAACCACGATCAATGCAGCCAGCGCAAGCATCGGCAAAGTCAGGCCCAAAGCGCGCACCCGTACAACTAGCCGACGAACCAGGATCATGCCGAGCACCGCCCAGGCGATGATGCCGATGACCCGAGCCGTTGTGACCCAGGTGCTTTCGTGAACCGGCGTGAGATGGATTCTCGAGAGGCGAACGATCCCGGTCACGTCGTGGAGCTCGACCCGCAGATAGATGCGCTCCACCGGTCGCGGACATGGCAGCACTGCCTCGTGCTGCGACCACGGCAGGGTTCCCTCGAAAGTCAGCAGCGGACTGGTTTCGAGCGCCCACCCACCGCCTGCTCGGCGGCCCACCACCAGTCGCGCACGTTGCCAGGGGTGATCTCCAGCCACCACCTCTTCGACGGCCAGCACAGTCAGCAGGCGCAGATGATCGCAAGGCGACGGGTAGGCGAACGCTTGCTCGATGCCGGCGTGGGGCCTGCTCCGACGGCTCTCCAGCACCAGGCCCTCGACGCTGGTGCGTGCCTGCACGCCGGGACCGGCTGACCATGCTTCCAAACCTCTATCGAAGCGCCCGTTGACCACAAGATCGTCGGAGCTGGGCGTCCACGCCGGTACCCAGTGGAAGAACGTCCAGGTAGCAACGAGCATGAGCACCCAAGCGACTAGTGGCCGGTTGCCGGTGAGCCGTCGTCCGAGGTGAGTCACGCGGCCCCAATAGAGGTCACTGCGGGACCGAATCCCGAGGCAGGCCATTCGCTGGCTTGCTGCAGTGCGCGCTGCTCCCATGCCTCGGACTGGCTATGCTGCACTTTGCAGCCTCCGGTCCGGAACCCCGCAAGTCCAATGGCATGGGGCTGCCGAGTCTGTCGCCCGCAGCATTGTCGGGAGGAGCGGCCCATGAGTGCAGGATTTCCTTGCCTCGATCTCGGGCACTGGCGCGGCACCCGCGAAACCTTGCGCGACTACGCCGAGCTTTTGGCTCAGGTGCGCGCCGCATGTGCACCTCCGCGCAAACATGGCTGGCACCGCACCTTGATGGCGACAGCCCGCGGCTTGAGCACCACGCCGCTGCCTGCTGGGACACACGCAGTGGAAATCGTGCTGGACATGAGCGGTCACCAGGTCGTGATCGCGGACAGCCTCGGCGGCATCACCGAAATCCCGCTGCTGGGTCAGCGAGCGGGGGAGCTCCGTCAAACGCTGTTGCAGGCACTGTACCTAGCGGGGCTGGAACTCGCACTCGAGGAGCCCGATTGCTGCGAGGTCACTCCCCACCACTACGATCACCTGTCCGCGGAGCACTACTGGCGTGCGCTCTCGCGCATCGATTTGAGTCTTAAGCGGCTTCAAGGCGAGCTACCAGGGGAGTGCTCACCGGTGCACTTCTTGGCCCAGCCATTCGAGCTGGTGCTGGACTGGATCGGACTTGAACACCGCCACGACGCGCTGGTGGACCTGGATGGCAAGGCACCGCCGCTGTTGCGCTGGGGTTTCTCAGCCGGAAACCGAACCATCGCCCAGCCGCACTGCTACGTCGCCTATCTGCTCCCGGTCGAAACCTCGAAGGACGGCGACCTGCCGTCGGGCGCGTTTTGGGAGCACAGCCGAGACAGCCGCCTGGCGCTGCCCTACACCGCGCTGGAGCACAGTGACGATCCGGTAGCCATGCTCGACGCCTTCCTGCGCGTCAGCTGGAATCTCCTGCCGGGCAACTGATAAGTGGGCAAGCGCGATGCCTAATTCACGGCAAGGTCGCCGCCCGCACCGTGACCAGCCGGGGCAGGGGCCGTTCGTCGATCATCAAATGCAGCACTGTGGCTACCAGCGAGAGCACCACCGCCGCCATCCACATGCCATCGTAGGAGCCAGTAGCGTCGAATAGCCGCCCGCCCAGCCAGACTCCCAGGAAACTGCCCACCTGGTGGCTCAGGAAGACGACGCCAAACAGCGTCGCCATGTACCGAACACCGAAGACCTGAGCCACGATACCAGTGGTCAATGGCACCGTCGACAACCACAGGACTCCCATTGCGGCGGCGAACAAGTAGATCGTGGTTTCGGTCTTGGGGGCGATCAGCAGCGCGCTGATGGCGAGGGCACGGGCAAAGTAGATCGTGCTGAGTCCGAGCTTCTTGCTCCAGCGTTGGCCCGCGGCTCCAGACACGAACGAGCCGACGATATTGAACAGCCCCACCAGGGCAATGGCGTAGGCGCCCACCTGCACCGGCAGTCCCAGGCCGCGGACGTAGGCCGGAAAATGCACGGTAATGAAAGCGACGTGGAAGCCGCAGACGAAGAAGCCGAGGGTAAGCAACACGTAGCCCCAGTGCGCCCGCGCCTCTCGCAGGGCTTCGCTCAGGCTCTGGCTGCTGAGCTCGACGCCTGGACCAGTCGGCGAGCTCGGCAGCACCAGGGCCAGCGGGACGATCAGCATGGTTGCGAAAGACAGCAGTACCAGGGCATCGGCCCAGCCATGGGCAGATATCAGCGCCTGCGCCAGCGGCGAAAAGATCACCTGCCCCGCCGAGCCGGCAGCCGTGCCCAGCCCCAGCACCAGGGATCGGCGATCCGGACCCACCACCTTGGCCATGGATGCGAGCGCCAGCGAAAATGCGGTAAACGCCACGCCGATGCCTGCCAGGATGCCGCCGGTCAGGTGCAGCATGCCGGGTTCGGTGACGATGCTCATGCCCCAAACGCCTACGCCATAGGCCAGTGCGCCGAGAATCATCACCCCGGCAGGCCCGAAGCGATCGGCTAATGCTCCTGCCACCGGAACACCCAAACCCCAGATCAGGTTCTGGATCGCCATCGCCAGCGCGAAGGTTTCGCGATCCCAGCCGCGGGCAACCGTCATCGGCTCCAGAAACAAACCGAACGACGAGCGCACTCCGAATCCCAGCGCGGCGATGAGACACCCCGCCAACAGCACTGCGGCGGGCGTCTTCCACGCCGGTACTCCAGTCACGTTCATGGCTCGGTGGTCTCCACAGAGTTGCCCTCGCCCTGCGACACTACCTGGCGCAGATCCCCCGTTGCACGCGCCTACTTGATGCCAGTGTCACCGGGCTCGCAGAGCGCACCGGCGTGGACCACACCACCCTGAGCCGCAACCTGCAACCACCGGCACACGCCGGTCTGATCCGACTGGGAGGCGGCGGCGAGCGCCGCAGGACGATGGCAGAGCTTGCGGCTTGCGGGTGACAGGCCCTGAGCCGGGCTCGCCCCGCTAGGGAGCGGGCCGAACGGCGGCTGCGACAAAGCCTGGGAACGCCGGCCACGGCTGCACTGCACGAACTGATCGAGGCCCTTACTGCGGCGGTGGAACAGTCCGGGGCAGCCACCCGCTGACCTGAAACACCATAGCGCCGAGCAGAGAACCCGGGCCGGCGCATGGCAGATCGGATCAGGGCTCCAAGTGTTTCTGGTGGAAGGCCAGGTGCTCGCCAATGAAAGTGGCTAT
>CAZLYT010000461.1:0-1974 GCA_964563515.1 uncultured Candidatus Competibacteraceae bacterium | reverse complement strand
CTATCTGAGCCACGATTCCAAGATCTACACCGAGGCCTTCGCGCGCCTTGCGGAGCGCACGCCGGAGGTCCGGGAGCTGGGCGCGGGCCTCACGCCCGCGCTCGAGCTCTGGGCGGCGGTGCAGTCTACGCCCGAGCCGGGGCTCGCGATCGCCACCATGGGCAAGCGCGACGTGTCCTACGACCTCGACCTGCCGCTACCCAAGCAGTGGTTCCGGTCGGGGCTGCACGCGCGGCCGCAGGATCTGGGCCCCGGCTTCCAGGTGCTCGGCCTGTACGATCAGCACACCTGTCTGCGCGTGCGGGCCGACAGCCCGCTGCGGGTCGGCGACCTCGTGAGCTTCGGCATCTCGCACCCCTGCACCACCTTCGACAAGTGGCAGCTGCTGTACGTGGTCGACGACGACTACACGGTCACCGAGGCGATCCGGACGTTCTTCTGAGTCCCTATCGATCTGCGCATCCCGAGCCGCGCGGTCCTGTCAAGAGGCACCAAACGACCGCCGCGAGGATCGGGGCCGTGCCCCGCCGGACTCCGAGTGCGGCAGCGCTTGACCGGCCACAAGCATCGCGCGAACCTTCTCTGGCCCGCACCGCGGTGTCCGGCGGGCCAGGGGGGATCGATCATGCCAAAGACGAAGATCGGCGCCGTCATGCTCGCGCTCCTGGCGCCGCTGGCGACGGTGCAAGACGCGCGCAGCGACGCCATGCGCTGCTCGAACGCTTACCACCCGTTCGGCCCCACGGTGCAGCGGGAATATCAGCTGGTCTCGGAGGACGTCGGCAATTTCAGCTACCGGGAGACTTTCTTGGAGTTCTCCGGCGACTCCTTTACCCGCCAGATCGAAGACCTGGACGGCGTCACGATCCAGGTGCAGATGAACTGCGCGGCCGACGGCATGCTGTCCGTCGCGCCCGCAGGCATGACGTTTGACGGCGAGGCGATCCCGATGATGTCGGGTGCGCTGCTCGAGTTGTCCCTGCCACCAGAGGCCGAGTGGCAGCCGGGCAAGACTTGGACCTACCAGATCGAGCGCGGGGCAGGCCTGCCGATCGGCCTGGGCACCGCCACCCTGTCGAACGAGATCATCGGCCCGGAGACGGTGACCGTGCCGGCCGGCACGTTCAATACCGTCAGGGTCGAGACCCTGGTCGACCAGCAGATGACGCTCGATCTGCCGGGCGTCGGCCGGCAGGTGATCGATCTCTCGCACCGCGCGACCTCCTGGTATGCCAAGGGGATCGGCATGGTAAGGTCGGTGACCGACGAGGAGGAGGGCCGGATGACCGTCGAGCTGTTGGACTACCGCCAGTGATCGCGGTTCGGGCAAGGGATGTCTGACGGCCCGCGGCCGCGCAAGCGGGAGAAACCAAAGCACTCCAGGGGGGCGATGACGCGCGTTCCGGAAACCCTAGGCGCTTCGGCATTCGCCGAATCGACCGAGAACGTCGTCAGGTAGGCTGGCGCGATGCGCACCGGCTCATCCTGCACCTCAAGAAACAGCTCGGTCGCTTCCTTGAGGTTGGCCACCGCCTCTTCGACCGTGCTGCCCTGGCTTACGGTTCCGATCTCCAGGCACTCGGCGACATAGAGGTCGTCCTCTCGATGGATCACGGCACTGAGCGTGAGAGTGGCCATCACAAGCTCCTGATCGGCTCCAAGCCAGCCTGCTCGGGAGGAGATAAGTCAGCTTCGAGCGCCAGCATAAATGCGCGCGAGGGGCTCGTACACTAATCGACCAGGGTGACGGTGATCCGCCGGTTCTGGCGGCCCTTGTTCTCGAGCTTGCCGACGTTGAGCGCGCCGATCTCGCCGGTCGAGCGCACGTGGGTGCCGCCGCAGGCCTGGAGATCGACGCCCGCGATCTCGACCAGGCGGACCCGCCCCGCGACGCTCGGCGGCCGCACCGACAGGGTGCGCACCAGCTCCGGCCGCGCCTCAAGCTCCTGCGCGTCGATCCAGAAATGCCGGATC
>CAZLYT010000460.1:0-4758 GCA_964563515.1 uncultured Candidatus Competibacteraceae bacterium | reverse complement strand
ACCTCATGATCCGGGTCGTGCTGAACCTGCTCGAAGGCGAGGAGCCGTGAGCGGACGTGGCGTCACCGATGTGTTGAGCAACCTGCACTTGCCTGGCTCGACAGCGCCCGTTGGCAGATCGCGCATGGCCCGGGTATCGCGCCGGAAATACTGGCGGCGCGGAGCGGGCGGAGCGCCTCGAGATGGCCGTGCGCGTTGGCCGGCACGGTACCTAAGGGCTTTCGGCCCGGCCAGGCAAGCTGCCCGCGGCCGCACTCACGTGGTGTGCGCCCGTTGCCGAATTGCGCTCGCCCGCCCCGCCTCTGGCCACTTTGCCCAACTTGCTTTTGGCGCTGAGGCGCGCAGCCCCCACCCTCTAACCAGTCCGCACTGATTATTGGAACCACATTCCAATTCAAGGAGAATCGCCGACATCGGTAGCATTGGGGCAGCAGGCCGACCTGCTTTCGTTCGTGTTATTTCGGCCCAGCGACCTATTCCGATACCCGAGAGCGGCCCGGACGGGCGCACTAAAAGCGGCATCGGGTAGCTACGCCCCACTTGCCCTGACGCTTGCTCCATTGGTTTTTGGAATGTCTTCCAATAAGTCTTCAGAGTTGCGGTCAGGAGCAGGGCTGCGGCCAGGTTTGCGTCGGCCGGAAGTAGGTCTCACTGCGGCTTCGTCCCAGCAGCGCAACAAAAAAGTGTAAGTCAGTCAGCATCCTATTCATGACCAGCTCGGAACCGGCCGGCGGGCGGCAACCAGCAACAGGGCCTGACTTCGCGGTAAATCTCAAGAAGTGGAAATGGGTTCCATAATATTTGACAGAGACCGAAGGAGATGCTCCAATGCCAGCTGCCAAGATCAGTCACGCGTGGAATGGCTTTCGGATGGCAGGTAAGGGTAATTGTCTCGTCACCGATACAGGGCGGAATGTACCGCGCGACTGGGAACGGCTTGGAGGCTCGTTGCGTGCCAAGCGCAAGCGGGCAATTAACTCTAGCGGTCAGCCGTTGCTGCGGGTGTGGCAGCCAGCGGTGGAGGAGTAGAGATGAGAAATCGTAGTCGCGCGCCGCGCGGCCGAGCCGTGGTCCTTTGCCTCGGTCTCCTAAGTGTTGCTGCGTTCCTAGGCAATGCCCAGGCGGACGCGTTGGATGACATTCTGGAACGGGGGGCGGTGCGGATCGCCGTACCCAATGATTTTGCGCCGTTTGGTTCGGTGGCTGCCGACGGTGCCCTCGAGGGCTATGACATCGATGTCGCCAACGCTGTCGCTAGGGCGCTTGGGGTCGAGCTGGAGTCCGTGGTCGCACGCAGCTTCAACCGCATTCCGCTGCTCTTGAGCGGCGATGCAGACTTGGTCATCTCATGTCTGGGAATAGACCCGGTGCGCGCCAAGGCCATCGCCTTTTCCAGCCCCTACGGCCCGTTTTTCTCGGCTGTGTATGGCGCCAGCGACCTGAAGGTCGAGGGCCCGGAAGAGCTCGTCGGCAAGCGAGTGGCGGTGACTCGGGACACCCTGGAGGACGCCGACTTGAAGGTGTTCGCCCCGGACGGCGCGGAGATCGTCCGTTACGACGACAATGGCAGGACGCTGTCGGCTTTCATGTCCGGTGAGGTGGACTTGGTAGCCACCGGCAACACGGCCATAGCACACGTCCTGAGTGGCAATCCTCGGGCAGCCATTGAGGCCAAGATCGTCTTGCGCAACTCGCCGTGCAGCATTGGCGTGCGCTACAGCGAGCCCAGGCTGCTGCATTGGGCAAACGTCTTCGTGCTCACCAAGAAGCTCAACGGGGAACTGGACCGCCTATCTCGGCAGTGGCTCGGTGAAGCATTGCCCGACCTGCCAGTTCTATGACGTTCCAGACCTGAAGTCGAATCGCACTCTTGGGAGTGAAGACCATGCCAAAGTTCTTCAAATCACTGTTTGGACAAGTCGTCATCGCCCTGGTGGTGGGCTGTGTGCTGGGCGTCGTCGTGCCCGAATTCGCCGCCAGCCTAAAACCGTTGGGTGATGCCTTCATCCGTCTGATTCGGATGCTGATTGCCCCGATCGTGTTCTGCGTGGTGGTGCTGGGTATCGCCGGCACCGGCGACCTCAAGAAGGTCGGCAAAGTGGGTGTCGTCACCGTCATCTACTTCGAGGTGGTCACCACTATCGCCCTGTTCCTGGGCGTCGTGCTGGCGTACTGGTTTCAGCCCGGCGTGGGGATGAACATCGACCCCGGAACCTTGGACGCCTCGGCCATGGCGGCCTACACGGAGCGAGTCGGGGAGGTCAAAGGAGGTGCCGTGCACTTCCTGATGAACGTCATTCCCAGCACCTTCCTAGGTGCCGTCGCCGGGGGTGATGTGCTCCAGGTGTTGCTGGCGGCAATTCTGTTCGGGGTCGCCCTGTGCCTCGTCGGCGCCCCGGCACGGCCAGTCATCACGCTGGTAGATCAGCTGTCGGTGGTTTTCTTCCGCATCATGTCCCTGGTCATCAAGCTGGCCCCTCTGGGTGTGCTCGGCGCCGTAGCCTTCACCGTGGGCAAGTATGGCCTGGCCTCGCTCCAGCAGCTCGGCTACTTCGTACTGCTGTTCTACATAACTTGCGCAATCTTCGTGGTGCTGGTCCTCGGCGGCATTCTGCGGCTGGCGGGTTTCAACATCTTCAAGTTGATGCGCTATATCCGAGAAGAGTTGATGATCGTCTTGGGAACCACGGCCTCCGATAGCGTGCTGCCCCAGCTCATGCGCAAGCTCGAGAATCTGGGCGTGCGCGACTCCACGGTCGGGCTGGTGATCCCGACGGGTTACTCCTTCAACCTGGACGGATTCTCCATCTATTTGACGCTGGCTGCGGTGTGCATCGCCCAGGCCACCAACACGCCACTCACCACGACTGAGCTGCTCACCATCCTCGCTGTGGCGCTGGTGACCTCGAAGGGTGCGCACGGCGTCCCTGGTTCAGCAATCGTGATCCTGGCAGCTACGCTCACTGCCATTCCCTCCATTCCCATTATTGGGTTGGTTCTGGTGTTGGCAGTCGACTGGTTCATGGGTATCGCCCGGGCCTTGACCAACATGATCGGAAACTGTGTCGCCACGGTGGTGATCGGTGCCTGTCAAAAAGATCTGGACCGGGATCGCGCGACCCGCGTGTTGAACGGGGACGAGGTGCCAGCCCTGAAGGCTGAGCCAACCGAGGCCTGGCCGGCTCCGCAATAGCAGGCTTGATTTGAAAGGTGAAATCGGCGGCGGTCTGCCCCGCAACCGCGGGCAGGCCGTCAGCCTCGAACTCAACTTTGGAGGAAATTACAGATGGCCACCGAATCCACCGCGGCAAACCCTTTCGCCCGCTACATCAACCTGGCCCATCCTCGGCTCGGCGCGCGGGCGGTGTATGCCACCGACGAGTGGTTTGCGCCTTGCGAGCGCATGCTGCAGGAGACCGCGCCGGTGTTCATTCCCGACAAATTCGATGACCACGGCAAGTGGATGGACGGTTGGGAAACCCGGCGCAAGCGCGGGGAAGGTTTCGACCACGCGGTGGTGCGGTTGGGCCGACCCGGGATCCTCAAGGGCGTAGATATCGACACCACCCACTTCACCGGCAACTATCCTCCGGCGGCCTCCATTGACGCCTGCTATTACCCAGAGGGTGATCCGGGCGACTCCGCGCAGTGGGTCCAGGTGCTGCCTTCGGTCAGCCTCAAAGGCAACAGCCACCACTTCCACGCGTTCACGGATGCTGGGCTCTACAGCCATTTGCGCCTCAACATCTATCCAGACGGGGGCGTGGCGCGGCTGCGGGTCTACGGCGAGCCCCAGTGCGATTGGGAGCGGCGTGATCCCTCGGAGCTCATCGACCTGTTGGCGCTGGAGAATGGTGGGCGGGCGATTACCTGTAACGACCAGCACTTCGGGACCATTCTGAACCTGAACATGCCAGGTCGCGGGGTCAATATGGGTGATGGCTGGGAGACGCGTCGGCGGCGGGAGCCGGGCAACGATTGGGTGATCCTGGCACTGGGGCATTCCGGAGAGATCAAAGCCATCGAGGTGGACACGGCGCACTTCAAGGGCAACTATCCAGACCGTTGCTCGATCCAGGCGGCTTACGTAAGCGGCGGCACCGAGGATTCCTTGGTCACCCAGAGCATGTTCTGGCGCGAGCTGTTGCCGGCGCAGAAGCTGGAGATGGATGCAGTGCACCGCTTCGAGACCGAAGTGCTCGACCTGGGACCGATTACCCACGTGCGCTTGAACATCATCCCGGACGGCGGCGTGAGCCGATTGCGAATGTACGGGCACATCGTGCGGTAGAGGCGAGAGTCATCGCCAAGGGGTGCATTACGCTTACGCCAATGCACCCAAGTACGCAGGTGAGGGTGGAATAGCGAAGCGTATTCCGCGCTCTCGAAAAGCCCTCAACACCAGTTTCCGCTTACTTTGGAGGAACCAACACAATGGAAGCCACGGCGGCACTGCAGCTCAAAGCCGAGCCCCTTACCCGCGAGGGCTTCGCGCCCTTTGGTGACGTCATCGAGAGCGAGGGCGCCAAACATTTTGCCATCAACGCCGGCACCATCGAGCGCTTTCATGACCTGGCACAGGTGGACCTGGGGGAGGAGGAGGGCGGCCGAACGCTGGTGAGCATTGCCGAGGTAAGCGTTCACTCCCCCCCCTTCAGGACACGATCAGATTGCGGGCGCAGGGATGGGGGGAGCCTCGTGACCCTTGCGGCGTTCAGCGATCACTGTAGCCAGATAGGGCCATGGTGAAATTCCCCG
>CAZLYT010000459.1:0-2838 GCA_964563515.1 uncultured Candidatus Competibacteraceae bacterium | reverse complement strand
CGAGCGAAGCCCGGGGCTTGCGATTCGGGGTGGCTATGCTTATATCGGCTTCCGATCTGTGGCGCAATCGAGCGCCCAGACCCGAAACCCAGTTGCTCCACGAGAACCGCTCCGATGTTTGGAACCGCCTCGCCGGCTCGGGTGCCCATGTCCAATGTGGACACGGCGTGGCTGCGCATGGAATCCCCCACCAACCTGATGATGATCACCGGGGTGATGGTGCTCGAGAGCCGGGTCGACCTCGAGGTGGTCAAACGCACCTTCGCGGAACGATTCCTCGCTTATCCGCGTTTTTGCCAGCGTCCGGTTCAGCATGGCGGCGGATGGTATTGGGAGCAGGATGCCAACTTCGAACTCGATGCCCATGTGGTGCCCACGGCGCTACCCGGCGGCGGCGGCAAGCAAGCACTCCAGGATCTCGCCAGTCGTCTCGCCAGCACACCTCTCGATCAGAGCAAGCCCATGTGGGAGCTGCACGTGGTAGAGGAGTACGCGGGCAGCTCCGTGCTGGTGCTGCGTATCCATCACTGTTACGCGGACGGAATCGCCCTGGTTCAGGTCATGCTCTCCCTCACCGACACCACCCTCGCCGGGTCGGTCGGGCCCCGGGGCGTCAAACGCAAGCGCAGTCGGCCGCCGTTGGGTATGGTCGAGCGCCTGTACCGACCCGCCTCGCGGAGCCTCAATGGTGTGCTCAAGCTGGGCTGGACGGCATGGCGCGAGCTGGCGCGGATGATTGCGCAACCAGACCATGCCGTCGCCTATGCCCACGATGGCTTGGCACTGCTCTCGGAGCTGGCCGGTGCCCTGGCACTGAGCGACGATCCACCCACCCGTTTCCGCGGCCGCTTGGGCCGTCGCAAGCTGGTGGCCTGGTGCGAGCCGATTGCGCTGGCAGAGGTCAAGGCCGTCGCGAAAGCGTTGAACTGCACCGTCAATGACGTTTTGCTGTCATCGGTCACGGGGGCATTGCGCGGCTATCTGGTGGACCGGGGCGATGCCGTGGACGGCGTGGAAATACGAGCCACGGTGCCAGTGAACCTGCGGCCGTTGGAACATGCCCCCGAGCTCGGCAACCACTTCGGCTTGGTGTTTCTCGAGCTGCCTCTGGGGGTGGCCAACCCCCTGGAGCGGGTATATCTGGTGAAGCAGCGCATGGAGGCGCTGAAGGGATCCAAGCAGGCGGTGATGACCTTCGGTGCGCTGGCGGTGCTGGGCCTGGCGCCGCTGGCTTTGCAGCGTCAAGCGCTGGATCTGCTGAGTCGCAAAGCCACCGCCGTCGCAACCAACGTACCGGGACCACAAATGCCGCTCTATCTGGCTGGGCAGAGACTGCTGGAGCTGATGTTCTGGGTACCACAGTCGAGCAGCATCGGTCTCGGTATCAGCATTCTTAGCTACGATGGGCGGGTCCAGTTCGGGATCATGGTGGATCGCAACCTGGTTCCAGATCCGGAGGCGGTGATTGGCCGCTTCGCGGGCGAGTTCGAGAAGCTGCTGCTCACCACGTTGATGGAGCCCTGGGATCAGCCGCGTCCCAGCGACGAGATCGAGGCGAGTCTGGGCAGATGGTTGCGAGCACGAGACCCCGAGCGCACCGGCCAGGCCAGCGGATGAGGCCGCGCCGATGCTGAACCTTCAGGTCGCGTCGCCCCGTCGTGCCAGGCGGGGCCCGCCCATCGGCGTCGCCTTGGCCGGCGGTGGGCCCTTGGGCATGGTCTATGAGCTCGGCGCTTTGCGCGCCTTGGAAGAAAGCATCGCTGGTCTTGATCTGCACTCCCTCGATGTGTACGTGGGCGTGAGCGCGGGCAGCGTAGTGGCGGCCTGTCTCGCCAATGGGTTCACGGCGACGCAACAATGCCGGGTCCTGGTGCAGAACGAGTCCGAGGCGTTCCCCCTGGATCCGGGGCGGTTTCTGCGGCCGGCGTTTCGCGAGTATCTTCGGCGCAGCCGTCGCGCACCCGGCCTGGCCATGAAGGCATTGGGTGACCTGCTGCGCAAGCCCTTCGACGGCGGCCTCATGCAGTCGCTGAACCGACTTGCCGCGGCCGTTCCAGCTGGCATCTTCGACAACGAAGGCATCCACCGCGTCCTCGAAGATGCCTTTGCCGCTCGCGGCAAGACCAACGACTTCCGTCGCCTCAAGGCGCGGCTCTATCTGGTGGCGGTCGACCTGGATAGCGGCGAATCGGTGCGCTTTGGCGCTCCCGGTTACGATCACGTGCCGATCTCTCGGGCGGTGCAGGCCAGCACTGCCCTCCCGGGCCTGTATCCGCCCGTTGTCATCGACGGCGAGTACTATGTCGACGGCGCCCTGCAGCGGACCCTGCATGCCTCTGCGGCCCTGGAAGATGGTGTCCATCTGCTGTTTTGCATCAACCCCATCGTGCCACTCGATGCTCGCGTGGCAGATCCGGTGCCAGAGCTGCCTGGCGGGAGTTTGACCCAGGGCGGGCTGGTCGCAGTGCTGGGGCAGACTTTTCGTGCCCTGGTGCACTCCCGGATGTCGGTGGGCATGGCTCAGTATCGGACGCGATTCCCCGACCGCGACATTCTGTTGCTCGAGCCCGAGCGCAGTGACGCGCGCCTGTTCTTCACCAACGTGTTCAGCTTCAGCAACCGCCACCGAGTGTGCGAGCAGGCCTACCAAACCACACGTCGGGACCTGCTGGCTCATCGCACGACCCTGACCCCGGTGTTGGAGCGCCATGGACTGAGCCTGCGTCTGGACGTGTTGCAGGATCGGCAGCGGCATTTCGACACCGGCCTGGGCCCGGATCCCGAAGCCGCCCGACTGGCGCGACTGCGCAATGCGGTCACCAATCGCCTCTCCGACAC
>CAZLYT010000458.1:0-1522 GCA_964563515.1 uncultured Candidatus Competibacteraceae bacterium | reverse complement strand
GATCGACAGGCCGGAGTCGAGCGCCTTTGCCTTGAGCGCTGCGATGTCGGCGTCGTCGACCAGGTCGTGGTCCACTGCTGGGACCGGGTCCTGCCACAGCAGCTCCTCCTTGGGAACCCATGGGCCGAGGTAGCGCGAGGTGGGCCCCATGTCGCGATGCAGCAGCTTGTACCACGCACGGGCGAATGCGTCGGCGAACTCGTCGGGGTTATCGAGGAAGCGCCGCGAAATGGGCGCATAGATCGGGTCCATCCTCAGTGCGAGGTCCGTGGTGAGCATAACGGGTGGGTGGCGCTTCGACGGGTCGTGAGCATCGGGCACGGCATCCGCGGCGGCGGGCTCCGCCGGGACCCACTGCCACGCACCACCGGGGCTCTTGACTAGGTTCCAATCGTAACGGAAGAGGGTCTCTAGGAACGTGTTGTCCCACTTTGTCGGAGTGGGTGTCCAGGTGCCCTCCAATCCACTGGTGATCGCGTCGCCACCCGTGCCGCTGCCGAAGCTGCTATTCCAGCCCAGGCCCTGCTCCTCGAGGGTCGCGCCCTCGGGCTCGGGGCCGACGTGCTGATCGGGCTGCGCTGCGCCGTGGGTTTTGCCGAAGGTGTGGCCGCCGGCGATGAGCGCAACCGTCTCCTCGTCGTTCATGGCCATGCGACCGAAGGTTTGGCGAATGAACTTTCCCGCAGCGACCGCATTCGGCTGACCGTTCGGCCCCTCTGGATTCACGTAGATCAGGCCCATGTGGTCGGCGCCGAAGGGTCCCAGCATTTCCCCGTCGCTCTTGTGGCGCTCGTCGCCGAGCCACGTCGTCTCGGGCCCCCAGTAGACGTCCTCTTCGGGTGCCCAGATGTCCTCGCGGCCGAATCCAAAGCCGAAGGTATTGAAGCCCATCGTCTCCAGGGCCCGGTTGCCGGCAAGGACCAGCAGATCGGCCCAGGAGAGCTTTCGGCCGTACTTCTGCTTGATCGGCCAGAGCAGCCGGCGCGCCTTGTCGAGGCTGGCATTGTCGGGCCAGCTGTTCAGCGGGGCAAAGCGCTGGGCGCCGGAGCCGCCGCCGCCCCGGCCGTCCGCGATGCGATAGGTGCCCGCAGCGTGCCAGCTCATCCGGATGAAGAGTGGTCCGTAGTGGCCGTAGTCGGCCGGCCACCAGTCCTGCGACTCGGTCATCAACGCGTCGAGGTCCTTGGCCAGGGCGTCAACGTCGAGGCTCTTGCACTCCTCCGCATAGTTGAATCCTTCCCCCATTGGATTGGCCTTGGGGGGGTTCTGCCGGAGGACCCTCAAGTTCAGCTGGTTCGGCCACCAGTGCTGGTTCGCCGTGATTCCGACCGCCAGGTGGTCGCTGTGCATCACCGGGCATCCGGCGGCCGACGGTGCGTCGCTGGTGGTGACCGTGCCGTGCTCTTCGTTGCTCATGGCTCTCCTCGCTTGCGTGTGTTGCGGCTTTGGAAGCTGTCCCTGCGCCTATTCAAGCCCCGCTGGCTGCATCCCGGCAGCCGGGGCAGTAGCCCCAGTAGATGAC
>CAZLYT010000457.1:0-1705 GCA_964563515.1 uncultured Candidatus Competibacteraceae bacterium | reverse complement strand
CGGCCTCCCCCGAGGCAGACACTTTGCTGGGCCTTATGAGCGCAGGCGCAAGAACAGCGTCGCACCGGCCAGGGCGGGTGCGGATACAAAGCCGAAACATGCCGACACCGATCCGAAAAGATCGGGCCGTAGGCTTCCGCCGATCCGATTCCCGGTAGTCTGACCGGACCTTGGAAAGGCGACCGGGTATCGAAGCGCGGGCATGCAACGGCAAACGAAGCCGGCGTCCCTGCCCTTGCGCGATTTCACACCTCATCTTTTCCACGCAGGAGCCGTACCTCGATGAACGCGCCGGTTTCGTGGCCTATCAAGCGAAGGGAGATGCACAGCCATCACTTCGATTCCACGGCGTGGAACGACTTCAAGTTCAGGGACGACGACATCATCGTCGCCACCTACGCCAAGTCGGGCACCACCTGGACGCAACAGATCGTCGGTCAGCTCCTCTACCATGGCGACCCAGACGTGGCGGTTAGCGAGCTGTCCCCGTGGGTGGACCTGCGGGTGCCACCCAAGGCGGAGAAGCTCCCGGTGCTGGAGGCGCAGACCGGCCGCCGCTTCCTGAAAACCCACCTGCCGGTGGATGCTCTGGTGTTCTCGCCGCGGGCCAAGTACATCTTCGTCGCCAGGGACGGGCGCGACGTGGTCTGGAGCCTGTACAACCACCACGCCAGCGCCAACGAGACCTGGTACCAGGCGTTGAACGAGACCCCGGGACGGGTCGGTCCCCCCATCGAGCCGCCGCCGGCCTCGATTCGTCAGTACTGGCGCGAGTGGTTCGACGGCAACGGTCATCCGTTCTGGCCCTTCTGGGAGAACATTGCCTCCTGGTGGGCGATCCGCGATCTCCCCAACGTCCTGCTGGTGCACTACGCGAACCTGAAGCGGGATTTGCCCGCGGAAATGCGCCGCATTGCGGCCTTCCTGGACATCGCCATCGACGAAAGCCGCTGGGACACCATCGTCGAGCACTGCAGCTTCTCGTGGATGAAGCGCCACGCGGCCAAGGCCGCGCCCTTAGGGGGCGTGTTCTGGGACGGCGGTGCCCAGAGCTTCGTCTATCGCGGCGTCAACGGCCGCTGGGCCGACACGCTGAGCTCCCAGGAGGTGGCGGAGTATGAAGCCCGGGCGATGGCCGAGTTGGGGCCCGAATGCGCCCACTGGCTGGTCACCGGGGAGCGCAGGGATCGGGCCGTCGGTGGGTGGGAGAGCCGGGGAGCCGAGCTAACCGCGGCGTGAGCGCCGAGCCAGCGCCACATCCGTGCGGTATATCCAGTTGACCCGCGGGTCGTAGAAGGTGCGCCCGTAGTCGATGGGCACCCGAATCCAGAACCGGCGGTCGCTGCCCCCAGTATCCAACACTAGCACCGACTAGCGACCATTGGCGGTCAGCCGATTGGCCAGCGCGCAGCCGGCCGAGCACCCACCCACGATGACGTAGTCGTAGCCGCCCTCCACGGGTGGCTCACCCCTCGGCGGCGGGCTTCACCTGCTTCTCCCGCTGGGCGAAGACGCTGATGAGCGCCAGCGAGCCCGAGCCGATCATGAGGAACACCGAGACCGCGTTTAGAACCGGCGTGGAGCCGACTTTGACCATGCGGTCGTACATGGTGATGGTGAGCGGCGCGTCCGAGCCCACCAGCATCAGGGTGGTGTTGAAGTTCTCGAAGGACACCAGAAAGGCCACCACGAAGGCGGCCACCAA
>CAZLYT010000456.1:0-4344 GCA_964563515.1 uncultured Candidatus Competibacteraceae bacterium | reverse complement strand
CCGCTGCGCTTGACCCACCCTACGCAGCTCGAGCGTGCCTTGCTTGGGATTTTGCGCTCATTGATAAATCCAGGGATCACCCAATCGGCCCCATGCCCCTGAGCTTATCGTGTCGGATCGGTCGCAGTATCCAGAGCGCGTTGGCGGAGATCGACGCCAGCGCCGGCCGGGTCATCGATGCCGTCGACACCGCGGGCATTGCAGAGAGCACCATCGTCGTCTTCGCCTCCAAAAACGACCCCGAGACCCTTCAGGGCCCTGGGGCGGACTTCGGCGGTCAGTCAACTCGCCAACGCTGTGGATGGCCAGTTGGCAGCCACTGTTGCCGCAATAGACGCGGGTCCAGGCTGGAGCCGACTACATTGAAGGCACGCCACCGACGAACGGTAACCGGCGTCTGGCGTCCAAACCAAAGCCCGCGGGGTCGCTTGGTGACCCAGGTTCGCGTCTACGGCAGCGTCTGAAATGGGCGTCGTTATGGATCCAACCCGGCTCAACTGGAGGTTTGCAAGTGTTGTCTTGGCTGGCGCATTGGATCGAACACCAGCCCGCGGTTCACCGATTGGCACTGCGGCTGTGGCGGTGGTTTCCGCCCCGTCTCGCTGGTTTCCTCAAGGGGCAGTTCGCCCGCAACTGGGTGGTGGGGGCGGTTGCGGTAATGCTTGACGAGGAGGTGTCGCCGCCGCAGTTGTTGCTGGTCGAGCACAGCTATCGCAAGCGCGGAGCCTGGGGGTTGCCGGGCGGCTCGCTGGAATCCATCCCCGGCGACCCCAGGGTGCCGCGGCAAGACGCTTCGCCCGACGACATCATTGAGTCCACGCTACGCCGAGAGGTCTGGGAGGAGCTCGGCATAGGCATCGAGGCCGTCCGCCTGCTTCGTGTCGACGCAGTTCCCTATATCGCCGAGGAACCCGGTCCGTACCGCCTCGACTTCTACTATCTATGCAAGCCCGAAGGCGGCTTCGAAGCCCTCCGAAAGCGGCTGGCCTCGGGTGAGTTTCATGCCAGCTCCCCCGAAATTCTGCAAGCCCGACTGGTCGCCTTCGACCAAATCGACGGCTACGATTTGTTCTCGCCCGACGCCCGGCTGCTAACGAAGGATCTGCCACGGCTGCTCCCGGATCGGCTATGGCAACCGGCAGCGCGATCCGCGTCTTGACCCGGTAACCATCTGCGCACTACTCGGCCTAGTAGACCTCGGGCACCCGCATGTCGGCGGGAATGGGGTTGCGAACGTAGTCCGGGTGGCGCGTGCGCTTCGGCAAGGAGATCGGCTCCCTTTCCACCTCCCCATAGGGCACGATGCTCAAAAGGTGGCTGATGCAATTCAGGCGCGCCCGCTTCTTGTTGTTGCCTTCGATTACCCACCATCTGGCCTCGGGAATGTGCGTGCGCTCGAGCATCTCCTCCTTGGCCTTGGTGTACAGCTCCCAGCGACGTCGGGACTCGAGATCCATGGGGCTCAGCTTCCACTGTTTGATCGGGTCGTGAATGCGCATCTGGAACCGCAGATGCTGCTCCTCGTCGGTGATCGAGAACCAGTACTTCACCAAGATGATGCCCGAGCGCACGAGTATCTTCTCGAACTCGGGAACGGTGCGGAAAAACTCCTCCACCTCCTGCTCGGTGCAGAAGCCCATCACCCGCTCCACTCCGGCCCGGTTGTACCAGCTGCGGTCGAACAGGACGATCTCGCCGCCCGCCGGGAGAAGTGGCACGTAGCGCTGGAAATACCACTGGGTGCGCTCGCGCTCGTTGGGGGCAGGCAGCGCAGCCACCCGACAGACGCGTGGGTTGAGGCGCTGGCTGATTCGCTTGATGACCCCACCCTTGCCAGCGGCGTCGCGGCCCTCAAACACCACCACCAGCTTCAGCTTCTGATCGACCACCCAGTCCTGTAGCTTCACCAGCTCCTGCTGGAGTCTGAACAGCTCCTTGAAGTAGGTGCGTCGCTCGAGGGTCTCGAGCTCTGGAGCTTCGGTGAAACGATCCAGTAGCTTGGCTAGGCGCTCGTCGTCGACCTCGAGCTCGAGTTCCTCGTCGAAGCTGTCCGCGATCTCCGCATCGACCCGCGCCCGTAGCTCGGAGCCGACGGCCAAATCATCATCTTTCATGGTTCACCCCTTCCACTTGCTCCGGAGGCAGTGGGCACCACCAGCCCTTCCCGCTGGCCGTTCTCAGCACGCCCCGCCCGCGCCAGAGAGCCTGTTGCCATGTGCGAAAACGCACGCCCCTGCCCGTTATCGTGGGAAGCCCGCATTGCGATTATGTGACAAGGTCCTGCGGGTATTCGATCACGGTTGGGTCGGAAGCAGGGCCACTTTGCCGAATCAGCGAGGTGTCAGAGCCGAGTCGTCGCCGCACGCCGGTGACTATCCAATCGACGACAGGTCGCGATCGCGCACGAGACTACCTGGCGGTTCCCGAGGTGGCGCAGCTCGTGTGCGTTTCCCCAGTTTACGGTCGGGCAATCGCTTTGACCATTGAGGTGGGCAGAACTGACTGGCTGGTCCATGCTTGGTGCGCACCGAGGTCATCGACGCGAGGAGAACAGACATGCATGAAATTCGATGGAGGATCCCGCTCGTCGCAGGGCTCGTCGCGTTGATCACCGCTGCGCCGACTCGTGCGCATGTGGACCTTAGGTTGACCAGTTGGAGTGGGCCGTACATGCGAAGCCAGATGATCGCTATGGTAAGGCCATTTGAAGACACGACGGGCAAGGAGGTGGACGTTGGGTTCTACAACGGCGGCCTCGAGGAGGTACGTCGGCAGGTGCGCTCGGCGAATGTGAAATGGGATGTGGTCGACTTCCTGGAGGAAGACCTGCTTCGCGCTTGTGAGGAGGGGTTGTTGGAGTCGATCGACCCAGATTTGCTGCCGTCAGGCATCGACGGTACCCTCGCATTGCAGGATTTCATAGACAACGGTATCCACCGGTGTGGTGTCGGAACCATGGCCTGGGCAACGGCCATAGGCTACAACCCAAACGCCTTTCCCGAAGCGAAACCTCAAACGCTTGCGGATTTCTTTGACGTCAAGAGATTTCCAGGGGCGCGCGGCCTGCAGCGGGATGTTCGCATCATTATCGAGTGGGCCCTGTTGGCCGAGGGCGTTCCGCCTGAGGAAATCTATGAAACGCTTGCCACCCCGGAAGGGGTGGATCGGGCCTTTACCGTGATGGATCCCATCAAGCCCTATCTCGTGTGGTGGGACGAAGGCAATGACCCAATCGACATGCTCAGCGATAGCCGAGTGACGATCACCTCGATTTGGGGAGGTGAGATGACCGACGCGATGCTCCACCGGGACCAGGACATCACGCCGATTTGGGATGGACTGGTCTTGAAGCTGGACCACTTTGGGGTCTTGAGAGGCAGCCCCAACCGGGAGACGGCGCTGGAGTTCATCCGCTTCGCAACGGCCAGCAAACAGCTCGCCGAGCAGGTCAGAAACATCTATCACAGCCCAGCGCGGAAGTCGTCGATGGAACTGGTCGAAGATGACATCAAGGAGTATCTACCGACCACTCCGCAGCACATGAAGACCGCGATCGAGAACGATCCCAGTTTCTGGGCTGGCAACCATGAACGCTTGCAACGGCGCTTCGAGGAATGGCTCGAGGTACCGTCACAGAAAGGTGTCGCCGGGGCACCTCGTTGACGGCGGTCTGCATGATTGATTGCGAGGAGATGAACTGATGAGCGAGAACGGTGACATCAAGGATCGCGAAGATCTGGTTGCGGTTTCCGGGATGTTCAAGGGAATGCATTCGGGGATGAGCGTCGCTTCCGCCGGCATAATCGTTGCGATGGTGATCTTCACGGTGCTCAACGTGGATTTGGCCAACGTGGTCTACGAGAACATCAAGAATTGGATCACCTCAACCTTGAACTGGTACTACGTCTCGGTAGTCAGCGTGATTCTGTTCTTTGTGGTCTGGCTGATGTTCAGCAAATACGGCGACATCAGGCTGGGACGCGATGACGAAAAACCGGAGTTCAGCACTTTTTCCTAGTTCTCCATGCTGTTTAGCGCCGGCCTCGGGCTTGGTTTACTGTACCGGAGCGTCGCCGAACCGATCTATCATTTTCAGGGCAATCCCTATATTGAAATCGCCGGAATAGAACCGCAGACGGCGGATGCCGCTCAGGTTGCAATTCGACTGACGCTGTTTCATTGGGGGCTTCACGGCTGGGCGGTGTATGTACTGGTAGGTTTGACGCTAGTCTATTTTGCCTACCGCAAGGGATTACCCCTCGCCATGCGTTCGGCTCTCTATCCGGTGCTGGGCGAGAAAATCTACGGCCCCTATGGCCATGCGGCTGATCTGCTTGCAGTCTT
>CAZLYT010000455.1:0-2253 GCA_964563515.1 uncultured Candidatus Competibacteraceae bacterium | reverse complement strand
GCCAGGCACGAGTATCGGGTGAGCTGGCTCGACCCGGTCACGGCGGCCTGGAGCTGGGCTGCCATCGAGCTGATTTGCCCGGTGCTGCTCGTGCTGGGCTTGGGCACGCGATTCGCCGCCCTGCCCTTGTTGGCACTGTCTCTGGTCATTCAGCTCGAGTACCCGGCCTTGCCGGAGCACCTCTATCGGGCGGTGATCTTCGGCTGGTACGTGATAATGGGCGCCGGCGCGCTGTCTTTGGACCACTTCCTGGTGCGGGGATTGGGGGCCTCGGCGATGCCTCTGGCCGCGGGTTTTGTCGCCGTGTTCGAGAGCATCACCGGATACCTTGGCCCGCTCGCGCTGCTCGCCGTGCGAGGCGCGTTGGTCCCGGGCCTAGTGGCAGCAGGAGCAGGGTCTGGCGCGTACCCAATCCTGCTGCTGGCTGTGCCGGTGTTGTTGGCTCTGGGCCTCGCCACCCGAGCGGCCGCGGGCGTGGCGGTGGTGATGGTGATGGTGATGGTGGCCGCCATCGATGCCACACCACTCTCGCTGATTGCACCCCATCCTGCCCTACTCGCTGGGGTGCCGTGCGGCGATGGTTTGCACGGGCCGAAGATTCCGTGAGAGCAGGGCTCGGCAAGCTCCCGAGGGTGGTCATCGTCGGCGCGGCTTCGGCGGCGTGAGCGCTGCCCGGGCGTTGGCGGATGCGCCCTGCGAGGTGGTGTTGATCGATCGCCGCAACTTCCACCTGTTCCAGCCGCTGCTGTATCAAGTGGCGACGGCGATGCTATCGCCCGCCGACATCGCCACCCCGATCCGGGAGCTGTTCCGGGACCAACCCAATGCCCGAGTGCTGCTGGGCGAGGTCACAAGAGTCGACATCGAGCGGCGCCAGGTGCTCATGGGCAGTGAGCGACTCGCCTTCGATACCCTGATCCTCGCCACCGGCGCCCGCCACAGCTACTTCGGCCGTGACGACTGGGCGCGGTGGGCCCCTGGAATCAAGCAGGTGGAGGACGCCACCGATCTGCGTGACGGCTGCTGCTCGCTTTCGAGCGGGCGGAGCAGACCGATGATCCCGACGAGCGCCAGCGCCAGCTGACTTTCGTGGTGATCGGGGGCGAACCCACCGGTGTCGAGCTCGCCGGCGCCATGGCGGAGCTCGCTCGACACGGCATGAGCGGGGAGTTTCGCCGTGCCGTCCCGAGCCAGGCCCGAGTACTGCTGGTGGAAGCCGGTCCTCGCCTGCTGGCGGCCTTCCCCGAGGCGCTGTCGGCGGAGACCGAACGGGCCCTGAACGAGCTCGGCGTCGAGGTGCGCACAGCCCAGAAGGTCGAGGCAGTGGACGCCGAGGGCGTGGTCGTCGCCGGTGAGCGGGTCGAGGCGAGAACCGTGATCTGGGCCGCGGGGGTCATGGCGTCGCCAGCCGCCCGCTGGCTGGAGTGGGAAGCCGATCGAGCCGGGCGACTGAAGGTCGGTCCCAATCTGGAGGTGCCGGGGCTACCGGGGATCTTCGCCATCGACGACACGGCCTACGTGGAAGCGTGGGAAGGCAAGCCGGTGCCGGGACTCGCGCCAGCCGAAAAACAAGGGGGTCACCACGTGGCCGAAGTGGTGCGCGCCCGACTGGAAGGGCGCCCGCCGCCGGCGCCCTTCCGCTACCGACACCAGGGTAGCCTGGCCACCATCGGGCGCCGCTCGGCGGTGTGGACCTGGGAAGGCTGCGGTTGTCGGGTCCCCCAGCCTGGTGGTTCTGGGCCTATCTGACCTTCCGCCGCGGCACTCGCCTGATCACCGGTGGCGAAACGCCGTAAACCAAATCGGCCCAAGGTGCGTAGGTGCGTAGGGTGCATTAGCGAAGCGTAATGCACCCTACAACGCCCCAATTGGACGGTGGGTTACGCTGCGCTAACCCACCCTACGCCGTGTCGTTTGTGACGCAACCGCGGGATCAAGCTGCACTCGGCCGCCTGATCTTGAGCTTCAGGATCCTGGAGCGCAGCGTGCTCGGTTTGAGCCCGAGCTGCGACGCGACGCCGCGTGGCCCCTCGATCAGCCAAGCTGTGTCATTTAGCACCTTGAGGATGCACTGGCGCTCCATGTGTTGGCTGCGCTCATGAATCGCGCGAGCGATAGCGCCCTTGCCGGTGCCGGTCTCGCCGGTGAGCAACACCGTGGAGTCGGTCGTTGCCACCCGCTCAATCTGAGCGAAGAGCGCACGCATACAGCCCGCCGAACCCTGCACTTCCCCGAAGCTGTGCTTGCCGCGAA